>PWLA01000046.1 GCA_003559555.1 Gemmatimonadota bacterium | reverse complement strand
TGAACCCTTGCCCGCACCCTGGCTCCGATCTCCGGATCCCGGTAGCTTTTCCGGTCTATGGAATGGCTACTCATCATCGCGGTTCTCCTGTTCTCCATCGTCCTGCACGAGGTGGCCCACGCGTGGGTCGCCCGGCGGGAGGGTGACCCCACCGCCGAGCGCCAGGGCCGGATCACCCTGAACCCGATCCCGCACCTGGATCCGGTGGGCTCGATCCTGGTGCCGGCGCTTCTCATCGCGGCGCCGGGCGGCTTCATCTTCGGATGGGCCAAGCCGGTGCCGGTGAACCCGTCCAACTTCCGCGACCGGAAGGGGGGCGACATCCGGGTCTCGCTGGCGGGGATCGTCGTGAACCTCCTCCTGGCGGTGGGCTTCGCGGTGGCGCTGGTGCCCCTGGCGGCCTTCGGGGCGGAGCTGGGTGCCGAGGGCGTGGGCGGCCTCGTGGCAGCGGCCGCGTTCTACGGGATCCTGATCAACCTGATCCTGGCCATCTTCAACCTGATCCCGGTCCCCCCGCTGGACGGCTCCCACGTCATGTACTACCTGTTGCCGGCCTCGGTGCGGGAGCACTACCGCTCGTTCGGCCGCTTCGGGATCCTGGCGCTCCTGGCCTTCCTCTTTTTGGTGCCGGGCGGCTTCCGGATCATCATGGTGCCGGTGCAGGTGCTGACCGGGCTGCTCCTGGCGCTGGTGGGCGTCGACGTCACGGGGCTGGGCGCCGGAGTGGACCCGGGGGCAGCGGCACCGTGACCGCCTCGCCCCTGGCCCCTGGCGGCCTGGAGCCGGATCCCGCCGCGGACTTCATGGTGGAACTGGAACGCTTCCACGGCCCGCTTCACCTTCTCCTGCACCTGATCCGCCGGCAGGACATCGATATCTTCGACATCCCCATTCACCGGATCACGGCCCAGTTTCTGGCTGCGGTGAAGGGGATCGGGGCCGACCGGCTGGACTCGGCGGGGGAGTTCCTGGAGATGGCCGCCACCCTGATCCGGATCAAGGCCCAGATGGTGCTGCCCCGTCCCAGTGACGAGGAAGACGACGATCCCCGGGCCGAGCTGGTGCGCCGGCTCCTGGAGTACGAGCAGATCCGCGAGATCACCCGTCTCATGGAGCGGGCCGAAGCGCAGCGCGCTCGGATGCGGGGGAAGGGCTACGTGGAGGATCGCCCCCGGCCGGCCGCAGAGGAGGTTCCCCTGGAGACCACCTGGGACGACGTGTTCCAGGCGGCGCTGGAGGTGCGCCCGCCGGAGCCCGTGGACCGGGAGCACCGGGTGGTGCCCCGGACGGTCTCCATGGAGGAGAAGGCGGTGTTGATCCTGAACACCCTCCGGGAGAAGGACGGCGTGGAGTTCGCCCGCCTGGTGGCGCCCTTCGGGGAAAGGATGCACGGTGTGATGACCTTTCTGGCCGGACTCGAACTGAGTCGGCGCCGACGGATCCACCTTCGGCAGACCGTGCCCTTCCACGAGCTGTGGCTGTACGCCCGGGAGCTGGAGCGGGCGGAGGACGATCACCCCGAGGACCCAGATCAGGAGGAAGACCCGACGTGAATGCCGAGCAGATCGTGGAGGCGGTGCTCTTCGCCAGTGACGCCCCCCTCCGGGCCGATGAGATCGCCCGGGCCGACGAGTCGCTGGACGAGGACGCGGTGGAGGAGGCCCTGGCCCGGCTCAAGAGCTTCTACATGGAGGCGGAGCGGGCCTTCGGCCTGGTGGAGGTGGCCGAGGGCTACCAGGTGGTGACCCGACCCGAGTTCGCGTCCTACCTGGACCGCTTCGACACGGTGCCTCGCCCCTCGAGGCTCTCGGGCCCGGCGCTGGAGGCCCTGGCCATCATCGCCTACCGTCAGCCCATCGGACGCCTGGAGGTGGAGTACGTCCGGGGCGTGGGGTCGTCGGCGGTGATCCGGACCCTCCAGGACCGGGGGTTGGTGGAGGTGGTGGGACGGGGCGAAGGGCTGGGGCGGCCCCTCCTGTACGGGACCACCCCCCGCTTCCTGGAGCACTTCGGATTCCGGTCCATGGACGACCTGCCGCGCCCCGACGACCTCCCGGTGGTGCTCCGAGATCGCTCCGAGCCCATCCTGCCGGAAGATGATGAAGAGACCGCCGATGAGGGTTGAGGACGAGGAGATGCGGCTACAGAAGTTTCTGTCCCGGGCCGGGGTGGCGTCCCGGCGCGAGGCCGAGGGGATCATGGCCCAGGGTCGGGTGAAGGTGAACGGCCGGCGGGTGGTGACCCCGGGCAGCAAGGTGGTGCCGGGCCGGGATCGGGTGGAGGTGGACGGACGGGAGGTGCGCCTGGACCCCACCCGGTGGCTGGTGCTGAACAAGCCCCGGGGGACCCTCACCACGCGGAAGGATCCCCAGGGCCGACCCACCGTCTACTCCCTCCTGCCAGACGGATCCGATTCGCTCCGGTACGTGGGGCGACTGGACATGAACACCGAGGGGCTCCTCATCTTCACCAACGACGGCGACGCCGTTCACGGACTCCTGCATCCGTCGTCGGAGGTCTCCCGGGAGTATCGGGCGTGGGTGCGGGGGATCCCCTCGGTTCGGACGGTGGAGCGGCTGGCCCAGGGGGTGAAGCTGGAGGACGGGCTGGCCCGGCCCGAAGAGGTGCGCGTCCTCCGGGCTTCGGAGGAGAAGGGAGCCATCGTCTCGCTGGTCCTGCGGGAGGGGCGGAAGCGGGAGGTGCGCCGGCTCCTGAAGGCGGTGGGTCACCCGGTGCGTCGCCTCAGGCGGGTCCGGTTTGGTCCGCTGCGCCTGACGGACCTGAAGCCCGGGGAGTGGCGAGAGCTCTCGCTGAGCGAGGTGCGGGCCCTCCGCCGGGCCGCCGGGCTGCCGGCGGAGTGACGGGGGCCGGCAGGGACGAGCGGACGTTCGATTGAACCTCGCACGCCGAGAGGGTCTCCCTTAGATTCGCGGCGAGATTGGCGGCGGATCGAACTCGAGTAAACTTTTCAGAGACGTTCTCAAGGAGGAGCATGGAACTCCGGGATCAGACGATTCTCCTGTTGGGTGGCGCCGGACTGGTGGGTCTGGCCGTGGCGCGCCGGATGCTGGACTTCGGACCCGGGCGACTGGTGGTGGCCTCGCTCCGTCGGGATGAGGCCGAGGAGGCGGTGGGCCTGCTCCGGGAGGATCCCCGGTCGGAGGGCGTGGAGATCGAGCCCTCCTGGGGCGACCTCTTCGTGCCCGCCGATTCGTCGCTCCGGCCCCGGGCCGAGGTGCTGGCCGACGAGGCGGCCCGAGGGCGCTTCATCGAGGACCTCTACGGGGAGCTCACCGAGGAGGTCTTCACCCGCTCGGCGCTGGGGAGGCTCCTGACCGAGGTCTCCCCGTCGGTGGTGGTGGACTCGGTGAATACCGCCGGGGCGCTGGCCTACCAGGACGCCTTCCGCTCGGCGGCGGGACTCCGGGAGATGGCCGAGACGGGGAATGTGGACCGGGCCGCGGTGGAGACCCACCTGGCCTCCCTGTACCTGCCCCAGCTCATCCGCCACACCCAGGTCGCCCTGGAGGGGATGAAGCGGGCCGATACGCGGATGTACGTGAAGATCGGGACGGCGGGGACCGGGGGGATGGGGCTGAACGTGCCCTTCACCCACTCCGAGGAGCGGCCCTCCCGGGTGCTGTTGGCGAAGGCGGGCCTGGCCGGTGCCCAGTCGCTCCTCCTCTTTCTCATGTCCCGGACGCCGGGGGCCCCGGCGGTCAAGGAGATCAAGCCCACCGCCGCCATCTCGTGGAAGTCGCTGGGTTACGGTCCCATCACCCGGGGCGACGGTCCGCTGATGCGCTGCGACGCCACCCGGCCCCTATCGGTGGAGGAGGCGTTGAGCGGATCGACCCCCGACGCCTGGACCGTCATGGACGAGCCCCTCACCGGGGTGTACGTGGACTCGGGCGAGAACGGCCTGTTCGCCCCCTCGGAGTTCGAGACGCTGACGGCGCTGGGACTCATGGAGTACGTGACTCCCGAGGAGATCGCCGAGAACGTGATCCGGGAGATCCGGGGGATCCCCTCGGGGCGGGACGTGGTGGCGGCCCTGGACGCCTCTACCATGGGGCCGACGTACCGGGCCGGGATCCTGCGGGGGCAGGCGCTGGAGCGGATGGAGGCGCTGGAGGAGGCCCACGGGGTGCAGGGGGTGGCCTACGAGATGCTGGGGCCGCCCCGGCTCTCGAAGCTTCTCTTCGAGGCCGCCATCCTGCAGCGCCTGTTCGGCACGGTGGACTCGGCGGCGGGGCTGGACCCGGAGGCCACTGCCCGCCGGGCCGGCGAGCTGGTCTCGGCCGACGACGACCTCCGGCAGCGGATCGTCACCATCGGGCTCCCCATCCTCTTGCCCGACGGGGTGTCGATGCTCCGTGGCCCCCGGCTCAAGGTGGTGCCCGAAGAGGACGAGAGCGTGGAGGCCCAGGTGCTCATCGACCGGGGCTGGGTGGACCTGCGGGCGGCGAACTGGGAGCGCTGGCGAGAGCGGATCCAGGGCTACCGCGCCGAGCTCCTGGCACGGGACCCCCTGGACGCGGGCTCCCACGGCGACCACGAGTACGGCGAGGCCACGGGCCGGATCCGGCCGGGTCGGATGGGCGCCTGGATCTTCCGCTACGAGGACCAGGGGGAACGGATCAAGCGGTAGGGGGCCGCCACCCCTCTTCTCCCACCAGCGGCACGAAGCGGCACTCCATGAGGGTGCGGGTTCGAACCTCTCCGTCCTCCGACCAGACCACCAGGAGCTCCTGCAGCGTGCGGGGCCCCACCGGGATGACCAGGCGCCCGTCGGAGGCGAGCTGGGCCACCAGGGGCGGGGGCAGGTTCGGCGCCCCGGCGGTGACGATGATCCCGTCGTAGGGGGCGCCGTCGGGCCATCCCAGGCTCCCGTCGCCCACGTGGAAGTGGATGTTGTCGTAGCCCAGCTCCCCCAGGCGCTCCCGGGCCGTCTCGGCCAGGACCTCGTCCACCTCCACCGTCCAGACCTGGTCCACGATCTCGGCCAGAACGGCGGTCTGATATCCGGTGCCGGTGCCGATCTCCAGGACCCGATGGTGGGCTCGAGGCTCCAGGGCCTCGGTCATGGCCGCCACCATGAAGGGCTGCGACAGGGTCTGGCCCCGGCCCACGGGCAGGGCGCCGTCGGCGTAGACATGGCGAGGACTCCGGGCGGCGCTTCCGGTGAGGAAGTGCTCCCGGGGGACGCGTCGCATGGCGTCCAGCACCCGGGGATCCCGGACGCCCCTGGATTCGAGCTGCTCTCGGACCATGTCCTCCCGGGCCTGGGCGAATGGATCCTGATTCCTGGGCGACATGGTCGAGGGACGGTGCCTGAGTTGCAGGGGCGGAGTCGAAGGGGAAGGGCCCGCGACGGCGGAATGGGCGCCTCGCCTTCCTTCTCCGAGCAAACCCCACTTCCCACCGGACGATCCTCGTGGTACCGTGAGAAGCCCGCTTCGGGAGCGGCCCGAAGCCGAACCTGCATCCTTCTCCGGCCATGAAGACCCTTCCTCCGAATCTGACGGTCCTGGATCACCCTCTGATCCAGCACAAGCTCTCGTACCTCCGCTCCCGGGCCACGTCCAAGAAGCAGTTCCGGGAGTTGGTGGACGAGATCGCCACCCTCATGGCGTACGAGGTGACCCGAGATCTCCCCCTGGAGGAGGTGGAGGTGTCGACGCCCCTCGAGCGAACCTCCGCGCACCGGATCCGGGGCAAGAAGATGGTGGTGGTGCCGATCCTGCGAGCGGGGTTGGGCATGGTGGAGGGGATCGTCCGCCTGGTGCCGGGTGCACGGGTCGGCCATGTGGGGCTCTACCGGGACGAGGAGCGGCTGGAGCCGGTGGAGTACTATTTCAAGATCCCCGGGAATCCAGGCGGACGCGAGTTCGTGGTCCTGGATCCCATGCTGGCCACCGGTGGATCGGCGGTGGCAGCGGTGCAGCTCCTGAAGGATCGGGGTGCCGAGAACATCCGCTTCATGTGCCTGGTGGCGGCGCCGGAGGGAGTGACGGCGTTCCGGGAGGCGCACCCGGACGTGCCCATCTACACGGCGGCGCTGGACCGGGAGCTGAACGAGAAGGGTTTCATCCTTCCCGGCCTCGGCGACGCCGGCGACCGGCTCTTCGGAACCCGATAACGCCGGGGTTCGTGACGGCGGCCCGGCCGGCGATCGGAACCCCTGCCCCTTGCCGGGGAATGAGAGTATGCCGAGGCGGCGCGCTGTCCGTCCCTGCCCGCCCCCGGCACCTGAAATCTGTCTTGCCAGCCTCGACAAAGGAGTGCCATGCTGACCCACGACGAACTGGTGGAACTCTACCGGAACTTCCGCCAGGAGAAGGTGCTGAGCGTGTACCTGAACGGTAAGGCGACGGACTTCGCCGAGCGGACGGTCTGGAAGCGTCGCCTGGACCAGCAGGTGAACGAGGTTCGTCGGGCCCTGAACGGGGGACGGCCCGACGAGGAAGAGGACTTCAACAAGGCTCTCAAGCGGATCGAGAAGGCGCTGGGAGAGCACGACAACTTTCTCCCCGATCAGGGCTGGGTGGGCTTCGCAACTCCCTCCGAGCTCGTGTACGGAAAGGCGGTCCGGGTTCCCATGCCGGACCTGGTACGCTGGGAGGGCGGCATCCGGGTGGCTCCCTACGTTCGGGCCCTCAAGCAGGAACGGTTGGTGCTCACCGTCCTGGTGGACAGCCGACGGGCCCGGATTTTCGAGTATCGCAACGGCGAGCTCGGGGAGCCCAAGAACCTGAATGCCGAGACCTTCCTGGGCGATCTCACCGACATCAACGTCTCGAAGCGGGCCACCAGCCACACCGGTGTGCGGGGCAAGACCGGCACCGACGCCGCCCAGAAGTTCCTGGAGGTGGGCTCGGAGCGGATGCTCAAGAAGCTCATGGATCTTGTGACGGAGCGGGTGGGCGAGGAGGGCCTCCTGGTCATAGGCGGAACGTCGGAAGCAGTGGCCGCCGCCAAGGCCCACCTTTCCAACTCGGTGAAGGCCCGAGTGGCCGAGGAGCCGTCCCTGCGCCTGGAGATGTCCGAGGCCGAGGTGCGCGATGCGCTGGAGAAGGCGGCCTCGAAGGTGAACCAGCGGATGCAGGGCGAGCTGCTGGAAGAGGTCATCAACCTGGCCCGGGCCGGCGGACGCGGAGCCCTGGGACCCGGTGACGTGGAGCGGGCGCTGAAGGAAGCCCGGGTGGACACCCTCCTGGTGAGCCGCAACTTCATCCGGGCCAACCCGGACTACGCCGACCACCTGATCGGTGGTGCCTTCGAGCAGCACGCCGACGTGCAGGAGCTCTCGGGCGAAGGGGCCGATCGCCTGGATCTGGAGGGCGAGGGCATGGCGGCCCGACTCCGGTATACCCTGCAGGACGGGAACTCCGGGCAGAACTGAAGCCGGCGTCGGCGGTACGGTGCCCCCGGGCTGGACCCGGGCCCCGGTGCGCTCTAGCTTGGGTGCCAGGGTGGCGTCCGTCCCATCGCGGACGGGCACCGCCCGGGCCCGTAGCTCAGTGGTTAGAGCACTCGACTCATAATCGAAGGGTCGCAGGTTCGAATCCTGCCGGGCCCATCAGGCGGACTGCTCGAGGGAGGTGGATTGCCCGAGCAGGTCCACCGCAGGATCACACTCCGCCTCACCCCCGAGCCGCCGCGGCCGCTTCCGCCTCCTCTTCCCCATAGAGGTCCGTCGTCAGGTACCGGGCGCCGGAGTCGGGCGCGATGCACGCCACGCGGTGCCCCGGCCCCAGCTCCCGGGCCACCTCCAGGGCGGCCTGCACGATCCCCCCGCTGCTCATTCCCACGAAGAGCCCTTCCTCCCGGGCCAGGCGGCGGGCGGTGGGGAAGGCCTCCTCCTCCCAGGCCTTCTTGACCCGGTCAATGACGCTGCGGTCCAGGTTGTCGGGAAGAAACCCCGGCCCCATTCCCTGGAAGCGGTGCTGGCCCCGGGGCTCGCCGTGCATGACCGCGCTGCGACCCGGCTCCACCGCCACCACCTGGATCTCGGGATCCTGCTCCTTCAAGAAGCGTCCCACCCCGGAGATGGTGCCCCCGGTTCCGGAGCCGTAGACGAAGGTATCGATGCGGCCGTCCAGGTCGGCCCACAACTCGGGGCCGGTGACCTCGTAGTGCACCCGGGGGTTGGCCGGGTTGCGGAACTGGTCGGGCATGAAGGCCCCCTCCCGGTCGCGGATGGCCTCGGCCACCTCGATGGCCTCCAGCATGCGCCGCTCCGGGTCGGTGAGAACCAGCTCGGCCCCGTACGCCTTCAAGGTCCGCTTTCGCTCCATGCTCATGGACGAGGGCAGACACAGGATGAGACGGTACCCGCGGGCCGAGGCCACCTGGGCCAGACCGATCCCCGTGTTGCCGGAGGTGGGCTCCACCAGGGTGTCTCCAGGGCTGATGATTCCCCGCTCCTCGGCGTCCCGGATCATGGCCAGGGCCGGGCGGTCCTTGATGGAGCCGCCGGGGTTCATCCCTTCCACCTTCACCCACACCTCCGCCATTTCCGGCTCCACGATCCGTTTCAGCTGAACTGTGGGCGTGCGCCCGATGAATGCGTCGATCATGGGGTCTGGGCACCCACGGGCCGGCGATCGTCCGACGGGGCGTCCGACGCCTCCCGGACCAGGGGGATGACTTCCTCGGCAAAGCGCTCCATCTCTTCGTGCTGCGGGCTGAACTGCAGGAGGAGGAGGTCGAGGCCGGCGGCCTCGAAGGCCAGGACCTGCTCGGCCACCTGTTCGGGGGTGCCCACCAGGCCGCTCCGGAGGCCGCGATTCGAGACCGAGTAGTCCTGGAGGCTCACCTGTCGCTCCAGCTTGGTGTTCTGGATCCAGTCCTGGTAGTTGGCGAACCCCCGGGCGCTCTGTCGGACATCGGTGATGCGCTCCACCTCGCGGCGAGCCTCAGCCTCGGTGGGGCGGACCACCGCGTACCCGGCGGCCCCGAAGCGCATGGGAGCAAGCTCCAGCTCCTCTCGGCGGCGACGCATGTCGGCCACCTTCCGGGCGATGGTCTCCGGGGGATCGCCGTGGGTGAGCCAGGCGTCGCACGCCCGGGAGATGAGGGCCTTGCCCGCGGGGGATTCGCCGCCGGCGTAGAGGGTGGGGCGGGGGCGCTGGACGGGTTTGGGCTCCAGGATGGCCTCCTCCACTTCGTAGTACTTGCCGGAGAAGGAGAAGCGGGGCTCGCTCCACATCCCGTTCACCACCTCCAGCCACTCGCCGGTCCGGGCGTAGCGCTCATCGTGACGGTCGAAGCGGATGCCGTACTTCCGGGCCTCGGTGGCCCACCACGAGGAGACCACGTTCAGCGACAGTCGCCCGCCGCTGATGTGATCGATGTTGGCGGCCTGCTTGGCCAGGAGCGCCGGCTCGTGAAATGTGGGCCGGACGGCCACCATGAGCTCCAGGCGCCGGGTCACGGCGGCCAGGGCGGCGGCGGTGCTCCAGGCGTCGAGGGACGGCGCCTCCATCCCCTTGATGTCGTTCAGGTTCAGCTCGGCCAGGAGGGTGAGGTCGAAGCCGATCTCCTCGCTTCTCCGGGCCAGGCGGCTCACGTACTCCCAGGTGGCCTCCATCCCTTCGTCATCGACGTTCCTGAGCCATCCGCCGAAGACGGGGAGCCAGTATCCGAATCTCATGGTGTCACCTCGAGTGTGGCGCCGGCACCGGTGGTGGCGGGCGCGGAGAGAAGGGAGGCGGGTGGGGAGCGACGTGGCGCGGTGGCCCGGGCCAGCTCCTCTTCCAGCCAGTCGGCCAGGCGGGCGAAGGGGTCGAAGCCCACCACTCGGGGGCCGTCGGCCACGAAGTTGGAGAGCGCGTTGACGTCGTAGTAGTAGAGGCGACCGTCGCGGTCGTCGATCATGTACTCGACCCCGCCGATCTCGATGCCGGCGGCCGCCGTGATCCGTTCCACGGCCTGCACCACTGGGGGCGGCGGCTCGAAGCCTTCCACGGTGAGCTCGTTGGCCGGCGCGTCGGCGGGGCAGGCGGCGCGCTCCAGCTCGGCCCCGTCCACGCTCCGGCAGACGTCGGCGGGACAGAGGTTGAACTGGTCCCCGGGGGTGTAGATGCGGATGGCGTAGAGAAAGCGGCCGTTCAGCACCTCCACCCTCACGATCCGGCCGTCCTGCGCCGGAATGAACTCCTGGACCAGGGCGGTGCCGTCGATCCCGAAGTCCAGCTCCCCGGCACGGGCGGCCCGGCGAAGGGCGTCAGGCGAGTCGAAGCGGATCACCCCGGCGCCGCTTCCACCCACATTGGGCTTCACCACCACCGGAAAGCGGAGCTCCTCGGCGGCGGCAGGGGCCGCCTCGGCCCGGTGGATGACCCGGGCGGCGGGGTACCCAAGCCCCAGTGCCTGCAGGAGGGAGAGCTGGGCGGCCTTGGAGATCTCGGTGCGCCAGGCCCGAGAGCCGTTGATCACGCGGACGCCCTGCCGCTCCAGGTGGGTGAGGTACTGGGAGGTATAGAAGATCTGGTCGGTGCCGCCCCGGAGGTAGGCCGAGGGACTCATGCGGTTGAAGACCACCGGGAAGGGGGTGTCGGTCTCGCCGGGATCGAAGTGGTGGTCGACTGCCCGGAGCTTGCGGTGGGGAACGTCGCGGCGCTCCAGCTCCCGGAAGAGGGGTCGAAACCAGTCGGGGTGCTCGTAGAAGATGCCCAGGGTGGGGTGTTCAGTGGGCCGGCGGTGCGGCGTGCGGGATTCGGTTGGGTGCGACATGGGAAGCGTGTCTCGTGGTGGATGCGGTGTGTGACAACGAAAAAAGCCCCCTCTCCGTGGGGAGAGGAGGCCGGGCATCGGTCCAGTGCGTGGAGCGGAGGGGAGTGCCTACATGCCGACTCTCCCTCGGCTGGTGCGCATGGGCGCCCGGTCGCCTCTCCCCGCAGGGAGCGGAGAACAGGGACAACAACACATGCAGCCGCACATGGAGGCACCGGACATGGGGGCACCGATGGCCCCGCGGCTCGAGGCCGTGGCGCCAGTCAGGTTCGGTGCCGGGAAGGGACGGTGGGCGTCCCTCGGGCGGAGTGTCAGCATGAACGGACCGTAGTCGGTGTTCGGGGACGCGTCAAGGGTTGGATGGGACAGGGACGGGGGAAGGGAATCGAGGAGAGGTGCCGCGGCGCACCCACGGGGCTGGCGTTCCGGGGCCGACCCTTCTACCTTCAACGTGAGCTTGCGAGCTCGGGGTGATTTGCGGCGTATTGCGACCCGGGAAACCGAACCGCTAAAAAGCCATTCCCCGGCGTGCATTCTCGCGTTGGGGTTTTTTGTGCCCCTCCGCGGTCGTGCCGCCCACCTCCGGTCCCTATAAACGGACCGATCACGCCGGGGAAGGTGACACGAGGATATCCTTTGTCCCAGTCTCAGCTCGACACGTCGGCCCTCACTCGCCTCCGCAACGCGGCGGCCCAGCGCATTCTGGTCCTGGACGGGGCCATGGGCACCATGCTCCAGTCCTACGAGCTTGAGGAGGCGGACTACCGTGGCCGGCGCTTCGCGGATCACCCCGACGACCTGAAGGGGAACCACGACGTGCTCTCGCTGACCCGCCCCGACGTGCTCGAGGCGGTGCACCGGGCCTACCTGGAGGCCGGGGCCGACATCGTCGAGACCAACACCTTCTCCGCCACCGCCATTGCCCAGGCCGACTACGGACTCGAAGGCGTGGTCCGGGAGATGAACGAGGCCGCGGCCCGGGTGGCCAGGCAGGCGGTGGAGTCGGTGGCCGACGAGGCCCGCCCCCGCTTCGTCTGCGGCGTCCTGGGTCCCACGAATCGCACGGCGTCGCTCTCTCCCCGGGTCGAGGATCCGGGATTCCGGAACGTCACCTTCCAGGAGCTGAGGGAGGCCTACGGGGAGCAGGTTCGGGGGCTCATGGACGGGGGCGCGGACCTCC
>PWLA01000107.1 GCA_003559555.1 Gemmatimonadota bacterium | reverse complement strand
GCCCGCCTGGAGAAGGAGCTCATTCGCCGGGCCCTGGAGCGGACCGGAGGGCACCGGGCCCGGGCCGCCGCGCTGCTGGAGCTGAGCGATCGGGCGCTGCGCTACAAGATCAAGGAGTACGGCCTTCTGGAGCCCGGCGGGTAGAGCCGCATCGGCCTCGGATGAGCGAGGTCGTCCCAACGACCCATCCCCCTGTCCCCTGTATTTCTCCACCCTTCGTCCTCGCGGGCGCCCTCGGAGCGGCACAACCGATTGAGGCCCCTGAACAGGATGCAGGGTCTCCCCATCTGGGGGGATTTGGAGGGGAAAACCGATGCAACGCCGAGGGGAAGGAGGTGAGGGCGCCGCCGACTTGAGGGTCGCGTGTGCGGTGCCCGCTGCTCCGGCGTCCATGAGGGGAATGACCCTCATGGAACTGGTGGTGGTCCTGGCCATCACCGGGATCCTCACCGGACTGGCGCTCCCGCGCCTGGTGGGGGGCGCAGACCGATGGATCGTCCGGGAGGCTCGGGAGGAGCTGGTGGGCCTCCTCTACCAGGCCCGGGTGGAGGCCCGACGCTACGGGGGGGCCACCCTGGAGGTGGAGACCGGAGGTGGTGCACTCGTCCGGCGGTCCGACGGCGAGGTGATTCGTCGGTGGGAGCCCACCACGCCCGGAGTGGAGCTGGAGGTGGCCGGAAGCCGGGATCGGGCCGAGCTCGACTTCGGCCCCGCCGGCCTGGGGCGAGTGGCCAACGCCACCCTCAAGGTGCGCCGGGGACGGGAGGAGGTGGAGGTCATCGTCTCCTCGTACGGGAGAGTGCGGCGATGAGGGCCGGCGGGCCGTCGGCGATTCCGCGGAATCGCCGGGGACGAACGCTGGTGGAGCTGGTGGTGGCGCTGCCCCTCCTGGCCCTGGCCACGGCGGCGGTGGCCGGACTCCTGATGACCGGAGGGGGCCTGCTCCTGGAGTCGGAGCGGCGCCTGGAGGTGGCGAGTCGGGGACCGGCGCTCCTGGACTCGCTGCGGGGCCTGCCCGGAGCCGAGCCTGCCAGCGGGGTGCTCGAGGTCATGGGAGTGGAGGCCCCGTGGGAATGGGACGGCCAAGGGCGGCTCACCCTGACTCTGCCCACGGTCCGCCGTGGGGATGGATCGGAGGTGGAATGGGTTCTGGAAGCCCGACCCGCCGGCGAGTCGGGGGAGGGAGGAAGTGGCCTCGAGACCGGGGAGGCGAGATGAGGCCCGGGGCGTGCCGGCCTGGGAGGGCGGACTTCCGGGTGGCGGGCTTCACCCTCCTGGAGCTCCTGGTGGTGATGGTCCTGACCGGGCTCCTGCTGGGTTCGGTCTATTCGCTGCTGTCGACCCTCTCCCGGGGAGTGGCCCAGGGCATGGACCGCTGGGACCGGATGGAGGCGGAGCGAACGGTGTGGATCTCGGTGGAGCGGGACCTCCGGCCGGGTCTTCCGGACCGGGACTGGCAGGTGACCTCGGCCGGGGTGCTGCGCCTCCGGGCGTTTCGGGGGGTGGCCCGGATCTGTGGCGAGGCGGGCAGCGCCGGCGTGTTTCCTGTGGCCTGGCAGGGGGAGCGGCTCCCGGTGCCGGGCCGGGACTCCCTCCTGGTACTGGGAAGCGATGGCGGATGGCGAGGGGCGGGTCTCACCGATTGGAACGAGAACGATGCGGCGTGCACGTCTCGCCCCGGCGAGCGGGCGGGATGGATGGAGTGGAGTGGGTCGGGAAGCCGGTCCCCCGTCCTGGTTCGCCTCTTCGAGCGAGGGAGCTACTCGTTCCACGCCGGCGCTTTCCGGTATGCCCGGGGTGGCGGGCTGCGCCAGCCGCTGACTCCGGAGCTCTTCGGGTCGGATAGCCGATTCGAGCTGGCTCCGGGCGGGCTCCGGATCCGGATGGAAGCCGCCGAGGAGCTGGTCGACCTGGTGGGCACCCGGGAGAGGGAGATCCGCATCCGGGTGGACCCGGGCCCTGAAGAGGATGGGGTTCCATGAGGACGCCGGCCCCGACGGGTCGCCTCCGGGATCCCCGGGCCGGGGTCCTGCTGCCTGCCGTCCTCCTGCTTCTCCTGGCCGGGACCCTCATGGCCGCCTCCCTCCTGGTCATGGCCCGGTCGGCCATCCTCCTGGCGGACGGCGATCGCCACCTGGCCCGGGCCCTCAGCGTGCGGGGACCGCTGGAGGACCTTCGTGACGCAGGGGCGGCAGGGGATGGTGCGGACGACGAGGAGGTCGCGGGGATGGACGAGGTCGCAGGGATGGATGGCGGAGGAAGCCTGTCGGTGGTGGGACTTCCCGAAGGCTTCGTGCTGGTGCGGGGCGTCGCGGGTGAGGTGGCGTGGTCGGTCTGGGGCGTCGGTTGGGTGGCAGGCCCTGAACGGATCGCCGCGGAGGTTCAGGCGGCGGCCGAGGTGGGGCTACGGGACGGTGAGGTGGAGGGGGAGCTCGTGGCAGGTGGGTCCGGGGAGGACTGTGCCGATGCCTTTCCCCTGGGCCGGTGGTGGGTGAGGAGCTCGCCTTTGCCCCCGCAACCGGACCCGGAGCTACCCCAGCCCCCCAGGCTGGGCCCGGTAGGGATCTCGACGCTGGCCTCCCGGGCCGACTGGATCCTTTCCGATGGTTCGGCGTTTCCGGACGCCGGTGCCGGAATCACCGTCGTGGAATCCGGGGGACGGGTGACAGGCGGGGTCGGAAGCGGGCTTCTTGTGGGACTTGGTGCGCTGGAGATGGGAGGGGATGCCACCTTCTCGGGACTCGTGATGGCGGCCGATGACCTGGTCCTCACCGAGGAGGCCGCGCTCCGGGGGGCGGTGAAGGTGGGCCGGGAGCTCGAGATGGCTCCAGGCACCCGGATCGTGGGGTGCCGGGCCTGGGTTCAGACGGCCCTGGAGGAGGCGGCGGGCCTTCGGATGCCGTTTCCGGTAGCGGGCGGCGAGTTCATCGGGCGGCACTGAGGCAGGGTCCAGGGCGAACCACGCCGTTCTTCCACCGGCAAAGAGTTCTGTTTTCCGGAAATGAGTTCGGTTTCCAGGTCGACCCTCCTGCCAACACCCCTTCTCTCCCAACGCCTTTCGGCGTGGCACGTATCTGGCTCCCACTGCAGGTCGTCCGCGGAAACTCGTCCACGCCGGAAGGCCTGCAATGCAACGACTCAGACGCCAGAGGGGCTTCACCCTGCTGGAGCTGCTCATCGTCCTCGTGGTGGGTGGGATCCTGAGCATGGTGACGATCCGGAGCTTTAGCCAGGTGCACGGGAGCCTGGGAGCCCGGACGGCCCAGTCCACTTTCATGACCATGCACGCCCAGGCTCGGGCCAATGCGGTGGAGCGGGGCCACAACGTGATCCTGAGGGTGAGCCCCGGCACGGACCGGGTGGAGCTCGAGGCTCAGACTGTCGATGGTCCCGTTGTTCTCCGAACCCGAAACTTCGCGGCGGATTACGATGTTTCCATCCAGACGGACGACGGGAACGTTGAGCTCTGCATGACGCCCCGGGGGTTTGCCAGCACCAGTTGCGGCAACGTGAACTCCCGGGTGCAGGTTCGGTTCGTCCGAGGCGATCGGACCCGAACAGTCGTCCTTCTGCCCCTTGGCCAGCTCGTGGAGGATGGATGATGAGCAGCACTGTAACTCCTCGTGGGAGGGCGGTGACCCCGCGTCGGGTGTCCCTCGTGTCGGCGGTCGGACGAAGGCTCCGCAGTCGCGAGGGCTTCTCCCTCATCGAGGTGATCGTGGCCATGATGGTGCTGGCCGTGGGGCTCCTGGGTCTGGCGGCCGGGACGGGTTGGATGATCCGGACGGTCCACATGGGCGAGCTGGAGACGAAGCGGAGCGTCGCGCTCCAGTCGGCGGTGGAGTCGGTGAGAGCCTCCGAGGCCATGGAGGACGGAGAGGACACCTTCGGCGACTACACCGTGAGCTGGGAGGTGGGCAGCAGCGACCAGCACTCCCGGCACATGCAGTTCGTGGTGGTGGGGCCCGGGCGGGCCGGCTCCGAGGGCGGCATGCCCACCATGAGTGATGCGGTCGCCGACACCTTCAACCTCCGGATAATGAGGTAGCGCCATGGCCACGACCATGAACCGACGCGGAATGACCCTGGTGGAGCTCCTGGTCGCCATGGTGGCCACCACGGTGGTCATGGCCGCGGTCTACCAGATCCTGGTCACCAACCAGCGGGTCTACACGGTGCAGCGGGAGCAGGTGATGGGGCATCAGACGGCCCGGGCGGGTTCGGAGGTGCTGTTCTCGGAACTCCGTCAGATCAGTCCCGCAGAAGGGGACCTGACCAGCATGGGGCAGCGAGAGGTCTCCTTCCGGTCCCTCAGGGCCTTCGCTCTGGTATGCGACCTGGCGCCGTCGGATGCCCATCTCTTCGTGCGGATCATGAACGACGACTTCAGCAGCGGCCAGGGACTCATCGTATTCGTGGAGAACGACCCCGAAACGTCGGCCGACGACGAGTGGGCCGTGGCCTCCATCCAGTCGGTGTCGCGGGATGTGGACCGGTGTGACGGCGATGTGGGGAGCGACGCTCTGGTCCACCGTCTCACGTCCTCGGGGCTGGCCAGCGGCGACTACTCAGGTATCCAGACCGGCGCTCCGGTGCGGACCTTCGAGAGCTACACCTACGGGTCATTCCAGGTGGATGGGGACTGGTACCTGGCCCGCCGCACGGGATCGGACACGCCCGTTCCCCTGGTGGGTCCCATCGAGGGTCGCGAGGGGGTTCGATTCGAGTATCTGAGGGGAGACGGAACCACCGCGACGACGGCCAGCGAGGTGCGCAGGGTGCGGGTCACCCTCCGTACCCGGTCGGAGGCCCGGGACAACCGGGGGAACCAGGTGGCCGATTCGGTCACCACCGATGTCTTTCTGCGCAACTGACCGGACCCTTCGGGGCCCGGCCACAAGGGAGCACACGATGTGCATGCTGAACACGGACCAGAGATTCGAACGAATCCGCGACTCCCGGGAAGGGTTCGCCCTTCCGGCGGCGATCCTGGCGGTGGCCGTGGTGGCCATCCTGATCACCGGCGGCTTCCACATGGCCAACCAGGAACACCGGGTGGGGGTATCGTCCGAGCGGGCCACCCACGCCTTCTACGTGGCCGAGGATGGATTGAGTGTCGCGGTCTCGGATCACCACGCCCTCCCCGGCTCGTTCTGGGGCGGCAGCGAGTGGTCGTTCGGCAGCCCGCAGGAGTTCACCGGATCCCGCGGCACGGCCACCGTCCGAGCCCAACGGGTGAACGACGACGGCCTCTACTACATCATGAGCACGGGGCAGATCCAGGAGGGCGCCTCGGAGGCCACCCGCTCCGTGGGCCTGATGGTTCGTCGTCGGTCGGCTCAGATCGACATCGACGGAGCCCTGACCACCCAGGGTGCCGTGGAGGTCCGGGGCAGCTCGATGATCAGCGGCCACGACGCCGCGCCCGCCAACTGGGATCACTGCACCCCCGGAGAAAGCAAACCGGGCGTCATTGTGGGGCCGGACGGCGATGTGTCCACCCGGGGCCAGGCAGAGGTGACCGGGGATCCCGATTGGACGGAGGATGAAGACATCAACAACGACACCTTCAGCGAGTTCGGGGACCTGAGCTGGGACGACCTCACCGCCAGCGCCGACATCGTGATTCCCACCGACGGAAGCTCCGGGGGGACCTACAACCTGAACAACATGGCCGCCTCCCTGGACGGTGACGGAGAGTGCAACACCTGGAACCGGCATGCCCAGACCGGCGACCTCTGGAACTGGGGCTACCCGTACGACCGGGACGACCCGACCGTCGAGTTTGCCCCGTGCCACACTCACTTTCCCACTATTCACGTCAAGGGCACGGCCCGGGTCCAGTCCGGGGGGTACGGACAGGGGATCCTCCTGGTTGACGGTGACCTGGACCTCCGGGGAGACTTCAACTGGTTCGGGATCGTCATCGTGCAGGGACAGCTCCAGACCCAGGGCTCCGGGAACCGGATCTTCGGTGGGGCCCTGGCCCGGAACGCCGATCTGGACCTGCAGACCTACGTGGGCGGGTCGGTGATCCAGTACTCCTCGTGCGTGATCAACGACGCCCTGACCTACGCGTCGGGCCTGACCCAGATCCAGCCCCTGGCCCGTCGCGGGTGGATCGATCTGGCAGGGCAGGGATTCTGACCCGGCATGCAACCGAGCTCGGCGGCTGCCGCTCCGGCACGGACTGCCTGGGCGACGTAGTCAACTCGAACACCTTCTTGACACCGATTCCGCCCCTGTGGTAAGGTGAGGTCGGTCGGGAAGGAAAAATATGTTTCCTCCGGACAGGAAATCAATCTGATGGGCCTCTTCGGTCGCAGGAAGAGCTCGGTAGGGCTGGACATCGGCAGCGGCTTCGTGAAGCTGATCGAGGTGGATCACTCCGGTGATCAGCCCGAGGTCAAGCGAGTCGCCATGCGGGCCCTCATGCCCGACGCCATTGTGGAGGGAGAGGTCATGGATCCCGGTCTGGTGGCGGAGACCATCCGAGGGCTCGTGGAAGAGGCCGAGGTGAAGACCGACGAAGTGGTCACCGCCATCGGCGGTCACGACGTGATCATCAAGAAGATCACCATGGACCGGATGGCGGAGGAGGACGCCCGCCAGGTCCTTCCATTCGAGGCCGAGCGGCACGTCCCCTTTGACATTCAGAGCGTGGAGTTGGACTTTCAGATCCTGGACCCGGAGTCCGACGACCCCAAGATGGATGTCCTCCTGGTGGCGGCGAAGCGGGACCTGGTCCAGGACAAGATGGCGCTCCTCGCCAACGCCGGATTGACGCCCCGGGTGATCGATGTGGATGCCTTTGCCCTTCACAACGCCTTCGAGCACAATCATCCCGAAGTCAGGACCGGGATCTCGGCGCTGGTGAACGTGGGACACGAGATGACCAACGTGAACGTCCTGGTGGACGGTGTCCCCATCCTGACTCGGGACATTCCCTTTGGGTCGCGCCGGATCCGGGAGGACCTGCAGCGCGAACGGGGCCTCACCGCCGAGGAGGCCGAGGACGTGGTTCAGGGCCGTAAGCCCATGGACGACCTGAAGGTCTTCGTGGACCGGGGGGTGGAGGAGGTGGCCGTGGGTGTGGAGCGGGCCGCCGCCTTTCTCATGACGCGGGAGTCGGGGGAGAGCCTGGGCCGGATCTTTCTCAGTGGCGGAGGCGCCCGGATCCCCGGGCTGGCCCGGGCACTGGGCGACCGGATGGGCATCGAGACCCGGGTGGCCAACCCTTTCGAGCGGGTTCCGGTGCGGTCCGGGGCGGCGTCGGGGATGACGCTGGACGAGGCCGCTCCCATGCTTCAACTCTCTCTGGGGCTCGCGCTCCGGAAGCCATGACCTTCCGCTGGAGGCCGGTTTGATCGAGGTCAATCTGAAACCAGGAGATGCGAAGAAGCGCCGGAGGCGCCGCTCTTTCTCCGTGCCCAGCGTCGCGGGTCTTCCCGGCGGTGATCGCTGGGTCGTGGGGGCGGGCGTCCTGGTGGCTGTTGCCATCCTGGGCATCGGCTGGCTCTTCATGAGTGTGGCGGGACAGGCCGAGGAGCTGGAGGTGGCGATCGAGGCCCAGGAGGCCGATTCGGCCCGGCTGGCCGAGGTCATCCAGCGGGCTGAGCGGCTCCAGGCCCGGGGCGACTCCATTGCCCGGCGGGTGGACGTGATTCAGCAGATCGACGGATCCAGGTACGTCTGGCCCCACATCATGGACGAGGTGGCCCAGGCGCTTCCGGACTTCACCTGGCTCACCCGGATCCAGCAGGTCTCCGGCGGAGATCGGGTGGCGTTCCGGGTGGACGGTCGAGCCGGGACCTACTTCGCCCTGACCTCCTTCATGGAGGCGGTGGAGGCCTCGCCCTTCATCCGGGGAACCCGTCTCATCGCGTCGGATCAGGTGTCGGTGACCCTGGGTGGTGGCGCCCAGCGCATGGTCTACGACTTCACCCTGGAGGCCGAGTACCAGGAGCCGCCACCGGAGTGGGTGGACACCGAGCCGCTCTTTACCGGGTCGGTCCAGCCCCCCTCCCAGGAGGACGACTGAGCCATGGCATTCCTTCCCCAGGAACGATACAAGCAGATCTGCCTCCTGGTGGGCTTCCTGGCCCTGGCGGCGCTATACGGGTTCTTCGAGTACTGGTATTCGCCCCGGGCCCAGGAGGTCGAGGATCTCCAGGTACGCCTGGAGCAGATCGAGGACCGGAACCGGAGGGCCCAGATCGTGGCCGCCCGGGGCGGGACGGAGCTGGAAGAGCGCCTGGCCATCTACGAGCGGCACGTTCAGCGGCTCGAAGAGCTGATTCCCGCGTCGGAAGAGGTGCCGGCCCTTCTGAACTCCATTGCCACCGAGGCTCGCCGTCACCGGGTGGAGCTGGGATCGTTTCGGCCCGAGCCGTCGTCTCCCGGCGAGTTCTACGATCGGCAGACGTACGAGTGGGCGGTGGTGGGGGAGTACCACGACGTGGGGCGCTTTCTGACCGCGGTGGCCTCGCTGCCCCGGATCATCACCCCCATGGACATGGAGCTGGACCAGTTCACTGGAGCCCCACCCAGCCCCGACATCCAGAATCCCGTGGTAGCCCGCTTTCGAATTCAGACCTACGTGATCCCCGACGGAAGTGGGCCGATGGGGGAGGGCTTCGACCTGGAGGATATCGAATGGGACGAGTCCGCCGAGTCGGCTGAAGACGAGGAGCTCCCATGAACCCGCACAATGTAGCCGTCCGGGCCGGGTGGCTCGGAGCTTTCCTGGCGGCGGTGCTCCTCCTGGCGGCGCCGGCAGCGGCCCAGGAGCCGGACCAGGAGCCTCCGCCTTCACCCCCCGGTGCCGCCGATACGGTGCAGCTCATCTTCGAGCGCGAGATCTTCCGCTATCCGGCCCACCAGCGCCGGAACCCCTTCCGGCCCCTGAGCGGGCCCGGCGACGCCGGACCCCGCTTCGAGGAGCTGACCCTCACTGCCGTGGTGATGTCGCCGGATCCGGGGGGGTCCATGGCCGTCTTCCAGGTGCCTGGTGCACCGGAGGACGGGGGAGGGGTCCACCGACTCCGCGAGGGCCAGAGGCTGGGCAATGTGCGGGTCGTTGCGATCCGTTTCCGCGAAGTGGACGTGGAAGTCGAGGAATTCGGGCTCCGGGAGCGGGTGACCATCAGGCTTGAGCGGGGAGGCCCCGGCGTGTCCCCCCAGGAGGGGACTCCGCTGGACGCGGACCCGGACGCTGAGGATCCGGATGCCGACGGAGATGCAGATGAACCGCCTCCCACCCAGGGAGACACAACCACACCTCCCCCTGACACCTCGTCCGTTCCGGACGTGGCGTACGGGGGGGATGTCGTCATCGGCGGGTCCGATGTCGACTCCGGCCCAACGGCCGGATTGAACGGGAACGGAGGAAACTGATGATGCCTTTCGTCGCTCCACGGGCCATGGCCCTGGCGGTCTGGCTTGCGATCGTCCCCCCGGTGGCACCCGATGCAGGTGAGGTGACCGGTCTTCAGATCCTCCCGGCCCCGGAGCGCACCGAGCTCCTGATCGAGGTGCAGGGTGAGGTGGAGACCCGGGACTTCACCATGGAGGGGCCGCATCGCCTGGTGGTGGACCTCATCGGGGCTCGCTTCACCATGGACGGTTCTCAGTTGCCGGCGGTGGAGCGAGGCGGCATTCAAAGGATTCGGGCCTCCCAGTATTCCGATGACGTGGTGCGGGTGGTGCTGGATCTCGACCAGCCCGTGGGGCACTCCCTGATTTCCGGTGACGGGTTCGTCCGCGTGACGCTGGACACCCGGACCGCCGCCTTCGAGCCCTGGTCCGTAGAGGGTGCACCGGCGGAGGCCCGGACCCGAGTGGATGTCGATGCGGGACGGACCGAGCAGGTGGCCGCGGCAGGCGCCGGCGATGCCGGTTCCCTGGCTGACGTGGCCGCCCCTGCCCCCCGGAACCGGCCGGCGGGATGGAGCGGGATCTCCTCCGACGAGTTCGCCTCCCGGATCAGCGTGTCCTTCACCGACACCCCCATGCGGGATGTCCTCTTCACCTTTTCCGAGCTGTCCGGGCGGTCCATCGTGCCCGGGTCGGGCGTGACGGGGAACGTGAGCGCCGACATCCGGGATCAGCCCTGGGACGTGGCGCTCCAGACCATTCTGGAATCCCACGGCCTGGCGGCCCGGGAGTACGATTCCGGGATCATCCGGGTGGACCGGCTGCAGGATCTGTCCGAGCGGGCCGAGGTGGAGCAGCTGGTGACCCGGGCCTTTCGGGTGAACTACGGAGGCGTGGAGGACTACCAGTCGTCGGTGGAGAGCCTCCTGAGCTCCAGGGGACGGGTCTCCATCAGCTCGTCCACCAACTCGTTGGTGGTCACCGACGTGCCCGGGGTGCTGGAGGCGGTGGAGCAGCTCCTGGACGGGCTGGACCTGCAGACGCCGGAGGTCTCCATCTCGGCCAAGATCATCTTCGTGAACCGGACGGACCTGGCCGAGTTCGGGGTGATCTATGACCTGAAGGACACACAGGGCAACCAACTGAACGTGCTGCTCCCCGGTGGGCAGGACCTGGATGGTGACGGAAATATCGATATCCCTCTGCCGGTGTCGGAGCAGCCGGTGGTGGGCCTCCGGGGCAGCTCCATCGCCGCGCTGGGGAATGCCCGGGACCGGGTCACCCAGCCCTCGCTCCAGCTTCTTACTTCGTTGGTGATGGGTCGCATGACCCTCCTCACCTTTGTGGAGGCGCTGGAGTCGGTGCAGCTCAGCGATATTCAGGCGGCCCCGCAGGTGACGGTCCTGGACAACCGCCCGGCCCGGATCCAGGTGGGTGAGCGGACGCCGGTGCTGGGTGCGCAGCAGGCGGACCAGGACCAGCTCTTCCTCGGGGCACCTCAGGTGGAGTTCGTGGAGACCGGGATCATCCTGGAGGTGACGCCCACCGTCACCGCCGGCGACATGATCTTCATGGATCTCCGGGCCGAGCGTTCCGGGGTGGAGGAGGGGGTGGGCCAGCTGGGCTTCCGCTTCAACACCCAGGAGGCCCAGACCCAGGTGCTGGTGGATGACGGCGAGACGGTGGTCATTGGTGGTCTGACCGTGACCGAGCTGGTGGAGGGCCGCTCCGGGATCCCGGTCCTGATGAACCTTCCTTACCTGGGCAGGCTCTTCAGCTTCACCAGCGAGTCCCGGACCCAGCAGGACCTGATCATTCTGGTGACGCCGCAGATCACCCGCAGGTAACGCGGGTCCCCGGCCACCGGCCGGACACCGAGAAAAAGATCGCCCGGTCTGGACACGTTCCAGGCCGGGCGTCAGGTTTCAGGGCTCCGACCACAGCGCCGGCCACACGTTCCTCCGACCGACTTTCCTGCAATGTCCTATCTCCGAGTCCTCTCGTTCCACACCGCCGGGGAATCCCACGGCAAGGGCCTTACGGCCCTCATCGAGGGATTGCCGGCGGGGCTCTCGCTCCAGATGGAGCGGGACGTGGACCCGGAACTGGCCCGGCGGCAGGGGGGCTACGGCCGGGGCCGGCGCATGCAGATCGAGTCGGACCGGGCCGAGCTGTTGAGTGGGGTGCGGCTGGGCGAGACCCTGGGGTCGCCGCTGAGCATGCTCGTCTGGAACCGGGACTGGGAGAACTGGACCACGGCCATGAGCCATCTCCCTCCGGACCCCGAGGGCAACCCGAAGGCCCTCCGGTCCATGTATCTGCCCCGACCCGGTCACGCGGACCTGGTGGGTGTGCTCAAGTACGCCCGCCGGGATACACGGGACATCCTGGAGCGGGCCAGCGCCCGGGAGACGGCGGCCCGGGTGGCCTGCGCGGCGGTGGCGAAGCGGCTCCTGGACGAGTTCGGGATCCGGGTGGGGAGCCACGTGCGATCCATCGGTCCGGTGGAGGCGCTGGTGCCGGAGGAGCTTCCGGCGGATCTGAACACCG
>PWLA01000011.1 GCA_003559555.1 Gemmatimonadota bacterium | reverse complement strand
CGCCTCGACGTAGCGCAAGGCTATGCCTTCGACGAACCGCCCGACCCGCCTCTGGCGGGTGCCCGTGGGGCCCCTGGGGCTCTCAACGGTGGCGCCCTGCCCTTCTTCAACGGCCTTTTAGTTGGGGCGATCGCCTATTTATCAGCGAGCGGCGTGTGCGTCCCATCAGAACCGATAACTGTAGTTCACCTTCACTGCACCGCCGCGGGAGATCGTCGTCAGCTCCCGATCCAGGAGTCGCTCCACCTCGTTTCGCCAGTTGTGGGTCCAGACGACGAAGATGTCGCTTCCCGGCCGCACGATCCAACGGGCGCGGGCGAACAGCCCCACCACCGACGAGACGTCGTCGTACTGGAGGCTGCCCGTGAGGGTGGTGAGGGGGCTCAGGTTCCAGGCGCCGGACAGCCGCACCAGGTTGGTGTCGAAGTCGCCCTGCTCGAGGCGGACCTCGTTGCGCTGGTAGTCGGCCGACAGGGACACGCCGCGCCGGGGCCTGATCGTGCTCGAGGCGTCGAAGCGTGAACGGACTCCGTCCCAGAAGTCGGAGCGCTCGAAACCTCCGCGCCCCGACAACGTGCGCCGGCCGGCCGTCCGGAAGCTCGCGGACCACGACCATCCCTCGTAGTCGCCCGCCGGGATCCGGATCGCGTCTTCGCCGCTCCCGTGGATGGTGAACGTCCGCTGGAGGCGCTCGAACCCCCGTCCGGCCTCGATGTCGAACTGGTCGCCGCTCTCGAAGTTCACCTCCAGAAAGGTGAAGTCGAGGTTCCGGTTCAGGAGCCGGTTGTCCATGTCCGTCAGGTACTCGAAGGCGATCTGGTGCTGGGTCCGACGGATCGTGCGCCACTGCGGGTGCCGGGGCGCGATGGTGAGGGTCGGCTGGTGCCTGCGGAAGCCGCGACGCTGGGCGAAGCCCACCGGTGGATCCCACCCGATCCCGAAGTCACGGTACGAGGAATGGAGGCGGACCAGATCGTTCGGGAAGCTCCAGCGGAATCCCCGGGCCCTCCGCTCAGGCGACAACAGGTCGCCGCCGGCCACCGGGTCGGTATGGAAGACCATGAAGCCTTCGATCTGCGCGTTGAAGCGCCCCAGCGCCTGCGAGGTGTAGAGGTCGAAGTCGGCGCCGATGGTGTGGCCGTGCGGAGGCGCCGGTCCCTCTGGATCGGCCTCGGAACTCCGCCGCGTGTAGATTGCGCCCACGTGAGACTGCTGGAAGAGGCTCCTCCGCACCCGAGCCACCGTGAAGTCTTCGGTGGGCCAGCGCTGCGCCGGTTCGTCGCCGAAGCTCAGGGTGGTCGAGCCGGTGCGCACCTGGTAGAAGCCCAGCTCGTAGCGCCCGACGTTCCCTCCCAGTCGCGCCCCCGCCCGGATCGGCACCTCCTGGCCCTGCACCAGCCCGATCCTGCGGCTGAAGAAGGGGTCGGCCCAGCGGAACGAGAAGACGCCCGACCCCTCCAGGAAGAAGTCCCGCTGCTCAGGAAAGCGGAGGGGAAAGCGCGTCAGGTTCACCCGCCGCTGGTCCACCTCCACCTCGGCGAAGTCCGTATTGAGCGTGAGGGCCCCGCGAAGCGACGGCGTGACCGAGTAGTTCAGGTCCACGCCCGCCTTCCCGCTCCGGTCCCAGTCCGCGCCGGCCGCCGTCTCGTGCCGGGCCGAGGTGACGGCGTAGGGGTTCACCTCGATCCCCACACCCTGGCTGATGCCGTCCAGCCCGCGGAGCTCACCCGCGTGCACGGGACGAGTGAGGGTTTCGTTTCGTCGCCATGCGCTCCAGAGGATCTCCTCGCTTCGCCGGCGAATCGTCCGCTGAAAGTTGATTCCCCACGTGTCCAGCGCAGGATCGAAGTTGAGGGTGGAGAAGGGGATGCGGACCTCGGCGGACCACCCGTCCGGGAGGATCTGGGTCTGCACCTCCCAGATCCCGTCCCAGCGCTTGTTCACCCCCATCCCCATCCCGCCGCCACCGATGATCCCGTCTCCCATCAGGCCGGCCGGGTTCGTCTCGAAAAAGTAGCCGGTGCGACCGTCGCCGAAGGTGTCCAGGATCCACATGAAGCGGTCGTCGGTCCCGAGCCCTGCGTTGCGCTCGAGCTGGTGGGCCAGGATGCCCGAGGGGTCCGAGTCGTAGAACTTGGCACCGATGTAGAGCGCATCGGCATCGTACACCACGCGGATCACAGTGCGCTCGGTGGGCGCCCCCCCCTCCAGCGGTTCCCGCTGTCGGAACTCCGTGATGGGGTTCGCCAACTCCCAGGCCGGGTCGTTCAGAGAACCGTCGATCCGAATGTCCAGCTCGTCCGGGATCCTGACGGCCTCCACCGAGGGCCGTTCAGCGGCAGACGGCTCCTGCGCATGCAGAGCTGTGGCCGCGAAGGGGAGGGGCAGAAAGGAAAGCTGCCCCCCCGGCGCAACTGCGGAACCGGAGCCCGCGTTCAGGCCGGTCAGGATCCAGAGCGGAGCCACCAGGAGGAGGGCCAGGGCGGCGGCGACCGGTGCGGTCCCTTCGACGGAGCGCGGAATGATTCGGACGAACGATGACATGCAGGCAGGTCTCGAGCGTGGGGCCGGAACGGAAAGTTGTCGGGGTGAGTGCCTTACAATCTACATGCTGGCGTGCGGTCGGGCGATGGCGCCCACACCCATTCCGACTATGCCTCGTTTGCACTGCGAGAATGTGGCTCCTCGCTGTTCTGGATGGGTGACAGTCGGGGGGAGGGATCGCGCGGAGTCGAGAATGTTGGTTCATATCGTGCCCTTTCGGGCCGGGGGGGCGATAGCCCTACCCGCACTCCGGTGATGCGGGCCGGATCGTGTCAAGCCTCACCACCCCGGTCCCTCAGGGGCCGTATCGGAAGGAACGGGGGTGGTGCTTCCGTGGAAGGCGGCTGCCCGCTCGGGCATTCCTCCCCCCCCGGGGAAAATGTCGAACGGAAGACGGCCGCCGAGGAAGAATTCCACATTTTGCCCGGAAACCGGGGAAAATGTGGAACAGTTGGTGCTCGGAGGGCATTCCGTTCTGCATTTTGCCCGGAAACCGGG
>PWLA01000117.1 GCA_003559555.1 Gemmatimonadota bacterium | reverse complement strand
GGTCCGGTCCACGGACGAGCCGCCATCGACGACCTGCGGGGGCGACGAGTGCGGGGCAGGGACCCATCTGCCCAGGAACTCGCACCTCTCTCAAACACAAGTTTACATAATGTATATTATAGGACCCTGGGGAACGGATGTGGAAAACTCCGTGGGGATCCGGCCAATGGGGCTTCCTGCCAACATTGAGGGGGGCGAGACCTGCTCCGAGGAACCCGGGCCGCCCGGGAGTGCGGCGCACCCCACCGCCGGTCCATCGGAGATCGAGCGGACCGGGCACGACCGGTGGACCGGGAGTCAAGCGGACCGGAGAGGAGCCACAGCCGACGGCGCCAGACAGCGGCACCAGGTGTCGGCCATCCCGCTGAACCTCCGGCTCAGGACACAGGATGCGACAAGACAAAGAGGCCCCGGGCCGTCTCTGGACGACCCGGGGCCTCTGAAAAGCCGGTTCCGGGGCTCCCGCCCCACGCGAGGCGTCAGGCGTCAGGCGCCCTCTGAACCCCGCAGCTCGGCGACGCGCATCTCGAAGTAGTTCCGACGTTCCTCGTCACCCGCATCCAGTTCGGCCAGGACCTGCTCGTATGCCTCGACAGCAGCGGCGGTGTCGCCCTGGGCCAGATGGCTCCGGGCCAGCCCCTCCGCAGCATCTCGCCGTTGAAAGCTGAACTCGGCCCGTTCGGCCAGCTCGCTGTAGACCTCGACGGCCCGGGGCCAGCGCTCAGCCTCCTCCAGGGCCACAGCCAGCAGGATCGTGGCCTGCAGCCGGAGCGGATCCCGATATGAGGGAGCCACTTCGCTCAGCGTCGTCACCGCCTCCTCCGGTCGATTCTACTCCAGCAGAAGCTCGCCCAGGGCCAGGCGGGCCTCGACGGCATGCGGGGTGCGACCGTACTGGGCAACGAACTCTCTGAGCTGTTGGACGCCCTGCGAAGGCTCCACGAAGGCCAGCGTCCGCTGAATGGCCTGAAGTTCCACCTCGGCTTGTTGGAGCTGGGTTGTCCGCTGATTGTAGTAATAGATCCCTCCGCCTACGAGGAGGACCGCCAGCACCACCATGGCGATGAGGACCTCGGTGCGTTCCCTGGCCCAGACCACAAACTGCAGGACACGGGCGGTAAAGGCATCGTCCGCCGTCCCGCGAGGGGCGGAGCCGGAAGATGTTGGGCGTCTCTTGGCCATACGGACCGCTGGGGGTTCAGTGGAGCGAGGGGTCCGGACGCCGGATCCGGACCCCTCGCAGAAAGGACATGAGCATACAGACTTTACAAGCTACGCAGTAGGCGGGATCAGGTCAACGGAACGCGGCGGACCCACAGGGCCGCCGCAGCCCGGGGCTCAAGCGTCCACCGGCCTTCCCTTCCGGGGTCGGTGGCCGAACCAGCTCCTGCCCCACCCCGGAGTGACGCCTGGCGCTGGAGTCATGGAGGCCTCGAAAAGAGGTAGAATCAACACGAGACAGGATATGCCAACCGCCTCTGGTGCCTACGTTTACTCATCCTCGCCTGACAGACAATAGAAAGGCGCGCTCGGCTCGGGTCAAGAGGTCCCTTCCCCTTGACCCGAGCGCCGGGTTCCGGCTTCTTCGAGAGGGACGTCGAGAGGCAACGGTGCCGGCACTCCGGTCCGTGTACCTGTCACCGCTCGGCGAGACGCTCCTGCGAAACCGCACCTCGGTGGTGACGCCGGAATCGATCGGCGCCCCCCGGATGCAAACGCTGGGGTGTAACGAAACGAATACCTCCAAGGGAGAAGGCTGACATGACCGGATGGGAGCGGATTTTCGGAGCCCTGGCGGCCGGATTCGGACTCGTGGCGGTGGCTCTCGGCGCCTTCGGTGCCCACGCCCTGCGGAGCCGGCTGGAACCCCGGGCTCTGGAGGTCTTCGAGACCGGAGTCAGGTATCAGATGTTTCACGCCGTGGCTCTCCTGGCTGTGGCACTCCTGGTGGCCCGCCACGGCGGACAGCTCCTGGTGGCCGCCGGATGGAGCTTTACCGCGGGGATCCTCATCTTCTCGGGCTCCCTCTATCTTCTGGCCCTCACCGGAGTCGGACGATGGGGGGCTGTGACGCCCGTGGGCGGTTTGGCCTTTCTGGCCGGCTGGGTCCTCCTGGCCGCCTTCTTTCTCCGCGGCTGAGAGCCGTGAGGGAGACGTTCGGGACGTGCGGCAGGGCTCGGGACTCGTGAACGGCGGACAGGGAACGTCCCGCCACGCGGACTCGGCGTCCTCACCCGACCTGGCCCAGGCTCGCGCAGCCCTGGCGTCGGCTGAGGGGGTGGTGATTCTCACCGGCGCGGGCGTGAGCGCCGAGTCCGGGGTTCCCACCTTCCGGGATCCCACCGAGGGTCTCTGGAGCCGCTACCGTCCCGAGGATTTGGCGACTCCCCAGGCCTTCCAGCGCGATCCGCGACTGGTGTGGGAGTGGTACGACCATCGCCGACGGGCCATCATGGGATGCCGGCCCAATCCAGGGCATCGGGCCATCGCTCGGTTCCTCCTGGAGCGGACGGATGCGGTCCTGGTGACCCAGAACGTGGATGGGCTTCACCACCGGGCTCTGGAGCTGGAGCTCGAAGCCCGGGAAAGCGAAGCGCGGACGGGAAAAGAAACGGACCGGTCCGCCGACCGTGCGGCGAACCGAATCCTGCCGCTCCACGGCGATCTCATGGTGGTCAGGTGCCGGAGCTGTTCCTACCGGCGGACTGATCGGTCCCCAGTGGACACCTCCTCGGTGGACTCCCTGCCCCACTGCCCCGAGTGCGACGAGCTTCTACGCCCCGCGGTGGTCTGGTTCGGAGAGATGCTTCCGGAGGAAGCCCTCACCCGGTCCTTCGAGGCGGCGCGAGGGGCGGACATCTGTATCGTTGCCGGGACGAGCGCAGTGGTCCACCCTGCTGCCTCGGTCCCCACCGCCACCCTCGCCGGGGGCGGCGGTCTCATCGAGGTGAATCCGGCGGAGACCCCCCTGACCCGACGTGCCCGGTGGCGCTTCCCCCGTCGCTCCGGTGAGCTTCTTCCCCGGCTCCTGGAAGGACGTTGAAGAAGTACAGGGGCCAACCAGTGCCACTCGAAGTGTCCTCGCCCGGATTCGAACCGGGGACCTACCGCTTAGGAGGCGGTCGCTCTATCCAACTGAGCTACGAGGACGCGGGTCAAAGATAGTCGCCTCAACGGGGTCGGTGTAGGCCCGAATTGGTCCCCTGATCCGGGGTTGGGCCCAGTCAGCCTCTCTCGCCCTCGCGCCGGCCCAGGCGGAGATAGCCCGAAACCAGTCCTCGGATCGCTCCCTCCAGAGGGCTCACGTGGGGCTTCCAGAGGAAGCGCCCGCCTTCGTAGTCCCGGATCTCAGCGGCCAGATCCACAAGGAGCGTGGCCACATCCTCGTCCGAGAGTCGCCGCTCGGTGCCCAATTCCGTCAGGTCCGACACGCGGGCCTGGCTCCCTTCCCCGCCAGCTGCATCGGCGGGGTCGTCTATTCTACGAATGGGTTCGTTGGGAGCGTAGAACGCTTCCTCCGGGATCGCGCCTTCTGCCGTTCCCGACGGATCACCCGTGGTATCTCGCGGACGATGAACCCAGTCCCGACGATGGCCTGGAGGAAAGGCCGGTGGGGGAAGGCGGTCCGCGGCGTAGGCCGGGGGTCCATCACCGTCTCGCTTCGCAGGGTTCTCGTCCCCTCCCGGTATAGAGCCGGGAAGGATGGGTTCGTCAGAATTCATGGTGTTTCCGGTTGAGTGTGGTGGTCTGGCAGGATAGGGAGTGGGGCACCGCGCCGGGCGCGACTCAAGGGCCCGAATCGGTGCCGTCATCCCAACCGTATCGACCCAGCAGCGGCACGAAGGTGCAACCATCCCGGACGCTCTCCTCCTCGATACGGCCGTCGATACGTCGAACCAGCAGCAGGTCCTGAACCTCCCGGCGCCCCACAGGAATCAGCATCCGTCCCCCCTCATCCAGCTGATCCACGAGGGCGGTGGGGATCGAAGGGGAAGCCGCCGCCACGGTGATGACCTGGAACGGCGCGTACCGGCGCCACCCGATGCTTCCATCTCCCACCATCAGGGCCACGTTCTTGTAGCCCATCTGGTCCAGAACCCGCCGGGCTCTCACCGAGAGCTCCCGGATCCGTTCCACGGAGTAGACCCGGTCTCCCAACAGCGCCAGGAGCGCCGTAAGATACCCGCTTCCGGTTCCGATCTCCAGAATCCGATCGTCGGGTCCCGGCGCCAGAAGCTGAAGGTAGTAGGCCTGTAGCGAGGGCTGGGAGGCCGTCTGTCCGAACCCAATGGGGACGGCCGAGTCCTCGTAGGCCCGATGTGCCACGCCTTCGGGGACGAACAGGTGCCGGGGCACCCGATCAAAGAGCCGGAGAATCTCCAGGTCCTCGATCCCCTGGGCCCGAATCGTCTCGATGAGACGCCGCCGGGCTCCTACGAACCGATAGTCTTCTACAGCGTCAGGTTCCACCCGCGGATCTCCTCAAGGAGGGAATAGTTCGTGAGGTCCAGGTGCAGGGGGGTGACCGAGATGTACCCGTCCTCGATGGCCTGAAAGTCGGAGCCGCCATCTCCACTCCACTCCCGGTCACCACCTCCGATCCAGAAATACTCCCGGCCGCTGGGGTCCAGCGCCCGTGTGAGGGAGTCGGCATATCGTCGCTGGCCCAGCGTGGTGACCCGAAGCCCCTTCACCGACACAGGATCCACGGGCGGAAGGTTCACGTTCAGAAGCGTCGAGCGCGGAAACCCGCTCTGTCCCACGATCCCTGACAGGAGCTGAGCCAGGGGCTCCTCCCACGCCTCGATGGACTCGAACTCCGGACCCGCGTAGGAGATAGCCACCGCCGGGATTCCCAGGACCGTGGCTTCCATGGCGGCGGCCACCGTCCCGGAGTACAGAACGTCCTCCCCCATGTTTGCCCCGTGGTTCACGCCGGAAAAGCAGATGTCGGGACGGCCGGGCAGCAGGGCGTTCACCGCCAGGATCACGCAGTCAGTGGGCGTCCCGTCGATGACCAGCGTCCCATCGGAGGCGCGCCGGCTCCGCAGCGGATGGTGGAGGGTCAGGGAGTTGCTTGTGGCACTTTGCTCCCGGTCCGGGGCGACCACGGTCACCTTCCCCAGGGATCGGGCGGCTGAGGCCAGGACCTGAAGGCCCGTGGCGAGGAAGCCGTCATCGTTGGTACAGAGGATGTTCATTCGGGTCGGTGCGGGTTCGTCGCTGGACTGGAAGGGATGGGGCAGGAGATCGGAAACACTCAGGCGTCGGAAGGCGAGGCCTCGCCGGGAGGGGTCCCCTGCGGCGGGGTCAGGACGTCCAGGAGCTGGGCCAGCTCCTCCTTCAACCCCTCGATGAACTCCCCGGGGAGCACCCCATCGGTTCGCTCCTCGATGGTCCCCTCATTCCGGAGTTCCTTCAGGCGCTGCTTGGCTCCCTCGATGGTGAACTTGCGGGTGTAGAGGAGGTGCTTCAGGAGAACCACGACCTTGATCTCGCGCGGACGGTACACCCGGTTTCCTGCCTGGTTCTTTCCGGGCTGGAGGATCCGAAACTGGGTCTCCCAGTAGCGCAGCACATGGGGTTTCAGGCCGGTGAGCTCGCACACCTCGCCAATGGAATAATAGGCCTTGCGGGCCACCGGTTGGCGGGACGAGTCGCCGGAGCCGGAATCATTCGACATCAGCTCCACCTCTCGGGCTTGGGGTCACGGGTCATGAGTTCACGTACGGCATCCCGGGGTTGGACCTCACCGTCCAGCATCCGGCATACCTGCTGGGTTATGGGCATCTCCACCTGGTGTTGCTCGGCCAGCCGGCGGACGGCGGTGGCCGTGCGCACGCCCTCGGCCACCGACTTCATCTCCGAGAGGATCTCGTCGAGGGATTCTCCCCGCCCCAGTCGGGTTCCCACCGTCCGGTTCCGGGAAAGCTCCCCGGTGCAGGTCAGAACCAGGTCGCCCATTCCGGCCAGCCCGGAGAAGGTGGCCGGCGACGCCCCCATGGCCACGCCCAGCCGTGTCATCTCCGCCAGGCCCCGGGTGATGAGCGCCGCGCGGCTATTGTGCCCGAATCCCAGGCCCGCCGCCACGCCCGCCGCCAGGGCGATCACGTTCTTCACCGACCCGCCGAGCTCCACTCCCAACACATCGGAGTTCGTGTAGACCCGGAAGGTGTCGGACGAGAAGAGGAGCTGGGCCCGCCGACGGGCTTCCTCGGATCGGCTCGCCACCACCACCGCCGTGGGCTCGTTCCTGGCCACCTCCGCAGCGAAGGAGGGGCCCGATAGCACACAGAACCGCTTCCCTGCCCCATCCGGGAGGACGGGGGAGAGGACCCTGTGCATGGTCCGGAGGGTCTCGGCCTCGATTCCCTTCGACGCACTCACCACCAGGGCCTCGGGACGCATGTGCGGGATCGCATCCCGCATCACCGTAGCCACGAACTGGGAGGGGCTGACCGAGACCACCAGCTCGGCCCCATCCATCACCTGGTCGAGCCTCGGGGAAACCTGAATCGCATCCGGGAGCCGGACACCCGGAAGGTACGTCCGGTTCTCGCGGTGGCGGTCCACCTCATCCACCACGGCTTCGTCGTAGGTCCAGAGGTGGACCTGATGCCCGTTCTGATGCAGGAGAAGGGCCAGGGCCGTGCCCCAGCTCCCGGCACCCACTACCGCCGCCCGAACCGATTCAGTCCCGGATGGCTTCGAGGGAGTGACCCCGGTCATCTTGCGCCCGCCATCATCGTCACCTCACTCCGGTTTCCGTTGGTTCGTCTCCCGAGCCGCTGCCCGCCCCGAACTGGTTTTCCTGGCCACGGAGAAGTCGCACCAGATTGCCCCGGTGGGCCCAGATGACCAGCCCCGCCAGGATCACGGTGAAGACCAGGAGGCTGTCGTCGCCCCGATGGGGCGTCAACGCGACCGCCGCCGGCAGGGTCAGTGCCGCCAGGATCGACCCCAGGGAAACGTAACGGGTCACCATGGTGGCCACGAGCCAGACACCGAACGAGACCAGGAGTGCCCAGGGCGCCAGAGCCAGGAACACGCCGGCGCTTGTCGCCACCCCCTTCCCGCCGCGGAATCCGACCCAGAACGAGAAAACGTGGCCCAGGATGGCCGCCGCCCCGAAGGCCAGCAACCAGATCGACCCCTCCGCTCCACTCAACATGGGAAAGAGGGCCACCGGCAGGTAGCCCTTCAGGATATCAGCCAGCACCACCGGAAGCGCAGCCTTCCACCCCAGCACCCGAAAGGTGTTGGTAGCTCCCAGGTTCCCGCTTCCCCGCTCCCGCAGGTCCACCCCGTGGGCCACCCGTCCCACCCAGAGGCTCGAGGGCGTGGCTCCCACGACGTAGGCCAGGACGAGGAAGAGGGCGGGGATCATGCCGGCGTGCGGTCCCGGGACGAAGAGGAGCGAACTCGAATTCGGAGGGGTACGCCCAGAAAGGTCCAGGCTCGACGGAACCCGTTGTGCAGGTACCGGATGTAGTGATCCGGGATCTCTGCCGGAAGGTTCGAGAAGAGGACGAAGGTGGGAGGCGAGGTGTCGGCCTGGGTCCCGTAGCGAAGCTTTACCGAGCGCCCCCGGGAATGGGGGGGCGGCTGGCGCCGGAAGAGCTCCTCCAGGACCTCGTTCACCTCATGGGTGGGGATTCTCCGTTCCCGCTCCGCCGCCACCTGGAGGATGAGGTCAAGGGTGCGTCGGACCCGCTGGCCCGTGAGTGCCGAGATGAAGGTGATGGGGACCCACCTCAGCAGCGGGGACAGGTTCCGGAGGTCTCGCTCCACCGTGGAGGCCGGAAAGTCCTCCTTGTCAACAAGGTCCCACTTGTTCAGCGCCAGGACCACTCCGCATCCGGCCTCCCAGGCGTTCTCCAGGATCTTCAGGTCCTGCTGGTGGATCCCGTCGGCCGAGTCCACCAGCACCAGACACACATCGGCGTCCCGGACCACCCGTTCCGTCCGGAGGGTCGAGTAGTACTCCACCGCCTCCGAGACCCGGGACTGGCGCCGGAGGCCCGCCGTATCCACGAAGACCAGGTTCCGCCCGTGATACCGGAGGGTGGCGTCCACCGGATCGCGGGTGGTGCCGGGGACCTCGCTCACCACCGCCCGATCCTCGCCGAAGAGCCGATTCACGAAGGACGACTTCCCCACGTTCGGCTTGCCGATGACGGCGATACGGAGATCCTCCGGCTCCGGCTCTGTCTCCTCCTGGTCGGGTAGCATCTCCACTACCCGGTCCAGGAGATCGCCCGACCCCTTGCCCGAAATGGCGCTCACGGGCACCGGTTCCCCGAGCCCCAGCCTCCAGAGATCGTGATAGCCCGGATCCCGGGGCAGGTTGTCCACCTTGTTGGCCACCACCAGGACCGGAGGTCCCGATTTCCGGAGGATGTCGGTAAGCCGCTCGTCGAGGGGGTGCACGCCGGCCTTCCCGTCCACCACGAACAGGATCAGGTCGGCTTCGTCCACCGCCGCCATGGCCTGTCCCTTCACCTGACGGTCCAGGGGTTCGTCGCTCCCCTCGATGATCCCCCCGGTGTCCACGATGAAGAAGGACCGCCCCGCCCAGTCCGTCCGAGCGAAGTTGCGGTCCCGGGTCACACCCGGACGGTCGTCCACGATGGCCGCCCGGTGCCCCAGGAAGCGATTGAAGAGAGTGGACTTCCCCACATTGGGGCGTCCCACCACGGCGACGACTGGAAGCTTTCTGCTCACAACGAACGAAGGGTTTCGGGAATCTCGTAGGCTGGCACGATCCGGGCTGGACTGAGCTCCCGGGTAAACGTCTCCAGCGACATGGAGTCGATGAAGAGATCGTCCTGGTTGAGCGTCTCGGCCGGCATGAGGATCAGGTCCCCCTCGGCGGCGGGCCTGGCCGCCTTCAGGAGGTCTTCCCCCGAAAGCAGCCCCGCCACCGTCACTGTGGGACCGTAGAACCCGTTTTCCACCGCCGTCACCTCCACCCCGGCCCCGGTCGCCCCTTCGAGGGCAGGCGCCCGCTCCCTGAAGAAGGGGGCCATGGAGGTGCCGGTCAGGATCCGGATGCGCCGTCCCTCCAACCGGGGCAGCCCTTCCGCAATCCCTGCGTCCATATCGTCCAGGAAGTGCCGAACCGCGCCCACGCCGTTCTCCAGCAGCGAGGCGTCATCGTAGTAGGACGGCGGCGGGAGCTCGTGGCCTGCCATGAGGAAGAGTTCATCAGCCACGTAGGACCACCCGTATCCCTTTTCCTCGATTCCGCGTCGGCGAAAGACCTCCACCTGCTCCACCGCCCGACGGGCTTCCGCCTGGCTGAGCGGCCGCACCGGCCGGTTCACGTTGTAGCGGGTGAGCCCCACCGGAACCACCGAGAGGGTGCGGATCCCGGGACCCAGCCGGAAGAGGTCCTCCATGGTCCGGTCCAGATGGGGACCGTCGTTCCACTCGGGACACAGAACGATCTGGGTATGGACCTCCAGGCCGTTGTCCACCAGGTACTCGAGCTGCTCCATGATGAGCCCGGCACGCTGGTTCTTCAGGAGCCGGACCCTCAGGTCGGGGTCCGTGGTGTGGACGCTCACGTAGAGGGGCGACAGCCGCTGTTCCACCAGCCGCTGGAGCCCCCTGGGCCCCAGGTTCGTGAGGGTGACGTAGCTCCCGTAGGTGAAGGAGAGCCGGAAGTCGTCATCCCGAATCCAGAGGGTGTCTCGCACGCCCTCCGGGTTCCCGTCAATGAAGCAGAAGACGCATTCGTTGGCGCATTCTCGCACGGTGTCCGGCGCCGGCACGATCCCCAGCGGCTCGCCAGGGACGCGCTCGATCTCGTAGACGGTAGACACGCCCTCTGGATCCACCGCCTCCAGGGCGATTTCCTGTTCCGCCAGGAGGAAGGTGAGATCGATGCCATCGCGAACGCGCTCGCCGTTGACCCGGACGATCCTCGTCCCGATCTGGAGCTCCAACTCCTCGGCGATGGTTCCCTGTTCTACTTCGGCGATACGAACCACTGGGTGCTCCCTCCACCGCAGTGCGGTGGATCGAACAATGAGATAGCCATGAAAGATAGCACTGAGCCTACCGAACCTCAACGGCGCAAACGCACTGAACGAAGCGGCTGCCGGCAAGGTCCGGGAACGAGGCCACCGCGGTTGGGAGCCGGGTCCGGTCCCGCCCCTGGATCTCCCGATCTCCCCACGAGAAAGGCCCCGTCACCGTGGTCGGCGACGGGGCCCAGGTTCTTCGAAAAGCGGGCGACCGGACTCGAACCGGCGACCCTCAGCTTGGGAAGCTGATGCTCTACCAACTGAGCTACGCCCGCATCAGGGCCCCGAATGTAGATGGGGCGGGAGAAAGATCAAGCTCTCCACTCTCCCGCCCCATCCGGTTTTCCCGGCGTTCAGACGTCTCCGGAACCCTGAAGGTCAATCGCCCGGGTCAGAGAACCTCGTAGCGAAAGCCGAAGATGTCCTGGTCCGTGGCGAAGTCGGCCTGGAACTGCACCGGCTCCTCGTATGCGCCGAGCTCCGCCTCGGTCTCCGTGGTTCCCACCTCGTTGCCGTCGACGTCATAGAAGTAGACCCGCAGACGTGCGGTGGAGCCTTCGGCATCCTGCTGATTGTTCATGACCTGACCCACCAGGGCGACCCCACCATCCACCGGATGGAGCTCCAGGCCTCGGACGAAGAAGGACAAGTTCTCCATGCGATCGATGACCTCGACCGCTTCCGGCTCCCGGTCCTGCTGCACCAGGGTCTGTGCCAGCATCTGGTAGACCTGCAGGTTGTTGGGATCGACCTCCAGAACCCGCTCGGCCGCGTCCAGGAATTCGTCCACCTGCTCGGCGATGAAGAGAGCCTGCAGGTGGTTGAAGGCCGCGTCCCGATGGTTCGGAACCGCCTCCCAGACCTCACCGAAGGCCCGGGCCGACTGCTCGTAGTCCTCTGCCTGATAGAGTCCCACGCCGATGGAGAACATGTCCCGGGCATCCAGGCCCGGTCGATTCATGAGGTCGTCGTAGAGGGCTCGCGCGCGCTCCTCCTCCCCTGCCGCTACCAGGCTCACGGCCAGGTTCGAGATGGCCATGAGGCTCTCCGGGTCATCCTCCAGGATCCGCTCGTAGATCTCTGCGGCCTCCACGTAGCGCTCGGCCTGAAAGAGGATCTGAGCGTGGTTGAAGAGGGCGATCTCCAGGTACTCGTTCCACTGCTCCAGGACCTCTTCGTCCATTCCTTCGGTGCGGGGTCCCTCGATGACCTCGATGGCCTGCTCGTAGAGCCGACCGGCCTCCTCCAGGTTTCCGTCTTCCTGGTAGAACTCGGCCAGGTTGAGCATGGCCTCCGGACGGCCCTGGTAGATTGCGTGGGCCTGCTCGAAGTAGGGTCTTGCTGCTGCCCGGTCGCCTTCCTGGGCCAACTCGGCCGCGTTGTTGAAGGCCTCCAGCCAGGCCTCCTCCCGGAGGAACTCAGTGTCGATCTTGTAGCGCGGATGGAGTTCCTCGGCCCGGTCGAACATCTCACCGGCCCGCTCGATCTCGCCCAGTCCCAGGAGGGCCTCACCCGCCTGGTAGTAGGACTGAGGGTTCTCCGGATCGGCCTCGATCCCGGCTTCCGCCGCCTCCAGCGCCTGCTGGTAGAACCGAGCCCGGCCCTCCTCGTCAGCCGACATGGCCTGAACGAGATAGAGAACGGCCTCGTCGGTGTGCTCGTTGTCCCGGGGCTCGGTGCCCTCGGGCAGCTCCTGCATCCACTGCGGGAGATCGTCCTCGTCGAAGTCCTGGGCCGTTGCCTGCCCGGCAGGTGCGGGCCCGTTTCCGGCCGAGGCACATCCTCCGAGGGCCAGGGCGAAGATCAGTGCCCCAATGGCTCCGTATCGGAAGCTCATCCAGCTCCTCCTGATGGTAGTCGTCACGAAAGTGAAATCGATGAGCCGCACGTCCCTCGCGTTTCGGGCAGGACCCGGCGTGCAAGCAACTGGCGGCCTCGCTGAAGGTAACCCATAATCTTACGGAAGATCCCCCTTCAGGGTCAAATGCAGAGCG
>PWLA01000256.1 GCA_003559555.1 Gemmatimonadota bacterium | reverse complement strand
TCTCATAGAAGAGCGGGGCTCCCATCTCCGGGACCCACTCCTCGTCGAAAGCACGCCAGCGGTCCATGGCAAGATCCGCCCAGGTGGTCCAGAGCTCCCGGCCCGGATACGAACTCCGAACTCCCCTGGTCTCATCGCCGGAGGTGGAGCGGGAATTGCCGGGTCCGTAGAGGTCCACCAGCGTGACCCGGGCACCCATCTGCTGCAGGTGGAAGGCGGTCCAGACACCGAAAACCCCTGCGCCCACCACCGCCACCTCGGGCCCGCGACCCAGGATCCCCGGCCCCTCACGGCAGGACGCCAGCGTCCCTCCGAGCGAGCCGGCGAGGGCCAGCGCTCCGGCTCCCACTCCAGCCTGACGAAGGAAGGACCGGCGGTCGATCCCGTCCGACTCTTCTGCCTCCGGAACTTCACGCTCCGGCATCTTGTCCTCAGTCACGTCCCTCAGCTCTCCTGCCTCAGGTGATTCGAAGGGGCGATGGGCGCCGGGCCTCCCGCCTCCTTTCTTGGTCGGGGAATGGGGCGAAGCTACGCCCCGGACCCCCTCCGCTCAAGTCAGCGCCGTCGGCTCCCCTCTACCGTGCGGCGGCGATGCACTCGATCTCCACCTGTGCCGAGGCCGGCAGCGCCCGGACCGCCAGGGCCGAGCGCGCCGGGGGGTCTCCGGGAAAGAAGCCGGCGTAGACCTCGTTCATGCCATGGTAGTCGTCCATGTCCACCAGGAAGACGGTGCACTTGACCAGGTCGTCCATGGTGGCGTCCACGGCGGCGAGCCGGCTCTGGATGCCTTCCATGGACTGGCGGGTGGCCTGACCGATGTCTCCATCCTGACTCCGGCCGATGACCCCCGAGAGGAAGTAGAGGTCGCCGGTTCGAACGATGGGGGAGAAGGGTGTGGTGATCTCCCCCCCTGCGGGGTTGATTGCTTCCTTGTGGGGCCCACCGCCCCCGGCGCAAGCGCCGAGGAGGGGAAGGGCCAGAACCGCGATCAGGACGGCGAGGGCGTGGGCACTGCGCATGGGTACCTCCATTCCTGGTTGTCTTCGGTTTCGGAAGTGGATCCGGGGCGGCAACTGCGTGCCGGGGCGGATCGCCGGTCAGTATACGTCATCAGCGGGTTCGACGCATGAGCTCCGTCCCCTCGCCAGCTATTTCGGAAGCTCACGCCGGAGAAGCGCACGATGGAGGGTTGGGGGGGTGGGGAACGCGGGGTGGGAGCCGTGAACCGGGCCTGGGAGGGTCGGTCAGGGGGAGCTGGTGGGGGTGAACCTATCTTCGAAGGGGAGGTGGGGAGCGAGGGGTAGCGGGGCCGCAGGGCGGTGCGGAGTGGCACCGCCCGAGGCGACCGTCCAGCCTCCCAGGCACTCAGGGGTGAGGCTCAACTTGTGTCATAGGGTTCTGAGTCGCCCAGGTTGAGCCACAGCAGGACATGGAAGTGCATGGCGCTGTAGGGAGGGTGGGTACCGCGGCGCAGGTAGCGCAGGCGGTACAGCCGCTCCAGGCCCATGGCCAGGAACGTGAGCAGGGCATCCACGACCACGCTGGTGGGATGGTGATGCGGGATGTGGCCGAGCCCGTAGCGGTTCTTGGCATCGTTGAAGCCCTGGTTCTCGATGGCCCAGCGACTCTTGGCCATGAGGAACAGGGCCCGAGGACCGATACGGCGTGTGGGCAGGTTCGTGAGCCAGTAGGCGTCGAACACCTGCCCGTCTGGCCGTACGTGCCGGTAACGCAGCACGCGCACCCGGGGCCAGCGCAGCTCGTGCCAGGCGATGAAGTCGTCGGCATCCCAGAGCTCGACATGCCCGCCGTTGTGCTCGAAGCGGGCATGGGGCCGCGTGTTCTCGAAGCGCCTTCGGGCCGCCTGGTACAGCTCGGGGAGATTCGCCTTGAGCGCGGCTACCACCGGCAGGCCCAGATCCTCGGCCAAGTGCAGGAACGGCGAGCCGGCGTAGAGTCCGTCGACGACCAGGTAATCGGCGAACCGAGGGCCCAGGTTCCGCACTGCCCGCTCAAGCAGGCGCTTGGCCGCCGTCAGTTCGTTCTCGCCGGGAGCATAGAACTCCACGTCGAAGGGCAGGTCGAGGCCCGCCCCAACCACGCTGATCGCGGCGAACCTGTGCCCGTGTCCCTTTCCCTGAGCGTGGCACAGCCGGCATGTCCGCTTCTGGCTGCGTCCCGCGCCGGACCCGTCGACCGCCAACCCGATCCGTGCGCTGCCATCGAACGCCTTGTTCCGCTTTGCGCGCCGCAGAAGGCTCACCAGTGCACGACGCGTCCCCTCCGGGTCCAGTCGCTCCGTAAAGTACGCCAGGGCGTCATCGCCAAAGGGCCGCTCCAACCCCAGGGCCCCCGGACGCGCCTGGCCCAGTCGCTCCACCCCGTGGAAGGAGGCCACCCGTAGCACCCGGGCCAGGATCAGAGCCCAGAGCAGCGAACTCGCAGGGATCTGGGGGAGGCTCCGCCCGTCGCCAGGCTCCTCGAGGTATCCTCCGAGTCGCAGTCGCCGGACGAAGTACTTGTAGAGCCGACTGGGAGTCGGCCCCTTCACCGCTCAACTCTTCTTCTTGCGCCTCTTCGCACGCTGCTTACGCTCCAGGACCAGAAGCTCCGCATTCGCCGTCAGGATCTCGCTGACCGCTTCCCGGAAGGTGCGACCCGCCTCCACCCGCCGGCCCACCTCCTCCGCCCACTCCGCCGGGATCCGCTCCACCCGCTTCTTGCCATCCACCATGAACGTGAGTTGCCAGCCCGGGTGCCCCTTGCCCTCCGCACAGTGACACCGCGGCTTGCCACACTTGGTGTGCGTCAGCGCCAGCGACCCCGGCAGGGCATCCTCCGGGAGCTTCAATCGGCGCAACCCGTGGTACTTCTTCTTCCGCAGCTCCGTGGCTGCATCGCCCCGAGGGCCATCGGGATTCGGCATGGTGGATCTCCTCATCTTGTGGTAAGAATACACCAAGAAACAGCTCTGCACAACACTCCCCACATGAATGCGAAAATAGAAATGCGCAACCGCCGACCCGAAAAGCCCTTTCTGCCCTACTCCCGCACGCCCTCGCCCGCCCCGCTACTCAGCGGGTTCCGAAATCGCTG
>PWLA01000130.1 GCA_003559555.1 Gemmatimonadota bacterium | reverse complement strand
TCCGGCGACGGTGGCCCTGATTCCGGGAACCATGGAGTTGGACGCCCTGGATGCGACCCTCACCCTTTCACCGGTGGTCCGAGGCCAGAGCGGGCAGACCCTGAGTGGGGTGCCCCTGCAATGGACGTCCGACGATCCTTCATCCGTATCTGTATCCCCCCGGGGCGTGGTCACGGCCCAGGCGCCCGGTGTCGCCACCATCTCGGTTCATGCGGGTGACGCGGTGGGAGAGGCGACCATCGTGGTTCGACAGGTGGCTCGGCAGTTGGAGATGGTTCGAGGCGAGGACCAGGCGGCCCCGGCCGGCGAGCCGCTTCCGGAGGACGTCACCGTTCAGGCCCTCGATCGACTGGGCAGCCCCGTCCCGGGCACGACGGTTCGCTTCGAGGCATCGCACGGGGGTGCGACCTCCGAAGACCGAGTCGAGGCGGACGCGGACGGGATCGCATCCACGTCATGGGTCCTGGGGCCCGAGGCCGGAACCCAGAGTCTGGCCGTCACGGTCGGAGACCGGCATTCCTTCCATGTGCTGGCGTCGGCCCTGGACGCCCAGGGAGAGGTTCCCTTCCGGATTCGCTTCCGGTTCCTTTCCGAACCCACGCCTGCCCTGCGAGAGGCCTTCCATCAGGCGGCGGCCCGCTGGGAGCCGCTCTTTCGAGAGAAGCTGGCGCCGGTGCTGGTCCGGGTTCCGGAGGGCAGATGCGGGGACAACGCGCCGGCGCTGGACCAGGTCGTGGACGACCTCCTGGTCCTGGTGACCACCGAGCACATCGATGGTCCCGGAGGGACGGTGGCTCTGGCCAACCCCTGCTTTCTTCGCGAGGGGGGGCTGCTCCCCATCGTGGGCCAGATCCGAATGGACGAAGACGATGTGGACACCCTGGCTCAGCTGGGAATCCTGGACGACATCGTCGCCCACGAGATCGGCCACGTGCTGGGCATAGGCGCCCTCTGGGAACTCTTCGAATTTCTCCAGCTCCCTTCCCTCCCCGACGCCCGAGGCGCCGATACCCACTTCGATGGGCCGGCGGCCATCGAGGCGTTCGACCAGGCGGGTGGAGAGGCGTTCCAGGGTCCCAAGGTCCCTGTTGAGAACGAGCTGGGTGGGCCCGGAAGCCGGGACCGCCACTGGCGCCAGTCGGTCTTCGAGGTCGAGCTCATGACCAGTCTTCTGAGCACCGTTCGGGAGAATGCCCTGAGCCGGATCACCCTGGCATCGCTGGCCGATCTGGGCTATGCGGTAGACCTGGAGCGGGCTGAACCCTTCAGCCTGGATCTGGCCGAGGGCGTGGCTCCACCCGGGGACGAACGGTTCCGAATCGTGCATCCGTACAGGATCCGGTCGATGCATGTTCTGGGGTCGGAGGGCCAGATCGTGAAAACCTTCCTGTGGTAGTCCTCTCCGCCTCCCTGCATCATGACGCACACCAACCAGCCCAGGATGCTTTCCATGCCACTCCGCACAGCCCTCACGATCCTCCTGATTCCGGTGTTCTGGGGCCTTGGCCCGGCGCCTGCCGACCTGATGGCCCAGGAACCCTTGAGCCTCCAGGAGGCCATCGACCTGGCACGGGGCCACAACCCCTCGCTGCAGATCGTCCAGGGCCAGGAGGAGGTGGCCGACTGGGAGGTCCGCTCTGCCTGGGGCTCGCTCCTGCCCTCGTTCTCGTTGGGTTCCGGCGTCTCCTGGCAGGGAGCCGGTGAACAGCGCATCGGAAGCCTGACGGCGGGGCAGCTCGGGTTCGGAGACCAGCCCTCCTTCTTGTTCTCCAGCTTCAACCTGGGGCTGGACTACACGCTGAGCGGCCGCACGCTTCGGGCTCCAGCCCGGGCCGAAGCCTCCAGGACGGCCACTCGAGCCAGGAGCCGGAGCGCGGAGGCGGATCTCGTCATGGAGGTGACCGAGGCATACCTGGACCTGCTCCGCCAGGACCAGCAGATCGAACTGACCGGCCGGGAACTGGAGCGAGCGGAAGCCAACCTGCGGCTGGCCCGGGGGCAGGAGGCGGTGGGATCGGCCACGACGCTGGACGTGATGCAGGCCGAAGTGCAGGTGGGGCGTGCGGAAGTGGCGGTCCTTCAGGCCGAGCAGGGCGCCCGGACCGCTCGTCTGGGGCTTCTCCGGAGCATGGGGGTGGAGCTGGATCGGGAGATCGTCCCCACCACCGAGCTCCAGGTGGAGCCGGTGAGGCGGACCGAGGAGGAGCTCTTCCAGCTCGCGGTGGAGCACAGCCCCGGCCTGGAGGCGCTCCGGGCCGAAGAGGAAGCCGCTTCCGTGGAGGTGTCCTCCGCCCGCTCCGCCTACTACCCTTCGCTGTCACTCCAGGCGGGCTGGAGTGGCTTCACACGCCGGGCCAGTCAGTCCGACTTCATATTGCGGCAACTGGATGGCCAGGTGGAGCAGCAGATCGGCCAGTGCGAGTTCCAGAACGAGATTTTCCGGCGCCTGGCCGAGCCGCTGCCGGAACAGGACTGCGATCGCTTCTTCCTCACCGACCAGCAGCGGGAAGCGGCACTCTCGGTGAACGAGCGCTTTCCTTTCGACTTCACCCGACAGCCCCCCCAGGTCTCCCTCACCGTCAGCGTGCCCATCTTTCAGGGGTTGAACCGACAGCACCAGGTGGAATCGGCCCGTCTGGAGCGGAGGAATGCGGCGCATCGCCTCCGGGAACGGGAACTGGCTGTCCGGGTCGACATCGCTCGTCTTCTGGCTGAAGCCCGGACGGCTTATGAAACGGTGCAGATGGAGGCCCGGAACCAGGAGCTGCTGGAGGCCCAGCTCCGCCTGGCCCGAAATGAGTTCGAGTTGGGCAACATCGCCTTCCTACAGCTTTCCGAGGCCGAGGCCGAGCGGGCGCAGGCCGACCGGGATCACACCGAGGCCGTCTTCCGCTACCATGAGACCATTGCACGGCTCGAGGCCCTGGTGGGACTCCCGCCAGGAGCCTTCTGATACGGCGCCCGGCGCGTCGGGGACGTTCTTCTTCAACGGCCTTCTAAAAGGCCGTTGAAGAAGGGCAGGGCGCCACCGTTGGGAGCCCCAGGGGCCCTAATCGTAGGCGGTTCGTCGAAGGCATAGCCTTGCGCTACGTCGAGGCGAACCAACGACCGAGTGGG
>PWLA01000252.1 GCA_003559555.1 Gemmatimonadota bacterium | reverse complement strand
TGTCGGTCCGCGGCGGCCTGAAGGATGCTCCGGGCATCCTGGGCGACCAGGGAGCTGGGCACCACCAGGAGGGCTACGGTCGCCAGGAGGAGGGCGGCTGAGGCCAGGGAGCTTTGCACGGGGCCTCGCATGGGGCGAGCGGAACCGGGACGTCGGGGCATTCGGCTGATCCGAAGGGGGTCGAAGTGGAGGGGCTCCCGCATGACATGCGGACACGCGCCGCGGGCTCCCCTGGATGGGAAGCTACTACACGGCGTCCCCCCGGTTCGTTCGCCCCTTGGAGCGTGTCCGGGTCATGGGACGGAGGCCACCCCGACACGTCACGGGGAGTTCCTCGTCAGGGCTGTCCGTGCCGGAGCCCCACCGAGACCCCCAGTCGCCAGATCAGGAAGTCGGCGTCGGAACGAGTCGTCTGGATGTCGGGGCGCCCGTCGGCATCTGTGATGATCCCGTCGCGGGTCACGTACTCCCGTCTCCCATTGGAATGGTAGGTCGCGCCCAGATCCACCAGCACCGGGGTACGTCCCCCACTCACCTGCACCTGAAGGCCGCCGCCGCCGCTCCAGGCGAACCCACCGTCCGAGTGGTTGCGCGTCCTGAAGAGGGGCTCCTGGTCCCGCTGGGTCCCCTCCAGCTCCGAGTCGGTGTGGAAGTAGGTGAATCCCGCCGATCCGTTTCCGTAGAGCCGAACCGGCCCCATGGGAATCCCCACTTCCGGCCCCAGCCCCACCACGACGATGTTGTTGGAGGTGGTGAGGTCAGCCTCGATGAGCGATCCCACGGTTTCGCTCAGGGGAATCCGCCGGGTCTCCCGCCCGTAGGTCAGGAACCCCAGGTCGGCCCGGAGGCTCAGAATGCCGTGCTGGTCCAGGCCCGCCCGGAAGAACCCGCCAATCCCGATCCCCACCCTCACGTAATCGGAAAACTCTCCCAGGGGCTGGGCCACGTGAAGCCCGCCGCCGGTCCAGAAACGGGGGGTCACCTCCCACTGGGCTTGCTCCTGATCAGCCTCTGCCTGACCGGCGTCCTGAGCCGAAAGCGCCGCGGGCCCGGTAAGGGGGATCAGGGGGAGCGCCAGGAGTGCGGCAAACGCCGCAAGCTGACTCGAACGAGCTGTGTTCATCGACTCTCTCCAGGGGTTGAAGCAAACGGCGGGGCAGGGGCCCCCTCATCGCTCCATGCGAAGGCTGTGAGGCGGAACCGCCAACGGATCTGGGCGGGGCCGAGGCGTCCGGCCCGGCGGATCCCCCCTCTCTCGATCATCAGGCGTCTTCGTGACCACCGAACTTTCCGCCCACGCTCTCGCCTCCGTCCACCACGAGGTGCGCCCCACTGATGTGGGCGCCCGCCGGCGAGGCCAGAAAGAGGACGGCTCGGGCCACATCGGCCGGGGCGGCCAGGCGGCCCAGCGGCACCCCCGCCTCGAACTCGGCCAACCGGCCCACCGACTCCACCAGGCGCCGGGCCCCTTCGGTGCCCGCCACCAGCCCGGGAGCCACCGCATTGACCCGGATCCCGTGGCGGCCCCATTCGGCGGCCAGGCTCCGGGTCAGATTCAGCACTCCGGCCTTGGCCGCTCCCGAGTGAGCCATGAAGGCGGCTCCGGTGTGCACGTAGGTGGTGGTGATATTCACCACCGCCCCACCACCGGAGTCCCGGAGCGGCTCGAAGGCCGACCGGCAGACGTGGAAGGTCCCGTCCAGAACGATCTCCACCACAGCCCGCCAGCCGTTGGGCGACAGCTCCTCGGCCCGGGTCAGAAAGTTGCCGGCCGCATTGTTCACGACGATGTGGAGCCCCTCCATCTCGTGGGCGGCCTCCCGGACCACCGTCGCCACCCGATCCGGGTCCCGAACGTCCATAGGGCGGACCAGCGCCCGGCGCCCCAGGGCCCGGATCTCCTGCGCCGCCGGCTCCAGGTGGTCCCGGTTCCGGCTCGCCAGGACCAGATCCGCCCCGTGGGCGGCCAACCAGAGGGAGATGCCGCGACCGATGCCCGTCCCACCGCCGGTGACCAGCGCCACCCGGCCCTCCAGGAGATCGGGGCGAAAGGGCGACGAATCCAGCTCCAGGGACGGATCCAGCTCCGCGTCCTCCCGTGCCGGTCCTCGTGTCATCGCTCGCCCCGCAGCCAGGTGTCCAGAATCTGGCCCACTCGGATCATGGCCTCCCGGGCCTCCTCCACCTGGCGCTCCTGCACCGCGCTCCGGGCCTGGTCCACCGCCTCCTGCACCTGGGAGGCAATCTGCCGGTGCACCAGGTTGGCCTGCTGGCGATCGAACTCCTCCAGCGCCTCCCGGGCCTCGTCCCAGTCCCGGTCGGTACCGGGGAGATCCCGCCGAATCCCCTCGAGGATCAGGAGCACCTGGCTCAGGAGGGGGGGGAGGTCGGGGGAGAGTGGATTCTCGCTCATGGGGGGCTCCGTAGGATCGAGGTTCGAGTTCAGAGGGGAAGGACGTCGACCCGGGCGCCGGCCGGCACCTCGTCCAGGCCCTCGGGAAGCACGCACCAGGCGTCAGCCGCCAGCAGGGGACTGAGGCGGAAGGACTGCTGGTCCGGGAGCACCCGGGCCGCTGGCCCACCATCGTCCCCCTCCACCACCTCCACCGCTCGGAAGTACCGGAGGTCGGGCCGCTTGCCCACGGACTCGGCCAGGGGAAGTCGCCAGGCCACCTCCCGGGACTGGCGCCGGAGGGCACGGATGAACGGATGCACGAAGAAGCGAAAGCCCACCGCCACCGACACGGGGTTGCCGGGGAGACCGAAGAAGAGGGCGCCGCCGGGGAGGACGGCCACCAGAACGGGCTTCCCGGGCCGGATGGCCGCCTTGTGGAAGAGGATGCGGGCACCGGCCTCCTCCACGGCCCGGGGAATGAAATCGTAGCGGCCCATGGAGACAGCTCCGGTGGTGACCACCAGATCCACGTCCCGGGCCAGGACCTCGTTCAACGCCTCCAGGAAGGGGGCCTCCTGGTCTCCCATGGGCCGATTCGTCAGGACCGAAAGGTCCAACTCGTCCATGGCCTGCTCCAGATAGGGCCCATTGGAGTTCCGGATCTGCCCCGGTGCCAGCTCCCGGTCCGGGTCGGTGACCAGCTCGGCTCCGGTGGGAAAGATGGCCGCCCGGGGGGCTGGCAGGACGGGAATCCGACCCAGACCCAGTGCGGCCAGGGCCGCCCGGGCCGCCGGGTCGATCCGGTGGCCGGGCGCCACCACGGGATCGCCGACATCGAAGTCCTTGCCCGCCGGTCGGATGTTCTGGCCCGGGCCCACCGGCACGGTCACCCGGATCCGGGAGGGATGGCCGGCTCCCTCCTCCTCCACCTCCACGTCCTCCACCCGGACCACCGTGTCAAAACCCTCCGGGACGGGGGCGCCGGTCATGATCTCCACTGCGCGTCCCGGGGTCGCGCCTCCGTTCGCACGGCCGGTTCCGCCGCCAGCGTTCCGGGCGGGGTCGGCCCCCTCGTCGCCGGCGGCCACACTCCCGACCACCCGCCACCGGCTGGCCGCCGGAATCTCCCGTCCCCCCGTATCCAGGGCGAACCCGTCCATGGCCGAGTTGGCGAAGGGTGGCAGGGCAGTGGGGCTCTCCAGCTTCCGGGCCACGAATCGTCCGCCGGCCCGTTCCAGGGAGACCGTCTCGGCCTCCAGGGGACGGACGTGGTCCAGAATCAGCTTCAGCGCTTCGTCATAGGGGGTCATGTGCGCACCTCTCCACCAATCATGAAGACACCTCAACGGAGACCAGCCGCTCACCTCGACTCACGGGAGCACACGCTCCTCCATCAGGTCGGCCAGGCGGGCGGCCAGTCCGTCGTCGTCCAGGTCGAAGACCGGAACCGGGGCTTCCAGGTCCTCGTCGTCGGTCACCACCGCAATCACGGCCTCCGCCCCCGGGGCTCCGGAACGGAAGAAGGGTTCGGGGTGCCGGGCGCTGCGAAAGACCTCCACCTTGGGCAGCGGTGAGCCCTTGAAGCCTTCCACCACCACAAGCTCCGCCCAGGGCAGGTATCCCTGCAGAAGGGCCTCCACCTCCGGCTCCTGCGTCCCCTCCCAACTGCCCATGAAGGCGAAGCCCTCGGGACCGGTGAGAAGCACCGGGTCGGCGCCGCCCTCGTGCCGGAGTCGCCACGAATCACTCCCGGGGGTGTCGAGCCGGAAGCCGTGGCCGTGCTTCATCGCCGCCACCCGATGCCCCCGGCGCCGAAGCTCGGCCACCAGCGCCACCGATACGCCGGTTTTTCCGGAATCCTTGTATCCCACCACGCAGATGGCCGGGGGAAGCACGCCTGCATCGGGCTGCTCCCCTGGGCCCCTCCGTCCGCCCACGGCGTCCTGAGGCCTGCGGACCGCGCCTACCGGAGGAACCGGCCCTTCCGGCCTCCCCCCACGGCGATCCTCCCCTCGCTGACGCGCCTCCTCTTCCAGTACTTCCAGCGCCTCGGGCGTGTTGGCGCTCCGAAGCGCCCACCCGGGATTCAGGGTGGGTCCCAGTCGGGCCGGCGGGATAGGATACGCCTCCACCGCCTCCAGGAGGCCGTGGAGGGATCGATCCGGTCCCTGAAGGCGCTCTTCCACCACCGGAAGGCACCCCAGTCCATACCAGGCGCACAGGGGTTCCAGCCGGTCGCCCCTGCCCTCATCCTGGCGCATGGGCGCCGCTGCCGGTCGCCCGCAGGTGGCCCCCACCCAGCCCACGGCCCGGGCCAGGGCCGGCTCCACCAGGGGCATGTCGCACCCCAACAGGAGGACCCCGGCCCCCTCCGCGTCCTCGCCCACCCGCTCCAGGAGGACCACGAGCGCCGCGTGCAACCCCCCGAGAGGCCCCATCCCAGGGAGCTTGTCCGGGACGAGGTCGAAGAAGTCGCCGGGCTCCAGGCCGTCCACCCGTCCCACAACCACCACCCCGGTGCAGACCTCCTCCAGCGTCCGCGCGGCCCGCAGGGCCAGGGGCTCGCCCTGGAAGGGGGCCAGCGCCTTGGCCGAACCGAATCGCCGGCTCTCGCCTCCCGCCAGCACGGCGCCCAGGAGGATCCCGGACCGGGTCACGCTCACGCCGCGTCCTCGGCACCTTCGACGCGCTGCCCTCCGGCGTAGACGTTGAACCCGTCGTCCCGGAGAAACCCCACCAACGTCATCCCGAACTCACGGGCCAGATCCACCGCCAGGCTCGAGGGCGCGCCCACGGCGGCCACACCCGGCACCCCGGCGGTGAGCGCCTTCTGGAGGATCTCGAACGAGGTCCGACCGCTCACCATCAGCAGGGTGTCCTGGGCGGGGATCCGTCCCTCCAGTAGCTGGTGGCCCACCACCTTGTCCACCGCGTTGTGGCGTCCCACGTCCTCCCGGAGGCTGACGAAGCTTCCATCGGGGCGGACCAGGGCGGCGGCGTGGATGCCTCCGGTGCGTTGGAACACCCCCTGCCCTTCCCGGAGCGCGTCCGGGAGTCGCTTCAGCATCTCGGGAGCCCAGGTGGGTCCCGATCCGGCCGGGAAGACGGGGCATCCCCGGATCTCCACCGCCTCCAGCGAGGCCTTTCCGCAGACGCCGCACGACGACGTGGTGTAGAAGTTCCGGTCCAGGAGGGCCGGGTCGAAGGTGACGCCCGGCCGGAGGGCCACCGAGACCACGTTGTATTCCTGGGTCTCGGGCCCGGTGCAGTAGGTGATGGTGCGGATGTCACGGCGCCGGCCGATGAGCCCCTCCGAGAAGAGGAACCCGGCCGCCAACTCGAAGTCGTCCCCTGGCGTCCGCATGGTCACCGCCACCTGGTGGGTTTCGGTCCCACCGGCGGACGTCGCCACCTCCAGGCGAATCTCCATGGGCTCCTCCACGGTGACCCGATCCCGAAGCGTCTTCCGCTCCCGTCCCCTGCGACGCTCCACCTCCATGGCCGTCGAGCCCTTGCGGGGGGCGATCACCCTCCACCCCCGTCCCGTCTGCGGCAAAGAACAGGGCATGCCTCCTGAAATCGCCTGACCATGCGCACCTTCCCTTCGAATGGAACCGCCGTCCGAACGAATGTCCCCTCACCCAGAACCTACTCCCGTCGCGGTCGCCGGATCCGTTCGGGACCTTTACTCGTCTTCTACTCGTCTTCGCCGGAGAGCATCCGGTGGAACTGGTCCATGGTCATGAGAACCTCCCGGGGCTTGGAGCCGTCGGGAGGCCCCACGACCCCGGCGTCGTGGAGCTGGTCCACGATCCGGGCCGCCCGCCCGTAACCGACCCGGAGCTTGCGCTGCAGGAGCGAGGTGGATCCCTGTTCGTTGGAGATGCAGATCTCGCCTGCATCCTGGAAGTATTCGTCCCACTCCCCGTCGAAGGGGTCGTCGTCGGAGCCCGCCTCTTCGGCCTCCATGGCCCGGACCACCTCCAGGATGTCCTCCTCGGACGCGGCGCCTGCCTCCACCGCCTCGGCGTCCAGCTTGCGGGCCCGAAGCTGGCGGAACCACTCCATGAGGCGCTCCGTCTCCTCGGTGGAGATGTAGGCCCCCTGGATCCGGACCGGGGTGCTCTGGCCCGGGGGCAGGAAGAGCATGTCGCCATTCCCCAGGAGCGCATCGGCGCCGTTCTGGTCCAGGATCGTCCGGGAATCGGTCTTGGACGAGACCCGGAACGCGATCCGGCAGGGGAAGTTGGCCTTGATGAGCCCGGTGATCACGTTCACCGACGGGCGCTGGGTGGCCACGATGAGGTGAATCCCGATGGCCCGGGCCTTCTGGGCCAGGAGGGTGAGCGGCTTCTCGATCTCACTCTGCACCGCCATCATGAGGTCGGCCAGCTCGTCCACGATGAGGACGATGTTGGGAAGGACGCCCCCCTCGTAGACACCCGAGCCCGCATCGTCGCCCTCGCTGCCCTCGGCGTCGGCGGAATCGGCAGCCGAATCCATGTCGGCCCGCCGCATGGTGACCCCCTTCCGGAGGCGGCGGTTGAACTCCCCGATGGAGCGCACCCCGTTGCGAGAGAGGAGCTCGTAGCGCCGCTCCATCTCCAGCACGGCCCACTTGAGGACACCGGCGGCGTCCTTGGGGTCGGTGACCACCGGATGGCGCAGGTGAGGCAGATCGGCGTAGGTGGAGAGCTCCACCATCTTGGGGTCGATGAGGAGAAGGCGGAGGGTCTCTGGCGTGTGACGGAAGACGAGCGAGGTGATGACCGTGTTCAGGCACACCGACTTGCCCGACCCGGTGGCGCCGGCGATGAGGGCGTGGGGCATTCGGGTCAGGTCCGCCACGTAGGACGAGCCCTGGAGGTCCTTCCCCAGGGCCAGGGGCAGCTCGCCCCGGGCGCCCCGGAACTCCCGGCTCTCCAGCACCTCCCGCAGGTGCACCACCTGCGGCGACGGATTCGGGATCTCCACACCCACCGCGCCCTTTCCCGGTATGGGAGCCACGATCCGGATGGTCCGGGCCCGCATGGCCAGTGCCAGGTCGGCCTCCAGGTTCGCGATCTTGTTCACCTTCACCCCCGGAGCAGGGATCACCTCGAACTGGGTCACCACCGGCCCGGTGGTCCGGCCTCCGATCTGGCTCTCCACCTTGAAGGTCCGCAGCTTCTCCACCAGGACCTCTCCCAGGCCGTCCAGCTCCCGCTCCATGTCGCGCCGGTCGTCGTTGGTGGGGGGAGTGAGGAGTTCCAGCGGCGGAAGCTCCTCGCCCTCCAGCTCCCTGGGATCCCGGGGGTCCGGGAGGTGCCCCTCGGGGGTGGGCGCTCGGCGGGGTGTGGAAGCGACCGCCGGGACGCGACTGGAGCCGGCCACCTCCCCAGCCGATCTTCCGGCGCCACCGGCGTCGGTGTCCGGGGCACCGCCGGTCCGGGAGTGGACTTCCCGGTCACCTCGGGCTGCCGCCTCCTGCCGCCGCTCCCGCCAGTCGGCCCACGCCCCTCTCCTTCCTTCCAACCAGTCCACCAGGGTGGTCCAGCTCCACCGAAGGCCGGAGGCGACCCACCGGGTAGGGGCCCGGAGGGGATTCCAGCTCAGCGTGGCCATGACCAGGAGGATCAGGAGAACGGCCACCAGGAGGCCGGAGCCGAAGCCGCCGAGCCCGGCCTGGAGCGGCTGGGCCAGCGTGTGACCGAGCCACCCGGCCCAGATGGGCTCCACCGGGACAACGGCCAGGAAGGTGGGCAGGAGGACCAGCAGCCCTCCTGCCAGCACGCTCAGTCGCAGGGCCCGGTCATGGTCAAGCCAACGCCCCACCCGGAGTCCGGCCAGGGCGATGAGAACCGGGAGCAGGGCGATGCCGACTCCGGCGGCAGCCACGCTTGCGTCATGGAAGGCCCGACCCAACTCCCCCAGGAGATTCCCCGAGGGAAACCAGCCGTCCCCCAACGGCGCAAGCAGGGGGGCCGGCACCAGGGCCAGGAAGACGAAGAGGGCCAGGGCCAGGAGACCCACGCCGGCCAGCTCCTTGCGAACGTCCGGTTTCACCATGGGTCATCCACTGATAAACGCACGTGCCCCTTCCGGCATCCGGGCCCTGGGGCCTTGAGGGCCCGTGGACACCGGCGCGGCGGCCTGGACGGAAGCGCCTCAGCTCTCGGCGGCACGGGGAAGATGGATCATCCGGTCGGTCATTTCGGGCACCAGCTCGTGGCGGTCAAGCTGAGCGCAGAGCGCCAGGTCCTCGCCCAGGCCCACCTCGACCAGAGCCGCCCCGGCCGCCGTGGCCCGGAGGAGCTCCTCGTGCAGATCGAAGGTCCGCGCCAGGTGAAGGGCCGCCCGGGAGGCGTCGTTCAGAACCGGGGGGTCCGATGCACCGTCCGCCTCCACCAGCTCCCGTAGAAGGGTCCCGGCGCAGAGCGCGTCGTCGAGGGAGAACCGGTCCTCCTTCCCGGCACAGATGAGGACGACCTCCTCCGCCGATCCCACCATGCTCCGGACCACCGAGCCCAGGTTCAGAAACGATGCCGCCAGGACGCGATCCGCGCCCTGAGCCGCTACGAAGGCCCGGGTTCCGTTGGTGGTGCTCATGACCAGCCGCTTGCCCTGAACCCGGTCGCTGGAGAACTCCCGGGGGGAGTTGCCCAGGTCGAAGCCCTCCACCTTCAATCCCTTGCGCTCCCCGCAGAGGAGGGTGTCGTCGCGGCCCAGCGAGTTGGCCAGGCGAATGGCTTCCTCGGTAGAGACGGTGGGATAGATGGCCCGGGCCCCGTTGGCCAGAGCCTCCACGATGGTGGAGGTGGCCCGGATCACGTCGATGACTACGGCGGTGGCGCCGGCCACCGGGATTCCCTCTGCTTCGGCTGCAGAGAAGTAGGTCCGGACCTTCATGGCCCCTTCCCCCCCGGGACCCCCCGCCGAGCCATGAAGTTCTCCACGAACCGGGTGTCCACATCCCCCTTCTGGAAGGCCTCGTCCTCCACGATCTCCGAGAGAAAGTCGATGGTGGTGGCGATCCCCTCGATGACGAACGAGTTGAGGGCGTACCGGGCCCGGACCAGGACCTCGTCCCGGTCCTTTCCGCTGATGATGAGCTTGGCCAGGAGGGAATCGTAGTAGGGCGGCACCCGATACCCGGCGTAGACGTGGGTGTCGAGGCGGACACCGGGCCCGCCCGGCGGATGGAAGGTGGTGATGAGGCCCGGAGCAGGCTGGAAGTTCCGATTCGGATCCTCCGCGTTGATCCGGAACTCGATGGCGTGTCCCCGCAGGACCAGATCTTCCCGGGGAAAGCTCAGGGGGTTGCCTGCCGCCACCAGCACCTGCTCCTTGATGAGATCGAAGCCCGTGGTGGCTTCCGTCACCGGGTGTTCCACCTGGATCCGGGTGTTCATCTCGATGAAGTAGTAGGAGCCGTCCTCGTCCAGGAGAAACTCGATGGTACCGGCGCCCACGTAGTCGATGGACTCGGCCGCCCGCACCGCGTCCCGACCCATCCTCTCCCTGAGCTCCGGGGTGAGGGCCGGAGAGGGCGCCTCCTCCACCAGCTTCTGATGACGCCGCTGGATGGAGCAGTCCCGCTCTCCCAGGTGCACCACCCGCCCGTGCTGATCACCGAAGACCTGGAACTCCACGTGCCGGGGCTTCAAGATGCACTTTTCCAGGTAGACGGAAGGATCTCCGAAGGCGGCCCGGGCCTCGTTTCGGGCACCTTCGAAGAGCTTGGGGAAGGTCTCCGCGCTCTGAGCCACCCGCATCCCCTTCCCGCCCCCTCCGGCCGAGGCCTTGATCATGATGGGAAAGCCGATCTCGCCGGCCTGGGCCAGGGCCTCGTCCAGGTCGTCCACCACCCCGCCGGAGCCCGGAACGGTGGGAACGCCGGCCTCCTCCATGGTGGCCCGAGCCGTGGCCTTGTCGCCCATGGCCCGAATCTGGGACGGAGTGGGGCCGATGAAGGTCAGGTCGGCCCGCTTGCAGATCTCGGCGAATTCCGCGTTCTCGGCCAGGAACCCATATCCCGGATGAATGGCCTCCGCACCGGTCACCTCGGCTGCGGCGATGACTCGGGGAATGTTCAGATACGACTCGGCGGAGGAGGCCGGACCGATGCAGACGTCTTCGTCGGCAAAGCGAACATGCAGCGACTCCCGATCGGCCTCGGAGTAGACGGCCACCGTCCGGATCCCCAGCTCCTGGCAGGCCCGGATGATGCGAAGGGCGATCTCCCCCCGATTGGCAACGAGTACCTTCTTGAACAACGGTGAACCCCCTGGAATGGGACGCCGCCCTCTTCCGGTGACGTCCCGGCTACGGACGCATCTCCGGAAGTCTGGCAACGGCATCCGGGCATGGGAATGTGTAAGCGGGCCCGACGACACCGGAGCCGGCCAGCGGCCGGATCCGGCGGGAGACCGCGGCGGGAGGCCGGGCAGATTCGGCGTTCAGGGTCAGGACGGCTCGACCCGAAAGAGGACCTGGCCGTACTCCACAGGCTCCCCGTTCTCGACGCAGATCTCGCGGACTGTGCCCGCCACCTCGCTCTCCAGCTCGTTCATGAGCTTCATGGCTTCGATGATGCAAAGGGTATCACCCTCCGAAACCCTGGCGCCCACCTCGGTGAAGGCGTCCGCGCCCGGAGACGGTGCCCGGTAGAAGGTCCCCACCATAGGCGAGGTGACCTCCAACAGGTCGGCGGAGGTTTCCTCCGACGCCTGGGCCCCCTCGGCAGCGAGGCCGGCGTCCTCGGCGGCAATCTGGTGGGACGCTGAAGGCGGATTGCCGGGACCGGACATCGGCGCGGCCGCCTGCGGCACCGCCACGGGCGCACTCGATGCCTCCGGGGTCTTGGAGAGCCGGATCCGCGTCCCGCCCCGTTCGATCTCCACCGTGTCAATGGAACTCTCGTCCACGGTCCGGATCAGCTTCTGGACAAAATCGAGATCGATCATTTGTTCACCCGCTCGAGGTACTTGTCCTCCCGGCGATCCACCCGGAGGATGTCTCCCTCCTCCACGAAGAGGGGGACCTGGACCTCCGCCCCCGTCTCCAGGGTCGCCGGCTTGGAACCGCCCTGGGCCGTATCGCCCCGGACCCCGGGATCCGTCTTGGTCACCTCCAGCTCCACGAAGGCCGGCAGGTCCACCATGATCACCTTCCCGTCGTGGACCAGCCCTTCGCACTCCATGTTCTCCTTCAGGTACTGGAGCTGGTCCTCGCCGATGAGGTCGCCCGAGATGGGGATCATCTCGAAGGTCTCCTTGTCCATGAAGTAGTAGAGCTGCCCGTCGGTGTAGCTGTAGTTCACCGGCCGGCGCTCGAGGCGGACATCGTTCACCTTCTCACCGGCCCTGAAGGTCTTGTCCACCACCTGGCCGGTGAGGACGTTCTTCAGCTTGGTACGAACGAAGGCACCACCCTTCCCGGGCTTCACGTGCTGTAAGTAGGTGATGGTCCAGAGATCACCGTCGATCTCCAGGACCATTCCATTCCGGAAGTCTGAGGTCGAGGCCATATGGGGTCGCGGTTCGAGTCGAGTTGAATTCAGGTTCGCGCCAGCTCTTCCACGAGCCCGCGCAGACCGAGAAGATAGCTCCGCAGCCCGAATCCCAAAACCACCCCCACCGCCTCGGGAGCCAGAAGAGAGCGATGCCGGAAAGGCTCCCTGGCCGTCGTATTGGAAAGGTGTACCTCCACGTACGGACAGCCGACCCCTGCCAGCGCGTCCCGCAGCACCACGGACGTATGGGTCAGACCGCCGGCATTCACCAGAAAACCGTCCACTCGCTCCCCGGCCTGGTGCAGGAAGTCCAGCAGTTGCCCCTCATGGTTCGACTGGAAGCTCTCCAGCTCCACCCCCAGTTCCCGACCCAGGACATCCAGCTCTCGGGTGATCTCCTGGAGGGTCACGGTGCCGTAGACTTCCGGTTCCCGCTGACCCAGAAGGTTCAGGTTTGGTCCGTGGACGACGGCGATCTTCACGGATCGAGACTCTCGAGCCACGACCGGAAATCGTCCAGGTCGTCGTCTACCTCGTCCTCCTCCGCCGCGTCCTCCCGGGGGGGGACGTCGGCATCCGGGGCCCCGGATGCCGCAGGCTCGGCCCGGGCGGTCTCGGGCCGGGCCAGCCGCTCCGCCAACGGCGATCCCGCCGGTGCCCGCTCCGCCGCCGCCTCCGGCGAGAGGTCACCGATGGCGACGGCTCCCGGGACCCAGGCCAGCAGGTCGTCGAAGTGCTCCCGGATGGAGCGCTCGGCGCCGGTCTCCACCACCGCCTCGCCCTCATCTTCCTGAGCGGTGGCCCAGGCGAAGGGCGTGGCCGGAGCCTCCGCCTCATCGGCCTCCTCTCCGCTCCACTGCGGAGCCATCTCATCCAGCTCCTCCTCGGCCGATGGCGAATCGGTGACTTCCTCCGAACCCAGGGTCTCGACGGCAGCCGACTCGGCGACCTCGCGAGCGCGGTCCTCCGCCGGCTCGGCAGTCTCGAACTCCCGGCGAAGCTCCTCCAGCCGACTCCGAGCGGCGCCGTCGTCCGGCTGCTTTTGGACCAGCCTCTCGTAGATCCGGAGCCCGTCCTCGGTGAGTCCCTGGGCCAGGTAGAGTTCCGCCATGGTTCGGGTGACCAGGTGAGGCGGAAGATCGTCGGCCCCGGCCGAGAGAGCGGATCCATCATCCAACTCCCCTCCGACCGCCGCACCCGGGCGGGAGGGAGCGACGTCCGGGCTCGGTGCGTCCAGCTCCGGACCGGTGAGGTCGTCCAGACCCTCCACGCCCACCAACGGATCCACCCCCTGCGGGTCCAGAGGTGGGCGATCCGCCGAAGGATCCGGCTCCTCTTCCGGTCCCACCTCCATCCCGAAATCGAATACGGCCAGATCACCGGAGGAGTCACCGGCCTCCGCATCGCGCAGGTTGTCAGGGAGGTCCTCCACCTCGGACGGGTCCTCCGCCAGTTCGGACATCCCGGCGGCTCCGGTGGGCTGGAAGCCGTCAGGGGTCAGCGACGGATCGGCCTCCCCCTCGTCGTCCATCAGGCCCCACGTGCCCTCATCCAGGTCATTCAGCGAGGTGTCGCCGAACTCCAGGAGTTCGGCCTCTTCCGGCTCGAGCGCCTCTTCCGGCACAGAACCTGGCGTCTCCGCCTCGTCGTCGGCTCCCGGCGCCGGGTCGATGGGAGGCTCCGATGGCCGCTCCGTGGCCGGCGCCGTCTCCGGGGCCGGTGTCGTCTCTGGGGCCGGTGTCGTCTCTGGGGCCGGGCCGGCCGCCTCCAGGCGATCCAGCGCGGCCCGGGCCCCCAGGTGACCCGGATCCAGGCTCAGGAGCCGACGCAGGCCCAGGATCGCCCCCTCCCGATCGCCGGTGTCCCGGGCCAACTCGGCACGCTCCAGGAGGGCCAGCACGTTCTCGGAGTCCAGCTCCAGGAGGTGGTCCAGCGCTTCCCGGGCCGCCTCCAGATCCCCCCGAGCCCGGAGGATCCGGGCCGCCACCAGGTGACCCGGGGAAAAGTCCGGAAGCCGGGCGAGGCCGTCCTCCACCAGGGAGATGGCCTCGTCCAGGTCGCCTTTTCTGCGGTATGCGTCGGCCAGGGGCGCAAACGCCCGGCCCTCCGGGTCCCGAGCGGACCAGAAGTGAGTGCGAAGTGTGCGGATCTCCTGCTCGATCGCCTGGGACACCTGAGACCCTCCAGTGAGAGGTCGGAGAGGGAGCTTCGCAGGGGGAAACGAACGATTCCTCCAGCGGGGCAAGATAGGGTTCCGCCCGGAAGAGTGTCAACGACGCCCCTCTCCGATCAGACTGCCGGGAGGTCTGCTTGAGGCCCCCCGGCGCTTGCGTTAGCTTCCCGGCCTGCACGTGCCTCGGTCCGGCTCCGGAGCCTCGTCCCGCCGCCAGTGCGGATCGCGGCATCCACCAGGAACACCGAGGCGAACGTCTCACCCGGTCTTCGGTATAACATTCGACGGCGCGTGCGACGCGCGACACCAGTACACGGACAGGACACACCCAGCAGGGGCGCCCGAACAGGAGGGGCCAGCCTATGATGCGGCAAATGCGGGAGAACACGAAGTGGATCATGCTGATCACGGCAGCCGCTTTCGTGGCTCTCATGGTTTTCGAATGGGGAATGGACGCCAGCGGACAGAGCGGTGGCGCCGGCAACGTGGGGAGCGTGGGCGGCACCAACGTCCCCGTGCAGGAATATCAGACCATCTACCGGAACCTCTACGACCAGGTGCAGCGGGAGCAGGACACCCCCATCTCCTCCCAGCAGGACCGGGAGATCGAGGACATGGCGTGGAACGAGGTGGTGGACCAGATCCTCATCCAGAAGGAACTGGAGCGCCGGGGCATCCGGGTCACCGATGACGAGATCCGGCAGGCCGTGCGGACCGCTCCTCCCCCGGGGCTCCGGGACGACCCCAACTTCCAGACCGATGGCCAGTTCGACATGCAGTTGTATCAGCAGTGGCTGAGCCAGGCGGCCCAGGATCCGCAGTTCCTCAGGGACCTGGAGCGCTACTACCGGGACATGATCCCCCGGAACAAGCTCCTGCGGCAGCTCACCTCCGGCGTCTACGTCTCCGACCGGCAGCTCTGGGAGGAGTGGCGAGACCGGAACGAGCAGGCCACGGTGAGCTTCCTCATGCTCCGGGCCCAGGACCACGTACCCGACAGCGAGGTGGAGGTCACCCGCGACGAGATCGAGGCCTACTACAGCGAGAACCGGGACGAATTCTCCATTCCCGCCACCGCCGGGGTCCGCTACGCGTACCTGCCCAAGGCCGCCACCGCCGAGGATTCGATCGCCCAGATGGAGCGGGCCGAGCAGATCCGGGTGGAGCTGGAGGAGGGCGTTCCCTTCGAAGACCTGGCGGACCTGGAGAGCGATGATCGCTCCACCGGGCCCCAGGGCGGCATGCTGGAGCCCTTCACCCGGGGGGACGGGCAGTGGCCGGAGGAGTTCGAGGAGGTCGCCTTCTCCATCCCGGTGGGCGAGGTCAGCGAGCCCTTCCCCACCGAATACGGCTGGCACATCCTGGAAGTGCTCGCCCGGGACGGTGACGAAGTCGAGGAAGCACGACACATTCTGGTGGAGATGGGCCGTACCGACGCGTCGGAGATCCGGCTGCTGACCCGTGCCGACTCCCTGGAGTCGATGGGACGGACCATGACGGTGGACGAAGCTGCCAACCAGATGGGGATCAGCGCTCGAGACGGGCGGATCACTGAAGACTACGCGATCCTTCCGGGCGTGGGTCAGGCCGACGAGGCCCAGGACTGGATCTTCGACGAGCGGGAAGGCATCGGTGCGGTGAGCCCGGTCTTCGAGAACCGGGAAGCGTTCTACATGGTCGAGGTCCGGAATCTGACCCGAGCCGGATACATGAATCTGGACGCCGTGGCGCCGCAGATCGAGAGCCGTCTCCGACTCCAGAAGAAGGTGGAGCGCGCCCACGACGACGCCCGGGAGATCGCCGCGGAGCTGCGCGCTGGCACCTCGCTGGAGGAGGTGGCCCAACGGGTCGGCGTCGACGTGGAGACCGCCGGTCCCTTCAGCCGAACCGACTTCGTGCCGGGGCTGGGGACCCGAAACGCCGCCGTGGGCGCCGTATTCGGTGCCAGCGAGGGTGAGATCGCCGGGCCCGTTCGGGTCGGTGATCGGGTCCTGGTCATCCGGGTGGAGGAGCGGATCGAGGCCGATCGTGAGGCGTGGGAGGCCCAGAAGGCCATGCAACGGGCCCAGCGGACGGCCGAGCTCCGGCAGCAGCGGCTGGACCTCTGGCTGGACGGGCTCCGGGAGGTGACCCGGATCCAGGACACCCGGGCCGAGTACTTCCGCATGGCCGAGGATCAGGCCGACCAGCCGCAGATCCCCATGGCGTTCTGATCGTCCACAACCCTCCCGTCTGATACAACGAAGCCCCTCCGCCTGGACTGGCGGAGGGGCTTTTCGTTGTGGACTAACAGGAAGGGGGCCCGGGTGAACCCGGCCCACCCGGACCTACTGGGTCGTCTTGAGTCGCCGGGGCTCGCCGTTTCCGTCCTCGTCGGTACTGGCCTTGCTCTCGGCCTCCGTGTCGTCGGGCATCTTCAACTCGCCCTCGATCTCCCGGAGCGAGCCCTTGAACTCGCGGATCCCCTTCCCCAGCGACGAACCGATCTCCGGGAGCCGCTTGGCCCCGAACAGGAGGAGAATCACCATGAAAATCAGGGCCAGCTCCCAAATTCCGAATCCACCGAACATGTCGTCAATCCTCCGTTGAGGCCATCGAACTCAGATGAGCGACCGGGCCACCAGGGCCACCATCAGGACCCCGACGAGCGTCAGCACGTTCAGGGTGAGCGAGAGGGGACCCAGTGTGAGTGCCACCGCCACCAGGTCCAAGTGGACGGGACCCAGACTGGCCGCCACCGAGGTGGTCAGAAAGTCCCGGCCGGCGCTGTCCGGCAGAAATACCTCGCTCAGAAGCGTCAGCAACCCACCCAGAAAGAGCCCCAGCACCAGGATCCAGAAGACCCGCCCGCCGGACTGTCGCCGGCCGTCCAGAAGGGTCGTCATGGCCGGGCTCCGAAAAGGACGCCAAAGGGGGTCAGATTCAATGTAACCGATTCCTCCCCGGGAGATGAACCCGGTCTGGCTGATTCTGATTCGTGAAATTGCATGGGGGCGAACCGCGGGAACGGCCTGACGGCGGCCTAACGGCTCCGCTCGATGGCGTAGGCGATGGCGTCCCGGAGGGCGTCCACCGCTTCGCCCGCCTCTCCGATCTCGTCCAGTGCGCTGTGGGCCACCGAGGCGAAGTGGTCGGCTCGGCGGCGAGCGTACTCCAATCCTCCGGTCTCCCGCACGATGGTCACGATCTCCCCGATCTCCGCATCGGTGGGATCCACCAGGGTGAAGAACTCCCGGATCCGGGCCCGATCCTGCGGCCCCACCCTGCGGAGGGACTCCACCAGGGGAAGGGTCACCTTCCGCTCCCGCAGATCGTGGCCCGTGGGCTTTCCCGTCTCCTCCTCACTCCCGGTGTAGTCCAGGAGGTCATCGGCGATCTGGAAGGCCATGCCCAGGGCGTGTCCGTACTGGCGAAAGAGCTCCCGGGCACCGGATTCGCCCACCAGCGCACCGATCTCACAGGCCGCCGCCATGAGCGACGCCGTCTTGGATGCGATGAGACGCTCGTAGTCTGCCTCGGAGAAGTCCAGGGCATCGTAGGAGGTGAGCTGACGGAGCTCGCCCACGCTCATCTCACTTGAGGCGTGGGCCAGCGCCGTGATGGCCTCGAGACGGCCGATGCGGGCCAGCTCAGTAATGGACCGGGCGTAGAGATAGTCTCCGGTGATGATCGCCACCTGGTGAGTCCAGAGATGGTTCACCGTGGGCATCCCCCGGCGCAGCACGGAGTGGTCTACTGCATCGTCATGGACCAGTGTGGCCAGGTGCACCAGTTCCACCACCGCCGCCAGGGGCAGGGCGTCCGGGTGGGGACGCCCACCCACGTCGTTGGCCAGGAGCAGGAGGGTGGGTCGAAAGAGTTTCCCCCGCATCTTCAGGAGATACTCGTGGACCTCCTCCTGCATGTCGAAATCCGCCAGGAGGATCCGCCGGACCTCATCCACCACGCCGTCGAGCCGGCGACTCACCGGACCCTGGATCCGGGCCAGGCGGGAGGGAGGGGCGGTTGTAGCGGAATGGGCGTTGGTCATCTTGGGTCCTGGCGACGGATTTCGTCCTGGCGACGGAGGTGAGGCGGAAGGCGAGATGGTCCTCCCGGTCACCGGAGGCCCCGGAGCCGCTCGGTCACATCCATGAAGTTGATATCCAGTGAGAAGACCCGTTCGTAGAACTCCCTTGCCGACTCGGGGTTCCCCGCCTCCTCGTAGGCCTTGGCCAGGTAGTAGTAGATGCCCAGGAGCTCGTCCTCCACCTCCGGCTCCACCTTCAGGGCCCGGGTGAGGGTGCGCACTGCCAGGTCCGGCTCTCCCTTCTCCAGGAAGCACTGTCCCACCATCTCGAACGCCGGAAGGTGGTTGGGTCGGGCCCGGAGCGTCTGCTTGAACTGACCGATGGCCTCGTCGATCAAACCCATGTCCTTGTAGGCAGCGCCAAGGTCGTAGTGGGCGATGGCGTCATCCGCCGGCATGCCGGTGGCGACCTTCTCCTTGAATCGGGAGAGCATCCGGGCGAAATCGGCCTCCTCGTCTCCCGAAGGATCGGCGTCCCCGAGCCGCCACCGGAAGGTCTGCTCCGGAGACTCCTCGTCCAGAACCATCCCTCCCAGGTCCACGAAGGATCCCGACCGGTCCCTCCGTTCTCCGGCGGCCTCACCGGGCGTCCCCACCGCCAGGGCCTTCCGGGCCCGGGGGTTCCGGGGGTCCAACGCCAGGACCTGGCCGTAGACCACTTCGGCTTTCCGTTGGGCGCCGGTGCGCTCCAGCGCCTCGGCCAGTTCCAGAAAGGCGGGCACCAGAAGAGCCCGGTCTCCGGTGCGATTGGCGTACTCCACGAGCCGCTGGTAGTGCTCCACCCCATCGGGTTCGTGGAAGATGAGCTCCCGGACCACCCGCATGGCCCGCTCCGGATCCCCGGCCTCGGCGTAGGCCCGATGTGCCTTCTCCAGAGCCTCCCGGGCCCGTTCCTCCTGATCCTCCTCAAAGAGCCGTACCCCGAGCTGCCTCCATGCATCGGCGTCGTCGGGCTCGCGGTCCACCTGGGACTCCAGCGCCTGGAGGCTCTCGCCGTCATCCAGGGTGACCTGATCCAGGGTGGACAGGGCGTCCGCGGTCTCGTCCGCGCCCAGAGCCGGAAGAGCGTCCAGATCGTCCTGCTGCCACGCCTCCTCGTCCGGGGCGTCGGGCTCATCCAGGCCCGGAAGCGGGTCCGGCTCCTGGTCCTCCTGGTCGTCGTCCAGGGTCGGGAGCGGCTCCATCTCCTCTTCGTCCTCCTCCAGGTCCTCATCGTAGAGGGTGGGAAGAGGCTCCAAGTCGTCTTCGTCGTCCTCGAGGTCGTCCGAAAGTGTGGGGAGGGGATCGAGCTCAGCCTCGTCCTCCAGCGTTTCCTCGCCCTCCAGCTCCGTGGCCTGGAAGCCCTCCAGGGCCGACTCACCCAGGTCGTCCGATGTCAGGTCCCCCAGCGCGGCCTCCGCCGAGGCCTGGGGGGCTTCCTCCTCCTCGGCTTCGTCTCCGCCCGACTCGTCCAGATCGAAGACGGTGCCCGCCAGGGGATCTCCGAGCCCATCCCCCTCGGCCTCCACCGGCTCCTCCGCAGGGGGAGCCTCCTGCTCGTCCTCAACCCCATCCGCAACGTCGATCCCACTCTCGGCCGGGTCGTCCAGGGCGATCTCGGAGAGGGACGTGGTCTGGAATCCGTCCAGGCCGTCGGCGGGTTCCAGATCCCCCAGGTCGTCGGCATCGGAGTGGGGTTCCTCCGGGTCCTCACCCAACCCGGCCGCCAGGAGGGATCCCAGATCCTCCTCCGGCGCCAGCTCCGCAATCTGCTCTCGAACGCCGTCGGCCAGCTCGTCCTCGCCCCGGTCCGCCAGGAGCCGGTATGCGGAAGCCAGGTGGATCACCGCGTCCTCGGGCCGATCGGAGCCCCGAAGCTGCTCGGCAAGAAAGAGTCGGATCTCCACGTCGTCGGGGGCCAGGGTGGCGAACTCCTCCAGCGCCCGGAGGGCTTCCTCGGCATCGCCCTGCGCCAACTGGACCTCAGCGTAGTTCAGGAAGTCCTGCCGGGCGTCCACCACGAATCCCTGTCGGATCCGGATCTGGCCCATGCGTCGCAGGACCGAGGGGCGTCCCGGGGCGTTGCGCTCCAGCTTCCGGCACACGGCCATGGCGTTGTTCGGAAGGTCGGCCTCCAGATAGAGGTCGATGGCCGTCTCGTAGTTCTCCACCGCCCCCTGCAGGTCGCCGATCCGAACCTGGAGGTCCCCGATCCGGTTGTGCAGGGCGATATCCGGCTCATCCTCGGCCTCGGTGGATCGCTCGAGGGCCTGTGAATAGAGGCCCATGGCCTCCATCCAGTTCTCCTCCTGCTCGTGCTCCCGGGCTTTCTCTTTGAGCTTCTCGATCTTCATGCTGTTTTGTCGGGGGCGCTGGAACCGATGGGGCGCTCTTGAGTGGAGGTTTTCCCGGATGTGAACGGCCGACCCGCCCCGGGTGCCGGACAGAATTCGGGCCGGGGTCGGTTCACTGGCGGCGTTGTGGGACCGTACGCCGGGCACACGTGGAGCTGCGCCGGCGAGACCCATCATGGAGCCGAAGATAGCCACCGGCGGGGCGGAGACACAACCGGCGACCCGTAGCGCGCGATCGGGTGCACCGCCAGCGGCTCCGGCCCTCCTCCCGACGGCCCCTCCACCGCGCTCGAAGGGGGGCGGAGGCTCTCCTCACCGGTCCCCCTCCACCGGCTCCTACGGGAGCCGCAGCTCCGGGCGCTGATCGCGAGGAGCCAGTGCCGGGTTCCCCACCTGGAGTTGGTAGGCCCAGTCGAAGATCACGATGGCCCCGTCCTGGGCCCACCCCACGTGGCTCACCCGGATGACCCCGTAGCGCCACCCCCCGCCCGAGGCCGGTACCCGAAGAACGTAGCTGTACTCGGGAAAGAGGGCGATGTCCGCCGAGGAGTAGTCTCCCTCGGGCGCCACCCGGAGATCCAGGCACCCCGCATCGGCGGCGGGGCCGCACCGGAGCTGGGTGGTGAAGTAGGCGTCCCGGTGCACCTCGACCCCCGGTCCGGGGACCAGCCACCAGCCCTCGTCGTCCACCTCGATCCGGAAGTGGCGCTCATTTGAGGTGCCGGGCACGATGGGGTCGATACTCTCGTCCTCCTGGAAGGCGAACCCGGAGGCATCCGGGACGTCCTCGAAGGCGAAGACGAGCTCGCCGTGGTAGTCGGGCCGCGGGGTCCCCTCGGCCAGTGAGCTCCCCTGGCTCTCGTGACCTCGGTCATCCACCGAGGTGACGAAGTAGCCGTAGGTATTTCCGTTCTGGACCAGAAGATCCAGAAAGCCCTCCGAGTCGGTCTCCCCCAGGAGGATCACCGTTCCGTCCCCGTCCTCCAGGTAGATCCGGTAGAAGGCGAAGTCGTCGGCATCCCGGGCCGCGTCGTTCCAGGTGAGGTAGATGGCATCGTCCAGCGGGACGGCGTCCACGTCGCCGGGGACCGGGGGGGGAACCGGCTGGGGTACGTGGACCTCCACGGCGTACTCGCTGGCCGTCTCCGTCCCCGTATCGGGATCGTAGCTGGCCACGTAGTACTCGTAGGTGGTCTGGGCCACGATGTTCAGGTCCCTGTACGTGCAGCGTCCCTGGGAGCAGCTCGTGACGTCGGCGATCAGAAAGAAGTCGGCATCCGTGGTCCGCTTGCCGTATACCCGAAACGACTCCCCGTCCCACCGGGCCGGGAGTTCCCAGGACAGCGTCACCGCATGGTCGTAGTAGTACGCGTCCAGGGCCCTGGGGGCCGCCGGCGATCCGCCGTTGCCTGGAGCCACCACGTCCAGGGTGTCGCACCCCGGGACCGCCGCCGCCAGCAACACCAGGACAATCGCCCCGGGGAGGCGTCTCCATCCGGTCGGGGCTCGAGGGGCGCGGCGTCGCTTCCGGTCCTTCGCTCCTGCACGTGTGGTTCTCATGAGCTGGCTCTCCTGGTCCATGGGAAGGACGGCAACGGTCGACCCACGCATGACGGGATGCAGGAGTCGTGCCCCCAGGAAGCACCGCCAAACCTGGGTCGAGCCCCTCCGGGTGTCCTCGAATGAGGACGGATTGTGAGGTCGGATCGACGCAAGGCTCAGCGGGGGACGCCGCCGGGCCTACGTCCTCCCTCCGAGTCCCGTTGGCTGTAATCCAGGCTCAGGTCACGATTCGCCCGGAGGGCCACCTCGAAGGTGAAGGACCAGTTGCCGGTCACCGTCTGGCGGAACCCCATGATGGCCTCCCACTCGTGAAGATCGCGCCGTAGCTCCACCGCGTGGTCGTTGAATCGACCGTCCACCAGGTCGTAGGAGGTCTGCCAGCTGGCGTCCCAGTTTGCGCTGGGGGCAAAGGAGAGTCCCCACTGGAGCATGGCCCGTCGCATTCCTGAGGCGGCGCCGCCATTCTCGTCCCGGGGCCGCTGGAGGGAGTACGAGACCCGGGCATTCCACCCGTCGCGCCGGGGGCCGACCTGTTGCCGTTCTCCTTCGTCGCCTGGAGTGATCCGGCTCGGGTCGAACCCGTCGGGCTGACCGGCAGGGGTCCCTTCGTCATGCAAATCGCTGGGCTCCACCGGATCGGCCTCGGCCGCCTCCTCCGGATCGGTGTCGATGCCGACGAAACCCGTCACCCACTGGACGACCCGGGACTGGTGGTCGATCTGAAAGCTCAGGTTCACCCGGCTCAGGTGCGGCGCAAAGCTCCGCGGGACCGCATCCTCGCCGAATCCTCCTCCTGCGAACAGGTCGTGCTCGAAGGAGAAGCTGAGCCCCCGGAGGTAGTCGGAGCGCACCGTGTTGGACAGACGCGTGGTCTGGAAGCCGTCCAGGAAGCGGCCGGTGGAGTCCGCCTCCACCAGGTCGTAGGTCACCGCGTTGGTGCTCAGGCCCAGGAGGGTCACCGTCCGGGACTGGGGCGCCCGCCGCAGTCCGTCCTCGGTCACGTCCTCGTCCTCCTCGTCCAGCGCCTCGTCCTCCTCCGGGTCGGGGTCGTCGTCCGGATCCGTCTCCTCGTCCGGATCGGGCAGGGGAAGCTCAGCGGGATCCACATCGGGGTCCCCCGGGTCCCCCGGATCCACACCGGGATCGGGGTCCGCCACCCCTTCGGCCGCGGTCGGGTCCTCGTCCCGTTCCCCGGGCCGCTCCTCGGCATCGTCGTCGAGGCGGGCCTCCCAGGTCTGGTTCATGCCCAGTGTGACAATCTTCCGCGGTCGAGCCGTCCGGGCCCCGAACACCTGCCGCTGCAGATCGGTGGGCCGGACCTGGGGAGAGTACTGCACGTTCACCGACGGGGTGAGCTTGTGCCGGATCGCGGTGAAGTCCCGAAAGCCCGGATAGAACCCGTAGAGCTCCGTCTGGAGGCGGGCCGTGGCCGAGACCCGACGGGGGCCCGCCACGAACTCATTGGCAACCGAAAAGGTATCGGCGCGCAGCATCTCTCCCGAGATGGACACCCCCGGGGTGAAGGTGGTCTGCCCGATGAGGTTCACCCGGTAGCCCAGGTTGGCGGACCAGTTGATGTTGGCCTGCCCGAAGTCCTGGAGCGCCAGCGGATCCTGCAGCAGGTCGGTCTGGAGGAAGGGATCCAGGGCCGGAGGCAGACCGTCGCCGGTGGTGAAGCCCCCCATCCGGTTCACCACCTCGAAGCCGGGATCGCCAAAGAGCCCACCCGGCACGTCCTGAAAGACCGTCTCGTTGTACTGGACGCTCGTGCCGAGGCTCAGGTCGCCGAGGCTCGCCGACGCGCTCGCCTCGGCCCGGGTCCGGAGCTCGTCGGCCCGGGAGATCTGAAAGGCGGTGTCGGGCTGCGCCGCACGCTGGAAGACGTCCCGGTTGAACCGGGCACGCCCCCCCAGATTCAGGTTGTTGTACCAGCTCGCCGCCTGGGGGGGCGCGGCAAAGAGCGTCATCGTATTGATGTTCAGGCTGACGTTCGGGAGGTTCATGTCCACCCGGTCGTCGGTGAGGTGCTGCCGACGGTTCGCCGAGACGCTCAGGTTGCCCCAGTCGAAGCGGTGGCTGAAGCCCGCCTCCGAGTTGATGGTCTGGGTCAGCTCCCGGGGGTCGAAGGACTGCTCCCTCACGAAGTCGGAGCTGGTCATGAACCGGGCCGAGGCGTTGGCCCGGGTCCGTTCGGAGATCTCCCAGTTGTGCCGGGTGTTCACCCCGAACTCCCGTTGACCCGTCTCCCGCCAGTACCGACGCAGATCCACGTTGCCGGTGAGGAACTGGGCCCGCCAACGATAGCGCAGCGCCCCCGTCAGCGCCATGTAGTTGTTGGAGAACCAGTCCACGGCCATGGTCATGTCCGAGTAGTCGCTCATGGCCCAGTAGTACCCGATGTTGGAGATCCTCCGGTTGTAGCCCGACGAGGTCCGTACCACGTCGTTCATGGAGAACGCAGGGGTCAGGATGCCCGAGGCCCGTCCGGATCCCAGGTTCTGGGCCATGAAGGGCAGCCACATCACCGGCACGTCCTCCACATACATCCGCACACCCCGGGCCACCAGGACCTGGTTGGCCACCACTTTCAGGTCGCTGGCCTCGAAGTACGAGTGGGGCGGGTCGTGATCACACGAGGTGAACCGGGTGGAGCTGCCGAAGAGACGGCCCTGCTCCACCGAATCCAGGTCTCCCTCCACGAACCAGGTAGCGCCCTCCGAATACGTGGTTCGGGCGCCGGCAGCCGTCCCCCGGCTGGCTCGCACATCGTAGATGAGCGTCCGGCTCTCCACCGGATCCCCCTCCTGGGGGGTGAAGAGGGTGAGTCCGGTGGTCCGAACCCGTCCGGTGGCGTCATCGTAGGTGATGGACGAATCGGCCGCCACCCGATTTCCCTGGCCGGAAAACCAGGCCTGGTCCTCGGGTGTGCCGAAGAGGATCAGGCGCCGGTCCCGGGCCTCGAACTCGGCCTCCCTTCCCTGATAGGCCGCCACCGAATAGCCCGGGAGCTGGGCCAGGGCCCGCATGATGGAATCGGCGCCCTCAGGGAGTTGGGTCGCCGGGCGAGCCCGCTCCTCGCCTCGGGTCTGGACCACCGTTCGGGGCGGGACGGCCTGATCCACCGTGTCGGCCTGCATGAGGGAGTCCAGGGTGGCTGCATCGGGGGTGGGGCGATTGCGCTCCCGAAGCCGCTCCAGGACCCGGAGACGAGCCGAGTCCGCCGCCGTCACCGTGTCGGCAGCACTCACCGGACCGGTTCGCACATCCCGATCCGCCACCCGGGGGCCCGGTTCCACCGCCCCTGGCCAGATTCCGCCCTCGGTCCCGGTGGGAGACGCCTTCAGCTCGGCCGAAGTCGGGACGAGGAGCAAACCCAGCACCAGGACAGCCGCCGGACTCACCATCATCGGACCCGATCGCCACGCACTGCGTCCCATCACCCGGTCTCCACCGTACCCGGGGGGGGCTCCGTCGAAGGACGCAGCGGTTCGTCCTCTTCCCGACGCTTCTGGATGAGCCGGGAAAGCACGATGCTTCCTTCGTAGAGGATGATCATGGGACCGATCATGAGAAAGGTGGAGGCGATGTCGCCGGGAGTGATGGCGCTGGCCAGGACCGTGATGCCAACGATGGCATGGCGCCGCTTTTCCTTGAGAAACTGTGGGGTCACGAGCCCCATGGCAGACAGGATCATGACCACCACCGGCAGTTCGAACACGAGTCCGAAGGCCAGCAGCAGCCTGACCACGAAGCCCAGGTACTCTCCCACCTCGATGTTCGGCGCCAGGAACGCTTCCTGGAAACCCGCCAGAAAGCGAAGAGCCAGCGGCAGGACCCAGAAGTAGGCCATGGCCACCCCGGCACAGAAGAGGAGCAACCCGAAGTAGAGGCTCGGGATGACCACCTTCTTCTCTTCGGTTTCCAACGCCGGGGAGAAGAACGCCCAGACTTGGTAGACTACAACCGGAAAGGCCAGAATGATCCCTACCACCAACCCGAGCTTCAGGGTCACGAAGAAGGGGGTGGCGGGGTTGAAGTAGACCAGCTCTTCACCTGCAAGATACGGCCGCACGGGCCGGATCAGGATCTCCATGACCCCTACGTAATGGACCAGGAGGAAGCCGATGACGGTGGCCACCGCCAGCGCCAGCAGCGCCCAGAGGACCCGCCACCGGAGTTCCTCCAGGTGGTCCAGGAAGGGCATCTCACCCCTTGGGTGCCTGGATGGGGAGGGCGGCATCTGATTCGCGGGTTGCTGGGCTTGGGAGAGGGAGCTCGGTGGCGGGGACGATCAGGATTTCGTGGACAGCCCGGAGAGGTCAGGGCCAGGAGATCAGGGCCGGGAGGTCATGGAAGGGGAAGCTCGGCCTGGTGCTTCTTCTCCAGCTCCCGGCGCCCCCGTTCGTTCATCTCGTCCACGAACTCCTGGAATTCGTCGGCGTCCTGGAAGTTCCGGTATACCGAGGCGAAGCGGACGTACGCCACCCGGTCCAGGGGCTTGAGGCGCTGCATCACCGCTTCGCCGATCTCCTGGCTCGGGACCTCCACGCCGGCCTGCTGCGACAGCTCGTCCTCGATCTCGTCGGCGATGCGCTCCACCTCGGTCTGGGAGACCGGCCGCTTGGCACAGGCCAGACTGACGGCCCGGACCAGCTTCGCCCGGTCGAAGTCCTCGGCCGCGCCGCTGCTCTTGAGCACCTGGATGGGCCGGGCCTCCACGTACTCGTAGGTGGTGAAGCGCCCGGAGCAGGCCGAACACTCCCGACGTCGCCGCACGGCTCGCCCGCCTCGGCTGGTTCGGGTGTCGACCACCCGATTCTCCGTGGAATCACACTCGGGACAGCGCATGGACCGACCGGAAAACGGGGAGCGCTATAGGGGAGGCGGCGGGGGCCGAAAAGGGGATGTCCACCGGGCGAGCGGCCACGACACGGACGGGATCAGGTGATCTCGTCCAGGACCCGCTGGGCCATGCCTGCGGCTGCCGAGTCCGGCCAGGTGTTGACGACCCGCTCCAGGTAGAAGCGGGCCTCGGCATTGTCCCCGAGCTCCCGGTAGAGGAGTCCCACCCGGTAGAGCGCCGCCGGCACCCGGTCGGCCTCTGGATGGTACTCCGGGATCTCCAGGAAGGCGTCGATGGCGTCCTCGATCTCATCGTTCTGCACCATGATGTCGGCCAGGAAGTAACGGGCCGAGGGCGTGAGCTGGTGGTTGGGAAAGCGCTCCACCACCTCCTCCAGTCCGATGCGCGCCGAAGCCGTGGAACCCCTTCCGTACTGGGTCATGGCGTCGTCGTAGATCTCCTGCGCCTCGCCGCCTGCATCCAACCCCCCGCCTGGCGGCTGGCCCATGGGTGCGGGCCGACGATCCATCTGGTCCCGGAGCGCCGCCAGCTCCTGTTGCGACACACCCACCAGCTCGCTCACCATAAAGAGTTGGTCCTCCATGTCACGAAGGGTGCGGGAGAGCTGATTTCGGTGCTCGCCGAACCGCCCCGCCAGCATCTGGAGAGAATCGGCCTGGGCCCTCTGATCGGCCTGGATCTCCCGCATGAGGGCTTCCTGCCGCTCCGCCAGGGTCCGGACCTCCTCCTGCAGACTCCGCATGTCCCCCTTGGTGGCACAGGCCGCCAGGGGAACCAGGAGCAGGCCCAACAGGAGAAGACGCACCCCTCCCCCGATCCGTGCCCACTCCGGGATTCGGATCCGGTCGACAGCGGTCGAGAGAGGGGTGTTCTTCATAAGTTCCTTTGCCTCAGCCAGCGTTCCGAAAAAGCAGGGCGTTCCCGCTCAGGCCGGATCACTCGCCTCCCGGCGGGTTGATCTGATTGGCACCGGCGGTGATGACGAACTCCACCCGCCGGTTCTGGGCCCAGGCGCTCTCGGTGCTCTGGGCCACCAGCGGCCGCTCCTCCCCGTAGGAGGTGGCCACGAAGCGCGCTTCCGATATCCCATGCTCGAGGAAGAAGTCCAGGACCGCCTGGGCGCGGCGGGATCCCAGCGCCTGGTTGTACTCCGCCGATCCACGCTCGTCGGTGTGCCCCTCCAGCCGGAGCTGGACGTCGGGGCTGGCCCGGAGGACCTCCACCTTCTGCAGGAGGACCCGCTCGGCGTCCGATCGGATGGCCGATTCATCGAAGTCGAAATGGACCCGCTCCTCCAGGATGGCCCGGGCGTCGGCGATGGCCTGCTCGCGCTCGGCACGGGCACGCTCCTCGGCTTCACGGGCCTGTCGGACAGAGTCCTCCCAGGCCCGCAGGGAATCCATATCGGGACCGGCCGGCTCCTCGGCCGGCGGGGGGGCGGGGGGCTCGGGGGCCTCGCGACGGCAGGCGCCCACAGCAACCCCGATCATGAGAACAGCGACGACGAGAAGTCGACGGTACATCGCAATTGCTCCTGGTGTAGAGTAGGTCTCGGTACGAAACGGGTCATCCCTCACGACATCGGAACCCAGTGGATTCCGAACCTGGCGCGGCGCCCCGACCTCCCCTCGCCTCTGCGAGACGATCAGGACAAGTCACTGGACGCGCTGTCACCATCGGATTGGTGCAGCCACCATCTGCGGTGCGCCGCACCTTCCACCTGCCAGGGGAAACTCCCCTGCATATATCGAATGTTTCGGTCCAACGCAACGCCTGGAGCCGGTTTTCTCCCGGCGGCCGCTCTGGCGGCCCTACGAGGATGGCATATCGCCGCCCCCGGGCGGGTGTCTCGTCCGGAAGGGGCGGAATCGGCCGATTCGGAATTCACCGCCACTTGCCGATCCCAGGTCCCAGGCCCGCCTCCATGGATCCTCACATGACGGCAGAGGCCCTGGTCAAGCCTTTAATTTCGCCTTTCTGACACCTCAGGTCCAGGGGCGGCCCGAATATTCTTCCCATGCTCCGGGAACGGTCCGGCGGGGTGACGTCAGCGGTCCTCCTCCTGGGCGTCGGCAGCGAACCGGGGAGCCAGGGACGGCGACCAGGACGGCATGCGGGCCACCATGCCCGAGACCAGCGTCCGGGTGGCTCCCGTCTCCACATCCACAATGAAGAGTCCCCGCCCCCAGGCCCGTTCTCCCACGTAGACCAGGTGACGACCGTCAGGGGCCCAGCTGGGGGCCTCGTTGTTGCCTTCCCGGGTGAGCTGCACCACACGACCCCGCCGGTCCACCTCCGAGACCAGGATGTGGTGGCGGCCCCGCTGCTCGATCCGGCCGTGGTAGGCCAGCCGATCGCCCCGGGGCGACCACTCCGGTGAGGTGTAGTAGCCCGGCCGGTTGTAGAGGTAGGGCGAGACGATGGTGGGCTGACTGCCGGAGCCCAGCTCCATCCGGTAGATCTGGGGCGCTCCCACCCCCAGGCGGTTGGAGTTGAAGGCCAGGCGCCGGCCGTCGGGGGCCAGGGTCGGCGAGATGTCCTCCCACCTCCCTTCCGTCACCCGATCGAAGCAGCAGTCCGCCGCCAGGTTGTAGGTGAAGAGGCCGGATTGTCGGCCCGAGTTCACCGCAAAGATGAGCCGCTCGCCGTCCGGAAAGTAGTTCGGCGTGATGTAGTCGCCGGACATGGGCGTGGGAACCCGCTTTCGCTCCCCGGTTTCCAGGTTCATCTCGTAGATGCGGGGGAGGCCGTCCTGGTAGGAGGTGTAGGCTACCCGGCGTCCGTCCGGCGACCAGGCGGGGGAGAGGGCCAGGGCGTAGCCCTCCTCGCCGGGCCGATCCCGGGTGACCCGATGGAGATTCTCCCCGTCGGCGTCCACCGCCCAGAGGTCCTGGGAACCGTCCTCCATCCGTCTGGAGAAGAGGATGCGGGTCGCCGCGATCCCCGGCTCGTCGAAGACCCACTGGACCACCGCGTCGGAGGCGATGTGCGCGGCCATGCGGAAGTCGGGGGAGCCGGGGGGCGGCAGGGAGAAGCGGGCCTGGTCCCGCCGCTCCCGGTAGATCACGTCGTGCACCTCCAGGACCAGCACCGACCCGGCGCCGGCCCCCTCGATCCGCCCCGTGACCAGCCAGTCGGCACCCAGCTCGTCCCAGAGGGCATAATCCACCGCGTCGCCGCGGGTGAAGGCCGAGGGGATGGAGTCCAGAACACGGAAGCGGTTCGAGTGCCGGAGGTCCCGGGCCACGATGTTCTCGGCCCGGGCGGCCACGTTGTCGTCGCCCGACGCCGCCCGGAAGGGCTGGATGGCCACGACGGGCTGGGTCCGTCCCTCGTAGAGGAGCCCCAGACTCACGCCGGGGAACCGCTCCTCCACGTCCTGGGCCGCCAGCCCGGGCATCATGAGAAAGAGGGCGAGCAGGACCGCTCCCCCTGCCGACGTGATCCATCGGGTCATCGTTGTCTCCATCAGGTCACTCCGCTCTACGGTTCGGATTCCGCCGAACCGATGGGTTTGATCCAGGGGTGAATCGAACGCCGGACCCGGAGCCGGCACCCGTCGAAACTCCACTTCTTACCACCGACGAGCCCGGACCGGTCCCTGGCCCGCGCACGGCCCCGGTCACCGGACGGACCTCACCCACCCCCGGTGCCCCGGGCTCCGCCGGGACTGAATGTGAACTGCACCGGCAGCTGCTCGAACGGGAGATCGGCCGGGAGGGGGTCCAGCCGCCCGCCACCGGCGCACTCCACGGCTCCCACCGCAGCGATGTCCAGCCGGCTGTTTCCGGATCGCTGGTACACCTGGATGGACGACCCGGGGATCCTTCCGTCCTGGCGGATCTCGAACCGGAGAATCGTCGTCCCCCGCTCCACTCCTGCCGGCGGCCGGAAGCACCGGATGATCTCGGTCTGGATCTGGGTATAGTACGCCGGATAATCCCGGCGGAGCCCCTCCATCCGAACGGCCATCTCCACCGCCGACTCCTCCCGCGTCTCCTCCTGGGGAGGGGGCGGCTCCTCCTGCCGCTGCTGCGGCGGATCGGGCGGCGGCGGTTCCGGGTCCGGGGGCGGTTCAGGGTCCGGATCCGGCGGCGGGGGCTCCGGGTCCGGAATGGGGTCGGGCTCCGGCGGCTCCGGGTCCGGCACCGGATCGGGCTCCGGCGGCTGGGGATCCGGATCGGGCTGGACCACCTCCTCGGGCTCGGGGAGGGCCGCTTCCAGCTCCTCCACCTCGGCCATGGAGACGATCTCCATCTCGTAGGCGATGTACTCGATGGGGGAATCGGCCTGACGATGCAGCCACCACGCCACCGCGAGCAAAAACACGTGGAGGACGAGGGAGGCCGCGATGGGCCCCCGGCCGGGCCGCCGAGAATTCAGATTCCAGTCTTGCATGGTCCCAGCGTCCTACACCGGTCGGCCACAAGGGGTCGCCGGGCGCCGGCCCCACGCCCGGGCCGCCGGAACCGCATCATCGACGGACGGGTTCGGGCTCGCCGATGAGGGCCCACCGCACGCCTTCCTCCTGGGCGGTCCGGGCCACCGTCGAGATGATGAAGTACATGTCTCCGTAGATCGCCGCCTGGTCGCCCTTCACGTAGATGGCCTGGGCGCCGGCCGCGCGGAAGAGCTGGGGGAAGGCCTCGGCGAACTCCTCAGCCGAGACCGGCGTCTCTCCCACGTATACGGTTCCGGTGTCGTCAACCGAGACGATGAAGGCGTCGTCCTGGGCCGTGATGGGCTGGATCTGCCCCCGGGGAAGCTGGACCTCCAGACCGCCCTGGAGCATGGGGGCGGTGATGATGAAGATCACCAGGAGGGTAAAGGCCACGTCGATGAGGGAGGTGATGTTGATCTCCGCATTCACGTCCAGGTCCCGTGCCCTTCTCCCCCGGCGGCGGCTGGCGTTGGTCAAACCCGCCCCTCCCGGGCCAGCGTGCCGATGAACTCGCTGGAGAAGCCTTCCAGCTCACCGCTGACCACGTTGAGCCGACCGACGTAGTAGTTGTATCCGATGACCGCCGGGATCGCCACGGCCAGTCCCACCACGGTGGTCACCAGCGCCTCGGCCACCCCAGGGGCCACCGCACCGATGTTGGTTGAGCCGGTGGCTACGATTCCCAGGAAGGCGTTCATGATCCCGATGACGGTGCCCAGGAGCCCCAGCAGGGGCGACACGGAACCGATGACCGCCAGCCAGGTGAGTCCCACCGAGAGCTCGTCCCGCTCCTCAGACTCCTCCTTCTCCAGCGTCATCCTGAGGGCCTCGAGCTGGGTCAGGGTGAGCCCTTCCGTCGTCGGAGCCCCCTCCCTGAGTGCCCCCGGCCTGAGTTCGCTGAAAAAGTTCACGCCCTGTCGGAAGACCCGGCCGTACGGCGAGTCGGGGAGGGCCAGAATGGCCTTGTAGGCGTCCTCCAGTCGCTGAGCCCGGTCCATGGCATCCAGAAACCGGTCCCCTTCCTTGCGGACCAGCTGAAAGTGTCTCCACTTCCAGAAGATGATGATCCAGCTGGCCATGGAGAATCCGGCCAGGATCACGAGGATCACCTGGGTCGGAAGGCTTCCTCCCCAGATGAGGTCCCAGGCCGTTTCCGGGACCTGGCGTCCAGCCTGAAGAAGGAACGTCGCCGTCATCGCGCTCCCGCCTTCGGAGCGGGCCCGGCGATGTGCTGGAAGGTGTGGCGGAGCCCCTCCTTGAGAGAGTGCCGGGGAGCCCAGCCACGGGCCGCCAGACGGCTCACGTCCAGGGTGCTGTGTCGGAGTTCGCCCTTCCGGGGCGCCCTGAAGCTTCGAGTGGTCCGAAGGCCGGAGACGGCCTCCAGAAGATCAGCAAGTCGATTCACGCTCGTTCCCGTTCCAGTGCCCACATTGAATGCTCGTTCGTCGAGTCCGCCGCCCTGGGGCAGCTCCAGCTCCGCCGCCCTCACATTGGCGTGGGCCACGTCCTCCACGTACACGTAGTCCCGAGTCTGCTCCCCATCGCCGAAGATGTGGATCTCCTGGCCCGCCAGGAGGCGCTGACAGAAGATGGCCACCACCCCGGCTTCGCCGTGGGGGTCCTGCCGGGGACCGTAGACGTTGGAGTAGCGGAGGGCCACGTACTCCAGGCCGTGGATCGCCCGATAGTAGTGCAGGTAGTGCTCCCCGGACAGCTTCGAGACCCCGTAGGGCGAAAGGGGGAGCTTCGGCGTCGTCTCCGGCGTGGGCCGCTCCTCCGGCTCACCATAGATGACGCCTCCGGACGAAACGTACACGACCCGCTGCGTACCGGTCCTCCGGGCCGCCTCCAGGAGGTTCAGCAACCCCAGGACGTTCACCCGGGCGTCCTTCAGCGGATCCTCAACCGAGATCCGTACATCGATCTGGGCGGCGTGGTGGTTCACCAGGTCGAATCCCACCTCCTGGAAGAGATCCCGCAGAGCCGGATCGGCCAGATCCATCTCGTGAAATGCGGCACCCTCTGGCAGATTCTCCCGCTTCCCGCTGGAGAGGTCGTCCACGATCCAGACCCGGTCGCCCCGGGCCAGGTGGGCGTCGGCCACGTGACTCCCGATGAATCCAGCGCCGCCGGTGACCAGCACCTTGCGGGGCTCGGACCTTTCGGTCCGGGTGCCCTTCGGGTCGGAGGCACTGCCGGGGGGTGTCCCGCCGGCAGCGGCCGCTCCGGGGGGTACGTGGGGGGCCCCCACTCCATTGGCTCCAGGTGAGGTCATGGGCCTCTGTTCGGGTGACTCACCGAGGCCGCTGCGTCGTCTATTCATCATCGTCTCCATGTGGACCCGCCGTGCCGGGCGGGCTTGGTCGCCAGAGGTGCGGTCCGGACACCTTCATCCCTCGCCATCCAGCGGGGGAAGCTCCCCTTCTTCGAGCCCGTAGAGGAAGCGCACCGCGTCCACCAGGTCCGCTCCCCCACCCCGGTCCATCCCCTTTCGGAGTCGAACCGTGGGGTCGTGTAACAGCTTGTTCATGAGGCGGCGGGAAAACTCTTCCACCCGCCCCCGATCTCCCTCTGTCAGGTGATCCATCCCCCGCAAGAGCCGTTCCAACTCGGCATGCCTCAGTTCGTCGGCACGGCCCCTCATCCGTCGGATCACCGGAACCACCTCGAGGGAGGCGTACCAGGCCCGGAACTCGTCGGACTGGGCCCGGATGATCCGGTCCGCCGCCGGGATCGAGCCCTCGCGCATCTGCAGCTGCTCATCGACGATTTTCCGAAGGTCATCCACGTTGTACAGAAAGACCTCCGACTCGTCGCCCAGATCCGGGGCCACGTCCCGGGGAAGCGCGATGTCGATGATGAGGAGGGGTCGGTGGAGTCCCCGGGGAAAGGCGGCCTCGAAGGTCGGTCGTGTCACCACCGGGTGGGGCGCCGCGGTGGAGGAGAGGATGATGTCCGCAGACGCCAGCGCCTCGGACAGCCGCTCCATCTCCACGGCATGCCCGTGGACCTGCCGGGCCAGCTCCACCGCCCGCTCGTAGGTCCGGTTGACCACCGTCACGCCCTTCACCCCTTCCCGGGAGAGCGCCTGCACGATGAGCTCGCCGGTCTGTCCGGCTCCCAGGATGACCACCCGTTTTCCCCTGAGAGAACCGAAGATCTTTCGCGCCAGCTCCACGGCCACCGAGGCCACCGAGACCCGGCCGTGCCCGATGGCCGTCTCCGATCGCACCTGACCGCCCACCGAAAGCGCCATCTGGAAGAGGCGGTTCAGGACCGGTCCCGCCATGGGCGGATCCACCGGAAGGGCGGTGGCCCGCTCGTAGGCGTCCCGGACCTGGCCCTGGATCTCCGCCTCTCCGGTAACCATGCTGTCCAGGCCGGCGGACACCTGGAAGAGGTGTCGAACCACCCGATCGCCCCGACGCTCGAAGAGATAGTCCCCCAGCGTCTGGTCCAACCGGCCGGCCTTCCGCTCCAGCAGGGTCTCCCAGCTTCGAATGGGCCGATCGTCCCGGTTTGGGAAAAGGTAGACCTCGGTCCGGTTGCAGGTGGAGAGGAGGACCGCTTCCTCCACCTCCGCCTCTTCTCGGAGGGTGATCAGGGCGTTGGCCGCCTCCGACGGTCCGAAGACCATTCGCTCCCGGACCTCCACCGGTGCGGTGTGGTGGCTGACTCCCACGACGGCTAGCGACATGGGGCTCCCTCCCTCAGCCGCCCGGAAACCGTCCCCGGCCCCGCGTCACGTCTCGAGTGCGCCATTCGACTCCGCAGCTCCTCAGAGGAAGAGCCCGTCCCCGCCCACGGTGAGGCGGAGGACGAGATAGCTGCAGATGACGCCCCCGAATCCGATGACTGCTGCAAGGGCGCCTCGATAGTCGTTCCGACCTCCGCCCACCCGGGCGCCCAGGATCCCGACGAAGACGAGCCAGCTCAGGATGGCCCAGACCACCTTGGGATCGCCCATGGCCAGGGATCCCCGATTCTCCACCGTCCAGGCCCACCCGAAGGCCAGCGCCAGCGTGAGGCAGGCGAATCCGGCCCAGAGCCCGATCCGGGCCAGGCGGTCCAGGGTGGCCAGAGGCGGAATGAAGTGGAAGAAGCGTCCCAACCGCTTCGCCTTCAGCTCATGGTGCTGGATCAGGTAGAGAACACCGGCGGCGAAGGCCACCGCCAGCCCCTGGTAGCCCAGGAAGGCCAGGCTCACATGAAGGACGAATCCGGCGCCCTCGAAGTCCAGGGCCAACGGCGTGGGCTCCACCCCCAGGAGCACCGCGATTCCCTGAAGGGCGATGATGAAGGGAAGGAGGGCGATGGCCACCCTGGACATCTCCCGCAGGGGGAGCATCACGGTCAGGGCCAGCGCTCCCACGAAGGCCAGCGAGGAGAGGGCCGCACCGAATCCCACCAGGGGCAACTCGCCGTACTGGAGCCAGAAGTGCGCCAGGGCGACGGCGTGGGCCAGCAGACCGGCAGCCGTCAGGATGGAGGCTGCTAGCGGTCCCCGTCCCTGGGATCCGCGCACGAGGCAACGGACCCAGAGGATGAAGGCCCCGGTGTAGAGGAAAAGTGGAAGCAGGTGCGTCACGCCGCCGTGAACCCCGGCAAGGGTCTCCCTTTGCGAGCTATGGCATCTTCCGGTCCAGGACCACCCTGAGACCCGGTGCCACCGCCGTTGGCGATTCCGAAGAGAGGAGCCGCACGGTGGCGTATCCCTCCTCCGCCCAGATCACCTGGAAGCGGGCCACCCTCCGTCCCTGTCGGCCGTCCCGGTCTCCCACCAGGCCCGCGAGCTCGTCGCCCACGGCCAGACCGGCGCCCGTCCCCCGGTCCAGGAAGGCCTGGTCCCCGGGGAGGTAGATCTCCTTCCGGTCGCGGAAGGCGACCACGGTGGCACTCGTATCCATGTCGGTGGCTTCAGGGTGTACGCCGGCGACCAGGGGAAAGGTCCGCGGGCGCGTGACCCGATGACCCAGTTCGAATCTGTCGTAGCTATTGATGACCCGGGCCACTGCTCCGTCTCCTTCCACCCGGGTGAGCTCCAGGACGCCGGACGGAGCCTTGATGCGCCCCATGTCGTCGATCCGACCCTGATCGCTGTAGGCCAGGAGGATGTCGCCGGGGGCGAACTGGCCGGGATCGTCCAGCTCCACCAGGACGTCGTCGTAGAGCTGGATGGTGGTGCGAACCATTCCCAGGGCCCGCTCGCCCTCGAAGTCCACGACCCGTCCCACCTCCGCCGGATCGGCGTCCGGCGGTGCGATCCAGGCCGCCGAGTTGAAGGCGGAGCGGGAAACGGCCATCACCTCGTCCTGAGGCGAGAGGAGCACCCCGGGGCGAGTCGGGGACCGGGAGGCGGACTCATGGGCGCCGTGGAAGATGGTCCGGGCCCGATCGGAGGGGGGTACGTCCCGAGCCTGGAAGGGCCGGCTTCGCATCAGGTCGCGTCGCTCCTCCACCTCGCCCCGGGGGAGAGTGTCGGCCACCACCTCCGGAGGGGGGTCGTCCAAGGTGAGCCCGGTGATGTCAGCCAGAGCGTCGTCGTCACGCCCCCGGATGATCTCCACCCCCGGGTCGCCTGGATCGCCGGGCAGACCGGGGATGGTGAGCTCCATGCCGGGAAGGATCCGGTGGGGGTCCGAGACCACGTCGCGGTTGGCCTCGAAGATGCGCTCCCAGTGGGCAGCCGAGCCCAGGTACTCTCGGGCGATCCCGGCCAGGGTATCCCCGGAACGCACGACGTGCGTCCGGTCGGTGGTGGCCGGCGGCGGCTCCTGGGCGTCGGCCGGTGCCGGCGCCAGGAGGCCGAGGGAGAGGGCCAGGGCGAGGGCGAGGACCGCGGCGATCCGGAGGGACGTCTCCATGCCGGCTCCTTTGCTCCTTGACGGGTGTTGCGACACCCGGCCGCCCTGGGGGGCGACCGGCGCCGGGACCTCGGGAGGGCCGGGGACATTCCGCCGACCCCGGGGTCCGGGTTCTGCCCCGAAGATACCCGGCCGCCCCGGACGGGTCAACGACATCGACGTCAAATGTTTCCGGATGACCCGGAATCCCCTGCCGCCCTGGAAGGCCGTTGAAGAAGGGCAGGGACCACCGGGACGGGGTCTTGCGGAGGACGCGCTCTGAACGCCTTGCGCGACTACGGGGTCAGCCGCTCGGTTGGGGCCGCAGGGGCCCCAC
>PWLA01000239.1 GCA_003559555.1 Gemmatimonadota bacterium | reverse complement strand
GGCCGCCAGGGCCCGGACCAGGGCGTCGGCCGCCGCCGGGTACAGGCGATGCTCCACCGCCGTCACCCGCTCCGCCAGGGTCTCGGGGGTGTCGCCGGGAAGAACCGGCACGGGCCACTGGGCCACGATGGGCCCCCGGTCGTAGCGCTCGTCCACCAGGTGCACGGTGGCGCCGGTGACCCGGACCCCGGCCGCCAGGACCGCCCGGTGTACGTGGAGCCCGTACATCCCCTTCCCCCCGAACCCGGGCAGGAGGGCCGGATGGAGGTTGAGGATCCGTCCCCTGTACGCCTCCACCACCCGGGCCGGCACCAGGCGCAGGTATCCGGCCAGGAGGACCAGGTCGATACGGGCGCCCTGCAGGTGGGACAGGAGCTCCCGGGCCACCTCGGCCGCAGCACGGTCCGCGACCCGGACCACCGCCGTGGGAATGGCCCGCACCCGGGCCCGCTCCAGCGCGCCGGCGTCCTCGCGGTCGCTCAGCAGGAGGGACACCTCCCACTCGGGCGCCTCTCGCCCCGCCGCGTGGTCGGCCAGGACCTCGAAGTTGGTGCCGCGTCCGGACGCCAGGACGGCGGCCCGCAGGGTCACGCCCGTTCCCCCGGGGCCTGGTTTGCCAGAAAGGGATTGCCCGCCCGTTCGCGACCCACCGTGGTCTCGGGGCCGTGGCCGGTGAGGAGCCGGGTCTCGTCGGGGAGCGTCAGGACCTCGTTGCGGATGGAGGCCAGGAGCTGCTGCATGTCGCCGCCCGGGAGGTCGGTGCGGCCGATGGAGCCGGCAAAGACCACGTCGCCGGCCAGCGCCAGCCCCTCGCCCTCGCTGTAGAAGAGCACGTGGCCGGGACTGTGGCCCGGGACGAAGCGGACCTCCAGCACCTGCTCGCCCACGGGCACGGTGGTGCCCGGGACCAGCTCGTGGTCGATCTCCGGCAGCGGGCCCGAGAGGCTCATGCCGAAGGCCTCGGCCTGGTCGGCGGCCCGCTCGTAGAGGGGAAGATCGGTGGGGTGGAGCCAGACGGGGACGTCCAGCTCCTCCTTCAACTCGGGGAGGCCTTCCACGTGATCCAGGTGGGCGTGGGTCAGGTAGACGGCCTCGACCTGGATCGACTCGGTCCGGACGACCTTGAGCACCGACGGGGTGACGGCGCCGGGGTCGACGATCACGGCCCTTCCGGTGGCCCGGCAGCGGACCAGGTAGGTGTTCTCGCCGAAGGCCCCGCCGGTGAAGCTCTGGATGTCCAGGCCCGCCGGGGTGTTCATGCGCAGCCGCAGCCCTTGGGGCGCACCCCGGCCAGCTCCAGCTCCTCCTGCTCCGCCGTGGGGGCGGTCCACCCGCCGGAGACCTCCAGCATGCGGCGAAGCGCCCGCTCGGCCCGGCAGCGGATCTCCTCGTCCAGCGTCACCTCGTGGCGGCCGTGGTCCAGGCACCAGGCCAGCTTGGAGAGGGTGTTCATCTTCATGTTGCCGCAGACGGCGGCACCGGAGAGGGGCACCAGCGTCTTCTCGGGGTACCGCTCCCGGAGCTGATCCACCAGCCCCCGCTCGGTACCCAGGATGAGGGCGTCGTGGTCGGCGGCCATCCGGACCATGCCCCCGGTGGAGGTGATCTCGTCGGCCTCGGCCAGCAGGTCCTCGCGGGCCTCGGGGTGGATGACCACCAGCGCCCCGGGGTGCTTCTTGCGGGCCCGGTCCAGCTCCTCCAGCACCAGGTCGTCGTGGACGTAGCAGTAGCCGTCCCAGGCCACGATGTTGTCCCGACCCGTCTTATCCTGGACGTAGGCGGCCAGGTTCCGGTCCGGCACGAAGATGATGGTCCGGTCCTCGGGGATCGTCTCCACCACCTCAACGGCGTTGGACGAGGTGCAGCAGATGTCTGAGTGGGCTTTCACCTCGGCCGAGGAGTTGACGTAGGCCACCGTAACAGCGTCCGGATGCTTGGCCTGGAGGTTCCTGAGCGCCTGGCCCGTGACGAAGTCGGCCATGGGACAGCCGGCCCGGGGGTCGGGCATCAGGACCGTCTTCTCGGGCGAGAGCACCTTGGCCGTCTCGGCCATGAAGTGCACGCCGCAGAAGACGATGGTGTCGGCCTCGGTGTCGGCCGCCTCCTGGGAGAGGGCCAACGAGTCGCCCAGGAAGTCGCTCACCTCCAGGATCTCGACGCGCTGGTAGTTGTGACCCAGGATGACGGCGTTTCGCTGGGCCTTCTGCTCCAGGATCCGCTCGGTGAGCTCCGTGCGGTCCAGGCCGGCGTAGTCCAGGGGGGTCGGGAGGATCTCCCGCGTCGTTACGGTCATGGGATGCAGGGGTCGGAGAACAGGCGGGGTCGCGGAGGGGACCCCGCCTTCATCTACCGCGAATGCTCAGATGGTGAACGAGCTTCCGCAGCCGCAGCCGCCGCTGGCCACGGGATTGTTGAAGGTGAATCCGGAGCCCATCATGGTGGTGACGTAGTCGATCTGCACGCCTTCCAGGTACTGGGCGCTGAACGGGTCCACGAAGACCCGGATGCCGTCCCTGAGGGAGAAGACCTCGTCGTCTTCCTCCGGGGTGTCTTCGATGTTCAGGCCGTACTGGAAGCCTGAACACCCACCCGGAAGGACGGCCACGCGGAGCCCGGCGTTCTCGTCGGCGCCGTGCTCCTCCATGAAGCCCTGGACCTTGCTCGCTGCAGTGTCGGATAGGTGGATATTCATCTCTGTTCTCATGTGCTCTCGTTCCCGGATGACCGGGTGATTCCTGCTCATGTGCGAAGCGGAGGAGCCGTCCTCCTGCTTGGGGCGGCCCATGGGGCCGGTCGTCACGTTCCTGTGTACACCCCGAGCACTCGGGGGTTCATGGACCGGCCGGCCCCGGGACCCGGAGCCTCGGGGGCGTCCGCCGAGGGAACCCATGGCAGAAGGTATTCGTTCCGCCGCGGGAGGGTCAAGGCGGGCTGGAGGGATGCGGCACACGCGACTCCGACATCCAGCATGTGGGTGTCCGTTCGGCTGTGCACTTTGACGGTCGGTCGGGTATGATGGGGGTCGCGGTTGTGCTAGAAGGCCGTTGAAGAAGGGCAGGGACCACCGGGACGGGGTCTTGCGGTGTCAGGGTAGGAGGAGTGTCGAAAGCGATGCCCCAGTGCATCGGTGAGACGCTCCGACGCCGCCTGACG
>PWLA01000323.1 GCA_003559555.1 Gemmatimonadota bacterium | reverse complement strand
CCCGCTACGGCTTCATGAACTACTTCCTGAACCCCGACCAGGCCGCCCTCTCCCGCACCCCTGAGACCTCCCACCGCCACGTGGGCGCCGGACAGAACATCATCTACGTGGACCCGGAGAACGAGCTGGTGGTGGTGGTACGCTGGATCCGGGGCGGCGCGCTGAACGAGTTCCTGGGCACCATCGTGGACGCGGTCATCGACTGACCGCGCGTCTCGGCCCTCGGGGAGGCGAGCGGCCCGGCGAAGCCAGCGCCTGGCCTCAGGGCACCAGCAACCGGGTCGACAGGGCCGTGGGCGCCATCAGCTTGCGGATGGGGAAGACCGGAGCCTCGCCGTTGCCTGCCTGGAACTCCGCCACCGCGTCCTTGGGGATCCAGGCGTCCATCCGGTTCCAGTAGACCACCCCATCGGTGGACTCGGCCTCCAGGAGGTGGGCGGCCACCCGCCCCTGCATCTGACCGGTCCGGACGATGTAGCTGCCCACCGGCAGGGTCACCTCCTCGGTGATCACGTCCTCCACGTGCACCCGGGTGGCGGCGGCGTGGTTGTACGCCCGCTCGTAGCTCAAATCGGCGATGGTGTAGGACTGCACCGTCACATCGATGGGCTCCTGCAGCCGCTCCACCTGCACCGCGTGGCGCTGCAACAAGGCCACCGCGTCCTCGGCGTCCCGGGGAAGCACGTACGCCCAGGGCCGGTCCCGCTCCAGGGCCACCACCGGCTTCTTCATCAGGGAATCGCTCTGGATCTCCACGATCTCCCGGTCGTCGCCCTCGCCCTGGCCGATGAGGTACTCCACCGTCCAGTCTTCCGGCTCGTACTCCGTCTCGATGGGCACGGTGCCCGAGGGCTCCGATCCCAGGGCCACCGTCTCGATCCGGGCGTTGCGTACCGTCTCCATCAGGAGCTCGGGGTTGGCCCGTGCCCACTCCACCACCGCTTCGTAGGCCAGCACACCGCTGCGGACCCCGTCGGCCCGAGCCTGTCCCCCCGGTGACTCGAACAGAATGGCCACCGTGTTGGCGAAGCCGCCGTAGTTGCGGCCGATGCGGGGATCGGTGCCGCCTACGCTCCACCGGGTCTCGTTGCCCCGGGCATAGTAGAACGACCGGTAGTCCTCGGCGGCCAGCTTGCGGTCGATGGCCGGGAAGATCTCCTCGTCACAGAGCTGGGAGATGCGCTGGTCCGGCGCCGCGTGGCTGGGGCACTGGTAGTTGATGTTGTACGGGAACGAGCCACCGTTGTGGCCGTCGATGTACAGGTGGGGCGCCCAGCGGAGGATCACGTTCTGTACGTATCCCTGGATCTCGGGCTGCTCCAGCTTCATGTAGTCCCGGTTCAGGTCCAGCCCCCAGAGGTTGCCCCGCATGGGGTTCGGCTCGTTGGAGAAGCCGTCGGGGTTGATCTGCGGCACCACCAGGATGGTCAGGTCGTCCAGCATGTCGTTCATGGCGGTGCCCGGCCGGGCCAGGTCGCGCATCATGACCAGGACCGACTCCCGGAGGGTCCGCTCGGGCCCGTGCACCCCCGCCGCCAGCACCAGGATGGGCTTGCCCAGCGCCCAGGCCTCCCAGGGCTGGGTCACCGCTGGGCGGGAGAAGATGGCGTAGGGGAGCTCGCGGCCCGTGTGGGTCTCGCCGTAGATGGCCATCCGCATGTCCGTGCTCCGGGCCTGAATCGCGGCCAGGTACGTCATCATGCTGTCGTACGGGGTGAAGACCTCGAAGTCCGTGCTCTCATGGTGGGTCCTGAGGTCCTGGATCTCCTGGGCCTGAGCCGGCAGGGCCAGCACCATCAGGACCACCGCCGTGGCCAGCGTCGCTGCCCGCGGGCAGACTTTCCACATTGCTCCAATCATCGTCAACACTCTCCAGGTTCTGAAACGGGTAAACAGCCGGGCCCGGCCGCCTGGGAAGGGGCCGGGCCCGACCTTGAACCTTCACTTCTGCCTGCGATCCGGCAAGCGGGCCCTCAGTTCGTGTCCAGCACCTTCCGGATCTCCAGCTCCATCTCCTGCAGGTGAAGCTGGGTCATCCGGTCGCTGGACTGTCCTGCGGCCCGGCCCACCGCGTCAGCCAACTCCGCCAGCTCGGCCCGGACGATGGGACGGGCATCGGACATGTTCCGGTCCCCGTCCGGGTTCAGGTACTCGTCCATGGTGGACACGAAGACCCGCTGCAGGCTCCGCCGGAAGACGTCGACCCGGGGATCGGCCGTCTGCAGCTCGCTCCAGACCCCGGACCGGAGATCTCCCATGAGGTCGGCCACCGTGTAGGGCTCGTACCCGTTGTTGTTCAGAGCCTCGTACTCCACCAGCCGGTTCAGCCGAGCCTCCGACAGGAGCACGCGGAAGACCCCGGCCTGCCGTCCACTGAACCGCGAGACGACCCCGTCGGACTCGATCCGGCGCAGGACCTCCTCGTCCAGGAACATGTCCGGAACCTGGAATGCGTTTTCCGCCAGCCACTCCATGGCCCTGACCTGCTCGGCCCGTGAAACCGGTTCGAACCGGACTCCGGTGCCGTGCCGCTCCTGTGTATGGGCGCCGGCAATGATGGCGGCCACGTGATTGTTGTACCGCCCCCACTGGGACACGGTGTTGGAATACAGCTCCTCGAGCAGCGAGTAGTCCTCCCCGGGCCGCTCCGCCACATCCAGGAGCATGTCCATGACTCGCTGCAGATTGCGCATCCCCAGCGTGGACGACTGGACCGCATCGGCGTTCCCCACCGCCTCGGTCACCGCATGGGGATCGTTGGACGCACCCGGCGTGGTGAAGCGGAACCAGGGGATGGTGTCCTGCATCCGGGCCCACTCGTCCAGCGTGGCCCGCTCCTCCTCCGGTGTAGAGGCCTCGGGAATGGGCTTGTGCCCCCACATGACCGCGTATCGGTCATAGGGCCCCACCTTGGGGATCAGCAGCTCGGGCGGAATGCCGTCTTCGGGCTGGGCCACGTAGTTCAGTCTCGAGTAGTCCATCAGGGTCGCCACGTGGCTCCCCTTCCGCTCCAGAAAGCTCCGGGAGCGGATGGAGTCGGCCGGATACATGGCGCTGGCCTTGAAGTTGTGGGGGAAGCCGATGGCGTGTCCCACCTCGTGGGCCACCACGTACTCCACCATGGCGCCGATGATGGAGTCGGGCATGGGGAACT
>PWLA01000223.1 GCA_003559555.1 Gemmatimonadota bacterium | reverse complement strand
TGGGGCGGTCCGGTTCCATGGTGAAGCCGGCTCCCCGGTTCTGCAGATGGAAGCCTGTGCCCGGTACCACCACCCCCGAGCCGAACCCGTAATAGACCGAGTTGATGAGCGAGACCATGGTGCCGTCCTGGTCCGCCACGCTCAGGTAGATGGTCTCGCTGTGGGTGGCGGCGTCGCCGGGGTCCGGCGTCTCCATGGCCCGGTGTGGGTGGAAGAGTCGCCGGCGGGTGTCGATATAGTCGTCGGCCAGGAGCTGGTTCGGGCCCACCTCCATGAACCGGGGATCGGCCACGTGTCCGTCCAGGTCGGCGTAGGCCACCTTCTTGGCCTCGATGAGGTGGTGGAGGTACTCGGCCGAGTTGTGCCCCATGCGCTCCAGCTCGAAGGGCTCCAGGAGGCGGAGCATCTGGAGGGCTGCGATCCCCTGGCCCGGCGGCGGGATCTGCCAGAGTCGGTAGCTCCGGAAGTCGGCGGAGAGGGGCTCGACCCAGCGGGATTCGTGTTCGGCCAGGTCCTCCAGCGTCAGGAAGCCGCCCAGCTCCTGGACGCCTTCCGCCACCCGTCGGCCCAGTGACCCGCCGTAGAGCGCTTCGGGTCCTTCGACGGCGATCTGCCGGAGGGTGGCGGCGTAGTCCGGGTTGCGGAACCACTCCCCCGCTTCCGGCGCCCGCTCCCCGTCCACCAGGAGGGTGGCCCGGGCACCCCCATCCTCCTTCAGCACATCCACCTCGCCGGCCCAGTCCGAGGCCACCACCGGAGAGACCGGAAAGCCGTCCTCGGCCAGGCGAATGGCCGGCTCCAGCGCCTGGGCCAGAGAGATGGTGCCGTATCGGTCCAGGAGGTCGGCCCACCCCTGGAGCGCCCCGGGCACGGTGATGGCGGCGGCGCTCCGGTTGGGGATGCTCTCGTGTCCCGCTTCCAGGAGGGCGTCCCGGGTCATGAGGGATCCGGAACGGCCGTGGGCGCTGAGGCCCTGGAGCTGCTCCCCATCGCCCGGCCAGACCAGGGCGAAGAGATCGCCGCCCAGCCCCGTCATGTGGGGCTCCACCACGGTGAGGACCACAGCGGCGGTGACGGCGGCGTCCACTGCGTTGCCTCCCTCCTCCAGGACCCTCAGCCCGGCGCTGGTGGCCAGGGGCTGGCTGGTGGCGATGGCGCCCCGGGGTGCGTAGACGGCAGACTGGCCCGCCGCCGAGGACCGGGGTGTCTGGGCCTCCAGGTCGGCCGATTCCCACATGGTCACGGCTGGTACGATTGCCAAGAGTAGGAGGACCACCGGCAGGCGGCCGGGCGGGGCGGGGCAGGGCATTGCAGGACGGAGCATGGGCATACCATGGTGAGGTTCGATGTGGAGATGGGCGAGCGAGGATCGGGGTCGATGGCGAGTCTTCTGCATCCTACGGTCTTCGACCCGGGCTCGGCCAGCCCCCTGATTCCCCCACCCCGGGGTGCCAGACCCCCCCGGCCCTCCCTATATTTGAAATGCAGGGTGCCGCCGGCTTTGATCTGTCTCCTGGAGGGGCGGGTCGGACCCGGAGCACCGGATCATCCGGGCGCGCCGGAGCCCCCGCCGGGGGCGCGCTCGAGACATCACCTCACCCGGCGGCAGGAGGACCCGGTGGCCGGCCACAACAAATGGTCCCAGATCAAGCGGAAGAAGGCCGTCATTGACCAAAAGCGCGGCAAGATCTTCAGCAAGCTGAGCCGGGAGATCAGCGTCGCGGCCCGGGAGGCGGGCGGTGATCCCGACTACAACCCCCGTCTCCGCCTGGCCATCGACACGGCCAAGAGCGAGAACATGCCCCAGGAGAACATCGAGCGGGCCATCAAGCGGGGCACCGGCGAGCTGGAGGGAGTTCACTACGAGGACGTCTCCTACGAGGGGTACGGCCCCAACGGCGTGGCTCTCTACATCACCACCACCACCGACAACCAGAAGCGGACGGTGGCGGAGATCCGCCATATTCTCGAGACCCACGGGGGGAATCTGGGCACGTCCGGTTCGGTGGCATGGCAGTTCGACCGGAAGGGGCAGATCTTCGTGGACGCCAACCGATTTCACGAGGAGGCGGTGCTGGAGGCGGCGCTGGAGGCGGGGGGTGAGGACATGACCCGCCAGGACCATGAATTCATCATCATCACCGCGGTGAGCTCGTTCCATCAGGTTAAGGAGGCGCTGAAGCAGACGGGCCTCGAGTTCTCCCATGCCGAGCTGGCCATGATCCCGAAGAACGAAATGGACATCGAGGGCAGGGAGGCCGAGCAGTTCCTCAAGCTCCTGGATGCCCTGGACGACCACGACGACGTCCAGAAGATCTACTCCAACGCCAACATCGACGAGCGCATCATGGCCGAGGCCATGTCGTGATGGGGAGCTCGCCCCGGAAGCGGATGGTGGTGGTGGGCATCGATCCAGGGACCACCGCCACGGGGTACGGGGTGGTGGCCCGGGAGCCGGACGGGGCGCTGGCCCTCCTGGAGTGCGGGGTGTTCCGCACGACGTCCGACGCGCCTCTCCATCGCCGGATCCGGGAGATCTTCGAAGGGGTGGATCAGGTGCTGGCACGCTTCTCTCCGGACGTGGTCTCGGTGGAGGCGGTCTTCCAGGGGAAGAATGCCCGGAGCGCGCTGGTCCTGGGACACGCCCGGGGCGCCGTCCTGGTGGCCGCCTCGCTGCGGGACCTGAAGATCGCCGAATACGCCCCTCGGGAGATCAAAAAGGCGGTGGTGGGCAACGGGAGCGCCACCAAGGACCAGGTGGGGTTCATGGTGCAGGAGAGGCTTCGCCTGAAGGATCCACCTTCGCCATCCGACGCCGCCGACGGGGTGGCCGCCGCGCTCTGCTATCTCACTCTGGCGGTGGACGGGCGCATGGCCGGCGTCCTGCCCCACCGCTTCGCTTCCCGGAGCACCGACTCATGATCAGCCGGGTTCGAGGCACGCTGGTGGCGCAGGAGAGCGAGCGGATCGAAGTGGCCACGCCCGGGGGACTCACCTACGAGATCCTGGTGCCCCTGACGGTGGCCGAACAGCTGCCCATCGTGGGCGAACAGGTGGAGCTCCGCACCCTCTACATCGTCCGGGAGGACCTGGCGATTCTCTATGGGTTCCTGGAGTCGGTGGAGCGGGAGCTGTTCGAACTCCTCCTGACGGTGAACAAGGTGGGAGGAAGCCTGGCCCTCAAGCTCCTCTCGGCCTACTCGGCACCCCGACTCATTCGGGCCCTGACCAGCCGCGACGTTCCTGCGCTGACCCAGGTCTCGGGGGTCGGAAAGAAGATCGCCGAACGGCTGGCGCTGGAGCTGTCGGACAAGGCCGACAAGCTGGACGTGCCCCAGGCCGGATCCGACGGAGCCCCGGCTGAAGGCGCCCAGGCGGCGGTCCAGGCCCTCACCGCCCTTGGGATGTCCTTCCAGGAAGCGGAGCAGGCGGTACGGGCGGTGCTGGAGGACGAGGAAGGGCAGCCCAGCACCGACGAGCTCGTCCGCCGGGCCCTGGCCCAGTGATGCCCAGAGAAGAGTCCACCGTCACCCCCGGTTCCGGGAGCGAGGTCCCATGAGCGCACGCCACGAGGTCACCACCCCGGAAGCTCTCACCGAAGATCAGGGGGTGGAGCCCTCCCTCCGGCCCACCCATCTGGACGAGTTCGTGGGGCAGGAGAAGGTGAAGGAATCGCTGTCCATCGCCATTGAGGCGGCAAAGCAGCGGGGCGAGCCCCTGGACCACACCCTCTTTCACGGTCCGCCCGGACTGGGCAAGACCACCCTGGCGGCCCTGATCGCCGCCGAGATGGGCGTGGGGCTGCGGACCACCAGCGGACCGGTCCTGGAGAAGCCCGCCGACCTGGTGGGGCTCCTCTCGAACCAGGAGGAGGGCGACATCCTCTTCATCGACGAGATCCACCGCCTTCGGCCCATCATCGAGGAGTTTCTGTACCCGGCCATGGAGGACTACAAGGTTGAGATCCGGATCTCCGACGGGCCCAAGGCCCAGACCATGACCATGGAGATCGCCCGCTTCACCCTGGTGGGGGCCACCACCCGCTTCGGCCTCCTCACCGCACCCATGCGGGCCCGGTTCGGAATCGTACAGCGGCTGAACTTCTACCCGCCCGAGGAACTGGCCCGGATCGTGGCCCGGAGCGCCTACCTGCTGGACGTACGAACCACCGAAGCCGGAGCGTCCGAGCTGGCCCGGCGTGCCCGGGGGACTCCCCGGGTGGCGAACCGACTCCTCCGGCGGGTGCGGGACTACGCCCAGGTCCGGGCCGACGGGGTGATCGACTCGGAGGTGGCCGAAGCGGGACTGGCCATGCTGGACGTGGACGAGTACGGCCTGGACGAGATGGACGGTCGGATCCTCCAGACGATCCTCGAGAAGTTCGAGGGCGGACCGGTGGGCCTCTCCTCGCTGGCGGTGGCGCTGGGCGAGGACACGGGCACGCTGGAGGAGGTCTACGAGCCCTTCCTCATCCAGGAAGGCTTCCTCATGCGCACTCCCCGGGGACGGGTGGCCACGCCCCGGGCGTATCGGCGGTTCGGCTTCACTCCTCCCGACGACCTTCAGGACCAGGCCTCCCTCTTCCGGGAGTGATGCGGGATCTCCGGCGGACCGCCAGCTACGACTACACTCTCCCTGCCGAGCTCCTCGCCCGGTATCCTGAAGAGCGTCGGGACCGGAGTCGGCTCCTGGTGGTGCCCCGCGGGGCGGGGCCGGAGTTCAGGCACCTCCGCTTCGACGGCCTCCCCGAGCTGCTGGAGCCCGGCGACCTCCTGGTCCTGAACGAGAGCCGTGTCCTGCCCGTGCGACTCCTGGGCCGGAAACCGACGGGGGCCCCGGCCGAGATTCTCCTCATCCGGCCGGCGGGGGAGTCCCACCTCTGGGAGGCGCTGGTTCGCCCCGGCTCGAAGCTCAAGCCCGGCCGTCGGGTGCACGTCACCGGCGAAGACGGCGAGGTGCTGGAGGTGGCCATCGTGGACGGCCTGCCCGGCGGCGGTCGCCTGGTTCGACTCGAGACGCCGGATCCGGTGGAGGAGACACTGGCACGCTTCGGCCGGGTTCCCCTCCCCCCCTACCTGCAGCGGGAGGCCGAGCCCCTGGACCGGGAGCGCTACCAGACGGTTTATGCCCGGGAGGCCGGATCGGTGGCGGCGCCCACCGCCGGCCTTCACTTCACCCCCGACCTGCTCAGGGAGATCCAGCGCCGGGGCGTGGAGATCGCCCGGGTGGTACTCCACGTGGGGCCGGGAACCTTCCGGCCGGTGGAAGCCGAGCGGGTGGAGGAGCACCGGATGCACCGGGAGGCCTGGGAGGTCCCGGAATCGGCCTCCGCCGCCGTGGCCCGGACCCGGGAGCGGGGCGGTCGGGTCTGGGCGGTGGGGACCACGGTGGTCCGCACGCTGGAGAGTGCCGCCGACGGATCCGGCGGCGTGAGGGCCGGCCGGGGCGAGACGGAGCTCTTCATCGCTCCCGGCTACCGGTTTCAGGTAGTGGACGGCCTCATCACCAACTTCCACCTTCCTCGCTCGACCCTCCTCATGCTGGTCTCGGCCTTCGCCGGCTACGAGACGACCATGGCAGCCTACCGGGAGGCCATCCGGGAGCGCTACCGGTTCTATTCGTACGGCGACGCCATGGTGGTGGTGCCCCAGTAGGCCGAGGTCGCCGGTACCGGCCGCGATCGCCGAGGCGAACGGGAGCATTGCCCGTCGCCCTCCGGCATGGGAATTCGGGACCATGGGGATGGAACGTTCGAACCGGAGCCCGGGTCCCCCCCACACTCGCTTCGAAGGGGTTACCTTTTTCGGTTGTGGGACACAGCCGGTCAGGGCTCGCCAGGTCCGCCATCCACAATGTCCGATCGGTCGCCCGTTCGCCGCTTCATCCTCCGCCAGTACTCGCCCACCGACGCCCATGGACTCTGCCAGCCCGGCTGACACCGACTTCACCTTCCGTCTGGACGCCACCGAGGGCGCGGCGCGGCGTGGGGTCTTCGGCACCCCCCACGGGCCCGTCCCCACCCCGGCCTTCATGCCGGTGGGGACGCTGGGCGCGGTGAAGACCCTCTCCCCGGAGGAAGTGGCCGAGGTGGGGTCCAGTATGATCCTGGCCAACACCTATCACCTCTTCCTCCGCCCCGGTCACCTGGAGGTCCGGAGACTCGGGGGACTCCACGGTTTCATGCGCTGGGACGGACCCATCCTGACCGATTCCGGAGGGTACCAGGTCTTCTCGCTGGCGCACATGAACCGGATCTCGGACGAAGGGGCCGAGTTCCAGAGCCACATTGACGGCTCGCGGCACTTCTTCACCCCTGAATCGGTCATGGAGATTCAGCGGGTCCTGGGGGCGGATGTGGTCATGGCCTTCGACGAGTGTCCGCCCGGCGGCTGCGATCGGGCCACCGCGCACCAGGCCAACGAGCGGACCCTCCATTGGCTGGAGCGGTGTCGGAAGCGTTTCGGGGAGATCGGGCGGGAGGGCCTGGGGGCCGAGGCGCTGGGTGGGGTGGGAGGAGACGCGAGTGGGGGCACCGGTGCGGACGTCGCCGCGGGCGACCACCACCTGGCTGCCCTCCGGGAGCCCAGCGGCATCCCGCGGCAGACTCTCTTTCCGGTGCTGCAGGGGAACGTGTACCCCGACCTTCGAAGGGAGCATGCCCGGCAGGTCCGGTCCATGGGAGACTGGGACGGGTTGGCCATCGGCGGACTCTCGGTGGGCGAGGACAAGGACCGGATGTGGGAGACGCTGGAGGTTCTGGATCCGGAGCTTCCCCGGGACCGGCCTCGGTATCTCATGGGGGTGGGTTATCCCGACGACCTCCTCGAGGCCATCGCCCGGGGGTGCGACCTCTTCGACTGCGTGGCGCCCACCCGCAACGCCCGCCACGGTACGGCCTGGACCTCCGGCGAAGGTCAGGTGAACTTGAAGGCCGCCCGGTTCAAGCGAGATACCCGGCCCCTGGACCCGGGGTGCGACTGCTACGGTTGCCGGCGCTTCGACCGGGCGTACCTCCGGCACCTGGTGGTGGCCAGCGAGGCATTCGGCCACCGCCTGATCTCGATGCACAACATCCGCTTCCTGATCCGCCTGGCCGAGGAGAGCCGGGCCCGCATCGCCGAGGGGAGCTTCGGGAGCTGGAGTGGGGAGTGGCTGGAACGGTACCGTGCAGCCCGGGGGTAGGGAGGTCTGCGGCGGGAGCCACACCACCCACCGACACGAATCCAAACACGACGAATATACGGAGTGAGCGTTGATCGATCCCTCAGTCGGACTGCTTCTGGCGCCTGGAGGTGAGGAAGGGGGAGGGGGCCTCATGGTCCTCCTCATCAACTTCGGCCTCATCTTCCTCATCTTCTACTGGCTCCTGATCCGCCCGCAGCGCAAGGAACGAGAGCGCCACAAGGAGATGGTCCTGGGCCTGAAGAAGGGGGACCAGGTGGTCATGAACGGGGGCATCGTGGGCACCATCGTCCACGTGCGGGAGCACCGCCTGACCCTCAAGACCGCCGACAATACCCGTCTCGAGGTGGACCGCCATATGGTGGGCCGGAAGCTGGATGACGACGCTGAGGACTGAGCGAATGCCGATCCGGGAGATCGTCCTGCTGGGAGATCCGGTCCTCCGGGAGCCGGCCCGGGAGGTGGAGGCGTTCGACGAGGAGCTCCAGTCCCTTGTGGACGACATGTTCGCCACCATGGTGTCGGAGGAGGGCGCCGGGCTGGCGGCCCCTCAGGTCGGGGTGTCCCTCCGGGTCCTGGTGGCGGACGTGCGGCAGAGCGAGGGCGAGCACGCCCGGGCCGCGCTGGTGAACCCCCGGGTCGTGGAGACCGGCCCCGAAGCGGACAAGGAGCCCGAGGGCTGCCTCAGCATCCCGGGAGTCCGGGAGGTGGTGGAGCGCCCCTGGTCGGTGGTGGTGGAAGGGTTCGACCCCACCGGCGAGCCGGTCCGCATCGAGGCCGAGGGGCTCTGGGCCCGGGTCCTTCAGCACGAGATCGACCACCTGGACGGCGTGCTCTTCATCGATCATCTCTCGCCCCTCAAGCGACGAATGCTCCTGAAGCGTTACCGCAAGCTCCGCAGCGAGGAGGAGTCGGGGCCGTGAGGATTCTCTTCTGGGGCACCCCCGACTTTGCTGTCCCCTCTCTCCGGGCCCTAATGGGCGAGGGCCACCAGGTGGTGGGGGTGGTGACCCAGCCCGATCGCCCGGCGGGGCGGGGGCGGAAGATGCGTCCCTCCGCCGTACGGGAGGCCGCCGAGGCGGAGGAGCTTCCGGTGCTCACCCCCGAGCGACCCCGAGGCACCGACTTCGCGGCTCGACTCCGGGAGCTGGAGCCCGAGCTGTCAGTGGTGGTGGCCTACGGGCACATCCTCCGCCCCGACGTGCTGGAGCTCCCGGACCGGGGATCGGTGAACGTGCACGCCTCCCTTCTTCCGCTGCTCCGGGGCCCTGCGCCGGTGAACTGGGCCATCATCCGGGGACACCGACGGACCGGGGTCACCATCATGCGCATGACCGAGGGAATGGACGAGGGGCCCATCCTCCTACAGCGGGAGATCCCCATCACCCCGGAGGATTCGGCCACCGGCCTCTACCTTCGGCTGGCTGAGCTGGGCGCCGAGGCCCTCATCGAGGCGCTGGCCCTCATGGAGGCGGACCTCCTGGAGCCCAGGGATCAGGATCACAAACGCTCGACGTATGCGCCCAAGGTGGATCGGGAGACGGCCCGCATCGACTGGAACCTTCCCGCCCGCCAGGTGGCGGACCGGATCCGGGGCATGGACATGGTCCCCGGCGCCTGGACGCTCCTGGACGAGGAGCCGGTGAAGCTCTTCGTGCCCCAGGTGGTGTCGTCGGACTCCCCCGGCAAGCCGGGTCGGATCCTGGTGGCGGACCCGGAAGAAGGGCTGGTGGTGGCCACCGGCGACGGGGGGGCCGTGGAACTGGCGGAAGTGCAGCCTCCGGGGAAGAGGAGGATGAAGGTCGCCGACTGGCTTCGGGGACGGGGTCCCGACGCCGGGGAGCGATTCCAGTGAAGATCCCCCGGCTGCACCTGGTCACCAACGATCGGGTCCTGGCCGACGCCGGCTTCGTGAGCCGAGCCACCAGCGCCATGGAGGCGGGAGGCGCCCGGGTGGCCCTCCACCTGCGGGGGCCCGAGTCCGGGGGAAGGGTGTTGTGGGAGCATGGCCGGGCGCTGGCTTCGGTGGCAAGCCGAACCGGTGCCCTTCTCCTGGTCAACGACCGGGTCGACGTGGCCCGCCTCCTGGAGCTGGATGGGGTCCACCTCCCGGAGCATGGACTGCCCGTCTCGGAGGCCCGAAAACTCCTCCCCGACGGAGCCATCGTGGGCCGTTCGCTCCACGGGGCCGAGGAGCTGGACGATGCGGAGCGACCGGACGTGGCGTTGGTGGGTACACTCTTCACGACCCCCTCCCATCCCGGACGCCTGGGTGCCGGGCCCGGAAGGATCACCCGGGTCCGCCGGGTCAACCCCGGGCTCCCCCTGGTGGGAATCGGAGGAGTCACCCTGGATCGGGTGGATTCGGTCATGGCGGCGGGAGCCCACGGGGTGGCACTCCTCCGGGCCGTCTGGGATCATCCCCGACCGGGGGAGTCGGTGGCCGAGTACCTGGACGCGATCCAGCCCGAGGAGGACGCATGACTGACACGACGACGCATCCCGCACACCTGATCACCCTTACCGTCAACGGCCAGGAGCGGCGGGTGGAGCGGGGCACCACCGTGGCCGGGCTCCTGGAGGAGCTAGGCCTGGAGCCGCGGACGGTGGTGGTGGAGCGGAACCGGGAAATCATCCCCCGTGACGACTACGGCGAGGTGACCCTCCAGGAGACCGACACCCTCGAGTTGGTCCACTTCGTGGGAGGCGGCTGACCTCCTGGAGGACCGAACCGCGGAAGCTGACATCCGAACTCCGACATGGATCAAAATGACGACGACGACCGAACGGGCCGGATCCGGCCTGGCCGACGGACCCCTCACCATCGGGGGGCGGGACTTCGAGTCGCGCCTCATCGTGGGCACGGGAAAGTATCCGGATAACAAGGCCATGGTGGAGGCCATCCGGGCCAGCGGAGCCGAGATGGTCACCGTGGCCGTGCGGCGGGTGGACCTGGATCGGAGCTCGGAGGAGGGGATCCTCCACCACCTGGATCCCGACGAGTTCTTCCTCCTGGCCAACACCGCCGGGTGCTACAACGCCGACGATGCGGTGCGGTACGCCCGGTTGGCGCGAGCCGCCGGCTTCAACGAGTGGATCAAGCTGGAGGTCATCGGCGACGAGAAGACCCTTCTGCCCGACGTCCAGGCCACGTTGGAGGCCGCCCGCATCCTGGTGGACGAAGGGTTCAAGGTCATGGCCTACACCAATGACGACCTGGTGGCGGCCCTCCGGTTGGAGGACGCCGGGTGCGTGTCGGTCATGCCCCTGGCCAGCCCCATCGGGAGCGGGCTGGGGCTCGTGAATCCGTACTACATTCGTGAGATCAAGGATCGCCTGGAGGTTCCGGTCATCGTGGATGCCGGCGTGGGAACCGCCTCCGATGCCTGCGCCACCATGGAGCAGGGCGTGGACGGGGTTCTCATGAACACAGCCATTGCAGTGGCCGACGACCCGGTGGCCATGGCCCGGGCCATGCGCCTGGGGATTCGGGCCGGGCGGCTGGCATACCTGGCCGGGCGGATGCCCCGCCGGGAGATCGCCGTGCCCTCGTCGCCCACCCGGGGGATGCTGGACTGAAGCCCACCAGACCCCGCCAGGTATCGCTCTCCCTCCTCCAGGCGGTGGGCCGGGGGCGCCGCCTGGACGTGGCTTGGGGCGAGGCCGCCCCCGAGCTTCCGCCCGAGCAGCGTCCGTGGGTGCAGGAGGTGACCTACGGCACCGTCCGGCTCCAGGGACGGATCGATCATCTCCTGGATCTGCACCTGGATCGGGGGCTGGACAGCCTCTCCCCCGCCGTGCTGCCCATCCTCCGCCTGGGGGCATACCAGCTCCTGTACCTGGACGGGACCCCGGCCTATGCCGCCGTCTCACAGGCAGTGGCCCAGGCCCGGCTGGTGGGCGGAAAGGGGCTGGGGGGACTGGTCAATGCCGTCCTCCGGAGCCTGGATCGGGAGGGTGGGAGTGTCGATCGTTTTCCCACGCTGGAGGCCGACCCGGAAGGCCACCTGAGTACCTGGGGGTCGCATCCCCGCTGGCTGGTCCGCCGGTGGATCGACGCCCATGGGGTGGTGGATGCCGCCGCGTTGGTGGAGGCGGGCAACCGGATTCCGGACACCTGTCTGAGGCCGTTGTGGACCGATCCGGACGAGGCGGTGGTGGCGCTTCAGGAGCTGGGTTCCGCGGAAGTAGGCCCCCAGGGGAGCGGCACCGTCCGCCTGGGCCCCGGAATCTCGCCTGCCGAGGCGCTGGGCGTCGTGCCGGGGATCATCCAGGACCCTGCGGCGGGATGGGTGGTCCGGTGGTGCCCCGGCGAGCCCGGCACCTGGATCGACCTCTGCGCGGCACCGGGGGGGAAGGCGGTGGCTCTGGCCGCCCGGGGCCATGGGGTGATAGCTGCCGACCGGTCGGCCCGGCGCCTGGAGATTCTGGGGGAGACCCTTCACCGCCTGGGGCTCGACATGCCCCGGGTGGTATCGCTGGGAGAGGCGCCTCCCTTTCGCCCGGTGGGCGCGGTCCTGGTGGATGCGCCCTGTTCGGGAACCGGCACCCTGGCCCGGCACCCCGACGCCCGATGGCGTCTGTCCGAAGAGGATATTCTGGCCCTCTCCCGGGTACAGAACCGGATCCTGGACGGTGCAGCCGGAATCGTGCGGCCAGGAGGAGTTCTGGTCTACTCCACCTGCACGCTGGAGCCGGAGGAGAACCGGGAGCGGGTGGAGGCGTTCCTGCAGCGTCATCCGGAGTTTATCGTGGAGGAGGGAGAAGGAATTCCGGAGGCGGCCCGGAGCGGGGCCTTCCTCCTGGCCCTTCCCCATCGAACGGGGACGGACGGTGCGTTCGCCGCTCGCCTCCGACGGCGGGGATGATCAAATTTTCGTGGAGAGATTTGGATGAAGCTGGGAAGTTCCATGCGGCGCCGGAGGGGAGCCTCGGGCGGATCCAGTGGCAAGCGCGGACCGAAGCGCAAGGGTGGGTCCAGGTGGCCCGGACTCGTCCCATCGGGGAAGGGCGGTCAGCTGCTGCTCCTGGCTGTGGTGGCCCTCCTTGCCGGCTCCGGAGGCGGATACCTGTACGCGACCCAGGTGGTCTTTCCGGCCGACGAAGCCGAGGTGGCGGACTTCCGGAGCGTGCCGGACCTGCGGGGAATGAACCTGGAGGAGGCCCGTACGGCGCTGAACGACATGGGCCTGGAGCTGGGTGAGGTAGACTCCATCCGCCACCCCGAAGCCTCCGAATCCCGGATCGTCGGGCAGACCCCGCTGCCCGGACAACTCGGGGTCCCGGGAGGACTGGTGGACATGACCATCAGCCTGGGGCCGGAGCGGCGTCCGGTTCCCGACGTGTCCCGGCTCATCGCAAGTCGCGCCCTGACCGTGCTCCAGACCACGGGCTTCGAGGTGCAGGTGGACTCCACTGAGTCCGATGCCCCGGCCGGTCGGGTGGTGGAGACGGATCCGGCTGCCGGTGAGGAGGTGACCCTCCCCTCGGCGGTCCGCATGACGGTGAGCCTGGGCCCCCCCCTGGTGGAGCTGCCGGACCTGGTGGGAATGCAGGAGGCCCGAGCCCGCCAGATCCTGGACTCTCTGGGACTCGAGGTGGGCGAGGTGCAAGCCCAGTTCCGCTTCGGCTTCAACCAGGGTGAGGTACTGGGCCAGCTTCCGGAGGCGGGAACGGAGGTGCCTCGAGGGAGCATCGTCCGGCTCGAGGTGGGAGGCCGAGGCTTCACGAGGGACCCCCAGGATGGGACGTAACGGCGCGGAGGCGCCCTGATCATGGCAAAGAAATCATCCAATCTACCCTTCGTTCTGACCGCGCTCCTGGCCCTGGGCGTGATCATCGTGGCGTGGACCGGTCGGGACCACTTCCAGATGCCCGGGCCCGGGGCGCCGGCGCCCAACTTCGAGGCGGTGACGCTGGATGGGGAGCCTGTGACGCTGGACAACTACCGGAATCAGGTGGTGCTCCTGAACATATGGGCGACCTGGTGCCCGCCCTGTGTGTGGGAGATGCCCTCCATGCAGCGTCTCTACGACCGGTTCGAGGGTCGGGACTTCGAGATCGTGGCGGTGAGCGTCGATGGTCCGGAGCGGGGCTTCGCCGGCCCCATGGGGCGCCCGGCCGGGGATCCGGGTGCCTTTGCCGACTCGCTGGGACTCACCTTCCCCATTCTCTGGGACCCGAAGGGGGGGATCATGCGCCAGTTCCGGACCAGCGCCATTCCCGAATCCTTCGTCATCGGTCGCGACGGCCTCATGTACCGGCGGGTGGCTGGGGCCACCGAGTGGGACCACCCCCAGTACGTGGAGTTCATCGAGCGCCTGCTGGACCAGGAGGGGTGACCACGTGAGCGCCGTTTCCGGCTTTCTGACCCGAAACTGGACCCTGAAGCTCTCCGCCTTCGGGATCGCCCTGCTCCTGTGGGTCTCGGTGCGGGTCGAAGCCCCCACCCGGCAGACCGTCTCCGGCGTGCCCGTGCGGGTGGATCTGGCCGATCCCGAGTGGGCGTTGGCGGAGGAGCCCTCTCCCACCACGGTGGTGGTTCGATTCGGTGGACCCTCCCGGGACCTCTTCGCCATGGGGATGGATCGCCCCAGCATCGTGATTCCCCTGACCGAGGTGAATTCGGCAGATACGACGGTGGTCCTGCGAAACCAATGGGTTCGGGTGCCGGACCGCCCCAACGTGGTGGTGGAGGATATTCAACCCTCCTCGGTCCGCCTTCGGCTCGAGGCCATCCAGCGGGTGAATCTTCCGGTAGCGGTTCGGCTCGAAGGTCAGTTGCCCGAGGGGCTGGCCGTGGCAGGCCCGCCGCGGACGACGCCGGCGGACGTTCGCCTCTCCGGTCCCGAAGGACGGGTTTCGGAGTGGGATTCCCTCCGGCTCGAGCCGGTAGACCTGACCGCGGTGGAAGGGCCCGGGACCCTTCAGGTCGCCGTGGACACCACCGGGCTTCAGGGACTGCAGATTCAGCCCTCCCAGGTCGACGTGGAGCTTCAGGTGGTGGACCGGGTGGAGCGGCTCCTGGACGAGGTGGCGGTGGTCCTGGGGCTGGACGACTGGGAAGAGCACTACGAGATCCAGCCGGCCGGAGCGCCGGTTCTGCTCAGCGGTGCCCGCAGCCTCCTGGATGGGGTCTCGCCGGGAGCCCTTCGACTGCTGGCCGACGTAGATGAAGAGGACCTGCCCTTGGAGCCGGGGGAGGAGGTGCAGGTCCCGGTGTCGGCCCTGGTTCTGGAGGGGTTGCCCCCCTATCTGCAGGGGGAGATCGAGGTGGAGGAGATCACCATCGTTCGCCTGGACGATCCTGCCGACGATGAGGCCGCCGGCGGGTCAGAGATCCCGTGAGGAGAGCCACCGTCCTGGGGCTCGAAACCTCCTGCGACGAGACCTCGGCGGCGATTCTTCGTCGGGGTGAGATCCTGGGTCACGTGATCCTCTCGCAGGATGAGCACCGTCTCTATGGCGGCGTCGTCCCCGAGCTGGCGGCCCGGGCGCACCTGGCGGTCATCGACGACGTGGTGCAGGGAGCACTGGACGAGGCCGGCCTGGAGCTGCATGCAGTGGACGCCCTGGGTGTGACGGCGGGCCCGGGGCTCATCGGCGCTCTCCTGGTGGGCGTCTGCTGGGCCCGGGCCGCTGCCTTCGCCCTGGACCGGCCGGTGGTCCCGGTTCACCATATGGAAGCGCATCTGTTCGCCCCCTCGCTGGAAGACCCCCAGGCCCATCCCCCGTTCGTGGCACTCCTGGTCTCGGGGGGGCATACCCTGATCCTGCACGCCCGGCAGTGGGGCGACTATCAGCTCCTGGGCCAGACACGGGACGATGCCGCCGGTGAGGCCTACGACAAGGTGGCCAAGCTGCTGGGTCTGCCCTATCCCGGCGGACCCCAGATCGAGCGGTTGGCCCGGGAGGGGGACCCGAGCCGGCACCCCTTCCCCCGACCCATGCTCCGGGGCGGACAGTCCCCCGGCGACCCGGACTATCTGGACATGTCGTTCTCCGGACTCAAGACGGCGGTGAGCGCTCGGGTGACGGAGGTGGTCCGGGAGGACCGCCTGGAGGAGGAGCGGGCCCACCTGGCTGCTGCCTTCCAGGAGGCGATGGTTGACACGCTGGTGTCCAAGACCATGCGAGCGGTGGAGATCACCGGTTGCCCGCGAGTTCTCCTGGGGGGCGGAGTATCGGTGAACCAGGCCCTTCGCCTGGAGATGGCCCGCCGGCAGGGAGGCGAGGGTCGGCTCTTCCATGCCTCGCCCCGCCTCTCGCTGGACAACGGCGCCATGGTGGCACGGGCCGCCGCCTTCCGGCTGGAGCGAGGCGAGGTGGGAGACGCGGAGTTCTCGGCCCAGGCCGCGCTGCCCTTCCCGGGGTTGGTGGAATGATCACGGTGGTGCACGGCTCGGACATCCACTTCGGTTCGCCCCACGATCCGGCGGCGGCGGAGACCTTTCTGGAGGCCACCCGGGCCATCGACCCGGACCTGATCGTCATCTCCGGGGATCTCACACAGAGGGCGAAGGTGTCCGAGTTCAAGGAGGCCCGAGCCTATCTGGATCGGTTTCCCGAGGTGCCCCTGGTGGTGACCCCGGGCAACCATGACGTGCCGCTGTACCGGGTGTTTGAACGTATCTTCAGTCCGTTCCGGAATTATCAGGAATACATCCGCTCCGAGCTGGACACCGTCACCCGGATCCCGGGCATGACCGTGGTCTCGCTCAACTCGGCAGCCCCCCGGCGTGCCATCGTGAACGGTCGCATCGACCGGAAGCAACTGGATCTTGCCAGGGCGGCCTTCGATGCGGCGCCCCCGGGAGATCTGAAGGCAGTGGTGGCCCATCACCACCTGGCGCCGGCTCCGGACTACGAGGGGGATAATCCCCTCCCGGACGCCCGCCGGATCCTTGACGCCTTCGAGTCCATGGGGGTGGAGCTCATCATGGGCGGGCACCTGCATCGGGCCTACATCGGGAACTCGCTGGACGTGTACCCGGGCGAGGACCGGGACCGGGGGATCGTTGTGGTGCAGAGTGGGACCACCACCTCCCGGCGGGGACGAGCCCGGGAGCGGGCCAAGACCACCTTCAACCTGATCCGGATCCGGGAGGAAGCCATCGAGGTGGTGCACCACATGCACTTCAGCGCGGTTGGGGGATTCGCGCCGTTCTCGGGACATGTGTATCCCCGGGGGGCTCGCCGCTACTTCGAGCCGGGATCCGAGTTCCGGATCCGGGCGTCCAGGGAAGGTGCTCGAATGGGGGGGGCGGACGAATGAGCTCCCGTGGATGGGGAGAGGTCGCGGTGGCGGTGGCGGCGGTGCTGCTCCTGCTGGTGGTGCCCACGACGGTGGAGGGCCAGACGGCCAACCGGCCCGAGATCGTCTCCCTGAACTTCGAGGGCAACGCCAGCTTTCCGGACCGGAGCCTCCGGAACGCAATCATCACCCGACAGACGGATTGCCGGTCCTTCATCCTGACGCCCTTCTGCTGGGTGGGGTCGGACTTCGCCCTGGATCGCTCGTTCCTGAACCCCCGCAGCTTCCGGGACGACTACGCCCGGGTGCAGCTCTTCTATTACGTCAGGGGATACCGGCAGGCCCGGGTCGACACCATCATGGATCGGTCCGAAGAGAACCGCGTCCGGGTCACCTACCGGATCGACGAGGGTCGTCCCATCCGGATCACCGAACTGGAGGTGGCGGGGGTGGAGGACGAGGCGGCCCGGGCGGGTCTGGACGCGAGCCTGCCCATCGGGGTGGGCGATCCCCTGGACCTGAACCGGCTCGACTTCACCCGGGACACCATCACCCGGAGGATGCGAAACCGGGGGTACGCCCATACGGATGTCCTGCGGAATATCGACATCGACCTGGAGCGGCTGGAGGCCCAGGTGGAGTACGATGTGTACACCGGCCCCCGCGCCCACTTCGGGGAGATCCGCATCGAGGGCAACGAGGAGGTCTCGGAGCGGGTCATTCGCCGCATGATCCCCTTCGAGGAGGGGCAGACCTACAACCGGGAGCTGATCTTCGACGCGCAGCGGGCGCTGTACAACCTGGAGATCTTTCGGCACGCCTCGGTGGAGGAGGACCTGGAGCACGTCCCCGACAGCATCGTGCCTCTGCAGGTCACGGTCAATGAGGGAAACACCCACCGGGTACGAACCGGGGCCGGCTGGAATTCGGCGGAGTGTTTCACCGCGGAGACCCGCTGGTCGTCCCGGAACTTTCAGGGCGGTGCCCGGCGACTGGTGCTCCGGAGCGCCCTCTCCAACGTAGGGGCGCATCAGCTCGAGGATTCCATCTGCTCCGGTGCCGGGACCGGGGTCTACGGCGACCTGAACTGGAGCCTCTCAGCCGACTTCCGCCAGCCCTTCATCTTCTCCCCCCGGAACTCCCTTTCCGCATCGCTCTTCGCCGAACGCCAGTCGCTTCAGGACGTATTCGTGCGACAGGCGGTGGGGGTGAACCTGACCCTGACCCGGCAGATCGGACGGGGTACGCCCCTGAGCGTCTTCTACCGTCCCCAGCTCGCCCGGCTCGAGGCCGCGGAGGTCTTCTTCTGCACCACATTCCTGGTATGCGATCCGGATGAGATCGACATCCTCCAGGACTTCAACCTCCTGTCGCCGGTAGGCGTGGCCTTTTCCCGGGACCGGACCAATCGGGCCTTTTCGCCCACGGGGGGCTACACCGTCCTGGCGGACCTGGAGCACGCCTCCCGCTTCACCGGATCCAACTTCGACTACGAACGGCTGGTGGTGGAGACGACGCGCTTCTTCTCCATCACCGACGACATCGTCCTGGCCGCCAGGATCCGGGGCGGTCGGCTGTGGGCGGGCTCTTTCCGGGGGCTCGGCGTCGACCAGGATGACACGGAGCGCCGGATCGCCCACCCGCAGAAGCGGTTTTTTGCAGGCGGGGCCAACTCGGTTCGGGGCTATGCCCAGAACCAACTGGGACCCCAGGTGGTGTCCGTCGACCTGGATGACCTCATCTTTCCGGTGGGCGACCGTCCCGATCCGATCTGTGCCCCGAGCCAGGTGGCGAACCTGAGCTGTGACCCCGATCCCCTGGAGGAGGACCGGTTCTTTTCCCGACCCGCCGGTGGAGCGAACCTCCTGGAGGGGAGCGCCGAGCTCCGGTTTCCGGTGTGGCAGCCCCATCTCCGAGGTGCCGCTTTCGTGGACTTCGGACAGGTCTGGGACAACTCCGCCAACAACTCGCTGAGCGACGTGGTGGTGGCCCCGGGGGTCGGGCTCCGGTACAGCACGCCCATCGGTCCGGTGCGGATCGACGTGGCGTACCGGCCCCGGCGAACCGAGCAGGTTCCGGTGATCACCTCGGGCCTCCGGGCCTTTGATCCCGACCGGGATCGGCCCGAGGACCGGATCGTGGATCCGGACGGACAGGCCATGGACTGGGTGCGGCAGGACGACCGGCTCCTCCTGCTGGATCCCCGTCTCACCCTGGCGGATGAGCCCGGATTCTCGCTGAGGCGCCTCCAGCTCCACTTCTCCATCGGACAGGCGTTCTGACCATGGGGCGAAGCGTGCTGAGGCTCCTGGGATGGATCGTGGGAATGGTGGCCGTCCTCCTCCTGGTGGTGGCGGGGCTGGCCTATACCGTCCTCCAGACCCAGACGGGTCACGACTTCGTTCTCCGGACGGCTCTGAATCAGGCGCCCACCTACGTGAACGGAGAGGTTCGGGTGGGCGGACTTCGCTCCGATGGGCTCCTGCGGGGCTTCGTGCTCCATGACGTCTCGATTCGCGATGACCGGGGCCGGCCTTTCCTGGATGCCGATTCCCTCCGGGTCCGGTACTCCATCATGGAGCTGGCGGCCGGAAACATTCAGATCCGGCCGGTGGAGCTCTGGGGTGCTCAGGTGGTTCTGGAGACCCTTCACGGCGACGATCAGATGAATGTGGTCCGGATCTTTGCCCAGCCGGCTCCGGACGAGCCCCCGGAGGTAGAGCCCGACCCCCCTGCCATTCGGCTCACCCTGGTGGAGCTGGCGCTTCACGACAGCGAGCTGCTGGTGCGCCAGCCGGTGGAGGGGGATGAGCCTCCGGCCCGGGGTGTGGTGGAGACCGTGCCAGGGGTCGAAGGGCTGCATCAGCGGTTCCACTTCACCGACATCCAGGCCCGCCTGGCCCGGGCGGACATCCTGGATCGGGGGCGGGAGGGGGAGCGATTCGAGGTGGAGTCCCTGAGCTTCACGGGCCAGATCTTCGAGGAGGTCTTCGAGCTGGCTGATCTCCGGGGTGTGGTGGAGCGGGTGGGGACCCGTCTGGAGATGGAGCTGGAGCGCCTGTGGCTCCCGGAGACCGAGCTGGCCGGTCGGGTCGGACTGGACTGGGGCGATCCGGAGGCGGGGCTGGAGCTGGACGTGAGCCTGGACGCGCCGGTGGTGCAGCTGGCCGACCTGCAGTGGCTGGAGCCCCGGATCCCCCGGGGGGAGGGCCGGTTGAGCCTGAGCGTTCAGGGCCCCCTGGCCTCTTCCCGTTGGCGGTTCACAAACACCGATCTGCAGGTTGAAGAGTCCAGAGTCCGGGGCATGGTGGGCTTTGACCTGGGGGACGAGTTCCGCTTCGTGGCCACCGAGGTGGAAGCGCTCCCCCTGGATCTGGACCGCCTGGAGCCGTGGCTCGAGGAGCCGCTGCCGGTGGCCGGTCGGGTGGAAGGTCGGGTCCGGATGGCAGGTCCGTTCCGAGCCCTCCAGCTGTCGGGAGAGGTGACCTACGACGATCCGGAGGCGGAGATCCCCCCCTCCACGGTGGACTTCGCCGGGACGTTGGAGTTGGGGGACGAGGTGGCGGTCCGGGACATGATCGTGACCGGCGACCCGCTGGATTACGGGACCCTGCGTGCTTTTGCGCCTGAACTGGAGGTCCAGGGTGTGGGTCGGCTCGAAGCGGAGCTGTCCGGGGGCCTTACCAGCGGGATCGCACTCACGGCCAGCCTCGTGCACCGGCCCACAGAGGGAGGTGTCCTCTCGCAGGTGGTGGCTTCGGGCACGATCCGGGAAAGCGACGGCGCATTCGAGCTGGATTTGGACGGCTACCTGGATCCCCTCTCCCTGGACGGCGTGGCCATGGGCCTCCGCCAGGAGCTTCCGGTTTCCGGGGAGGTGAGCGGCCCCGTCCGGGTAAATGGATTCCTGGGGGACCTCTTCATTGGAACGACCCTGGCCACCGAGGCGGGTCAGCTTCAGGTCGAGGGCCGCTTCGACATCCTGGAACCGGGTCGGCGCTACCGGGCGCAGGGCCAGGTGCAGGAGTTCGCCCTTCACCGGGTCTTTCCCGACCTTCCGGAGCCCACGGTGCTCACCGGTTCTTTCGAGGTGGATGGCGGGGGGATCACCCTGGAAACGGTGGACGGAAGCGCGCGCCTGGATCTCTCCGACGTGAATGTGGCCGGCGCCGAGGTGGAGCACCTGGTGGCGGCGCTGCAGGCCCGGGATGGGCGCCTGCTGGTGGACAGCCTGGCCCTCCGTTCTCCCCTGGGTCGCCTGGATGGGCGGGGCGATCTGGGTCTGAGGGAGGGGAGTGCCGCCGGGGAGGTTTCGGCGGACTGGGAGATCGAATCGCTGGCCAACCTGCGTCCGATGATCTTCGGCGATACCCTGATTGCCGTGGACACGCTCTCCGACATCGAGCGGATGAACCTGCAGATGCAGGGCATCGATCCCGACACCCTTCCTGATGCCCAGGCGGCGAGGATCGAGGGGCGGGCCCACGGGGAACTGAACCTGCGCGGAACGTTCCGGGACCTGGAGGGCGACGGGTTTGTGGAGCTGACGGAGGCCGTCTACGGCGATCTGGGGCTTGGGGAGGCACGAGCCGATTTCACCGGGCACTTCCGCAGGGGTGACGTCTGGGGGGTGGAGGGTCGCCTGGGGGGAGAGCGCTTCACGTTCGGCGAGTACGCGCTGGAGTCGGGTTGGGTCGAGGTGGCCTATGAACCGGAGCAGGGTGTCTTTGAGGCGGGGCTTCGGCGGGACGAGGCCCAGAGCTACGAGCTGGCCGGTGCCTTTGCCAGGGACACGGCCGGGGTGGACGTCGATCTGGCCGACCTGGCCCTGGATCTGGGCGACGTGGTCTGGACGCTGGACCGTCCGGCACAGCTCCGGTTCGAGGGCCGGACGGTGGAGACGACGCTCCTGCGCCTCAGCCGACCGGTAATGGAGGGGGATGCGGAGGGAATCTCCAGCGTGTACATGGAGGCCGAGGGGACATTCGCCCTGGACGGGGAGTCCCAGTTCCGGGTCCAGGCCCAGGGGGCGGACATCCACCGGCTGGCTTCGATCCTGCAGATCGCCGATGCGCCCCGGGGGTTCCTGGACCTGGACGTGTCCATTGCGGGTCCGTACGACGCCCCCAGGATGAACGGGCTCTTCACCCTCTCGGATTTCCGCACCGGCGAGACGGTTCTCTCGCGGGTGGAAGGGACCTTCGACTATTCCGAGGGGATGGCCCACACCGAGCTCATGGCCGAGATGGACGGCCGGCGGCTCCTCACCGCCGAGGGCCGTGTGCCCCTGGACCTCTCCTTCCAGACGGTGGAGGACCGGTTCCCGGACCGGAGCGTCGACGCCACGCTCCGACTGGATTCGCTCCCGGCGGCCTCGGCGCTGGCCTTCCTGGAAGTCCTGGAGAACGTGGACGGCGTTCTGGATGGAGAGGTGCACGTCCGCGGCACCACCCGCGATCTGCGTCCCTCGGGGCGGGTGACTCTTCGATCCGGTGCGTTGTCGCTTCCCGAACAGGGCCTCCACATGACCGAAGTGGCCGGCACCCTTGATCTCAGGGAAGATGGGACGGTGGAGGTCGATGCCCAGGCCAGGGCCCGGGGAACGGCCCAGGTGAGCGGAACGATCTCACTGGCCGATCTGGCGGATCCGGGCTTCGACCTCCGGGTGACCGCCTCCAACTTCCAGGCGGTGGATCGGCGGGACCTGACTGCCCGAGTAGGAGGCGAAGTGACGCTCACCGGGTCCTACACCCGTCCCCGGATCGGCGGACGGATCCGGGTGGATCAGGGGATCATCTTCGTGGAGGAGTTCGCCCGGACCGCCGAGGTGGTGGACCTGACGGATCCGGCCTTCTTCGACGTGGTGGACACCATGCTGGTGGCCACCCGGCCTGCGCTGGAGGCGGCCCAGAATCCCTTCATCCAGAACCTGCGAATCGACGACGTCAACGTGGTCATCCAGCGGGACTTCTGGCTCCGGAGCCGGGAGATGAACGTGGAGATGGGCGGAGAACTCATCGTCACCTTCGACCGGCCGAGTCGGGAGGTCCTGCTGGTGGGGACGTTGAATGCCACCCGCGGCGTCTATTCGGCCTTTGGCCGCCAGTTCCAGGTGCAGGAGGGAACGGTGGAGTTCGTGGGCACGCCGGGGATCGACCCGGCGCTGGACATCCAGGCGGTGCATCGGCTCCGCCGGGAGGGGGGCGAGCCCCTCGAGATCCTGGCCAACGTGGGGGGGACCCTCACCGATCTTCGGGTGGATCTCAGCTCCGAGGCGCAGCCGCCCATTGCCGAGTCCGACCTCATCAGCTATCTGATCTTCGGACGTCCGTCCTACGCCCTGGCCTCGGGAGAGACCTCGATCCTGGAGGGTGCGGCCGGCGCCGGAGTGGGCGTCGGGGTGGGCGCCATCGCCACCCAGCTGGGTCAGGTGGTGGCCCAGCAGTTCGGGGTGGACTACTTCACCATCACCCAGACCCGTGAGGCGGGAGAGCTGGGCGCTATGGGGGCCATCGGAGGCACCTTCGCCGAGACCCAGATCGAGGTGGGCCAGTACCTGGCCGACAACCTCTTCATGGCCGTCATGCTCCGTCCCCTCACCGGTCTGGGCGCCCGAACCCAGACCCAGTTCCCCGGCGCCCGCCTGGAGTGGCGGTTTGCCGACCTCTGGATGCTGGAGGCTGTGCTGGAGGATCGCTTCGCCCGACAACCCGCGTCCGGGTTCGGCGACCTGGGGCTTCGGCTGGACAAGGTCCTGGGCTTCTCCATCGTCCGGGAGTGGGGGTATTGATCCCGGCACCGGAGGCGGCGCCAGGGGTATACCGTTGAGATGGACATCCTGCACGATCCAACAGACATCACGAGGTGAGCGATAGATGAATTACGCCAAGGTTTTCCTTCTCATGACCGGGCTCATGGTCTTCATGGTCCTGGTGGGCGGGGCCATCGGTGGCGAGCAGATGGCCATGACGTTCTTCGTCATCGCCCTGGTCATGAACGTGGGAATGTACTGGTTCAGCGACCGGATGGTCCTGAAGATGTACAAGGCCAGGACGGTAGGGCCCGACGACGCTCCCGAGCTCTACCAGATGGTGGACCGGCTCCGGAAACAGGCCGACCTGCCCATGCCCACGGTGGCCATCGCACCCAAGGAGCAGCCCAACGCCTTCGCCACGGGCCGGAATCACAAGCACGCGGTGGTCTGCGTGACTGCGGGCCTGCTTCGGCTCATGGATCGGCAGGAGCTGGAGGGCGTCATCGCCCACGAGCTGGCCCACATCAAGCATCGGCACATGCTGGTCTCGACGCTGGCCGCCGCCATGGCCGGTGCCATCGTCATGATCGCCCGCTGGGGGGTCTTCTTCGGGGGCCGGGACCGGAATCTGCTGGTGATGATCCTCATCATGATCCTGGCGCCCATCGGGGCCATGATCGTGAAGGGGGCCATCTCCAGGACCAACGAGTTCCAGGCCGATGCCACCGGCGCCCGGATCGCAGGGAGCCCCGACGGACTGGCCAATGCACTGGCCCGACTGGAGGGATACGCCGAACGGATTCCCATGGACGTGAACCAGGCCGGGGCCAGCCTCGCCATCGTGAATCCCCTCCGTGGCCAGGGAGCCATGAGCTCCATGGCCCGGTTCTTCAGCACCCATCCTCCCACAGAGGATCGGATCGCCGCCCTCCGCGAGCTCAGGGGCACCTTCTAGCCGGATGGCCCGCAAGTCGTTGGTCGTCCGGGGGGCCCGGGAGCACAACCTGAAGGACATCTCCCTGGAGCTGCCCCGGGAGCGTCTGGTGGTGATCACCGGCATCTCGGGCTCGGGGAAGTCCTCGCTGGCGTTCGACACCATCTACGCCGAGGGCCAGCGGCGCTACGTGGAGTCCCTCTCGGCCTACGCCCGGCAGTTTCTGGGGCTCATGGAGAAGCCCGATGTGGACGGGATCGAGGGGCTTTCGCCTGCCATCTCCATCGAGCAGAAGACCATCTCCCGGAACCCACGATCCACGGTGGGGACCGTCACCGAGGTCTACGACTACCTGCGGCTCCTCTGGGCTCGAGTGGGCATCCCCCACTGCCCGGAGTGCGGCGAGCCCGTCCTCCGGCAATCGGCCACCCAGATCGTGGATCGGATCCTGGAGCTGGACGAAGGGACCCGGATCCAGCTCCTGGCTCCCCTGGTCCGGGGGCGGAAGGGAGAGTTCCGGGAGCTTTTCGAGAAGGCACGCAAGGACGGTTTCGTCCGGGTGCGGGTCGACGGGGAGACGTACGACCTGAGCGATCCGCCCAGCCTGAATCGCTACGAGAACCACGATGTCTCGGTGGTGGTGGATCGGGTGGTGGTCCGGGAGGGGGATCGGTCCCGGATTGCCGATTCGGTGGAGGTGGCGCTCCGGACCGCCGACGGCATCGTGGAGGTCCTGGAGCACACCGACAACGGGAGCGACCCCTCGCCCCATCTCTTTTCCGAACACTACGCCTGCACCGGGTGCGGAACCTCGCTCCCGGAGCTGGAGCCCCGGCAGTTCTCCTTCAACTCACCCTATGGGGCCTGCCCCGAATGTGACGGTCTGGGCACCCGTCGGGAGGTGAGTCCCGAGCTGGTGGTGGGCGACGGCAGCATCTCCATCCTGGAGGGTGTCGTCCTTCCCTGGGGTGAGCCTTCGGGCCACCTCAAGCGCTCGGTTCTCCCCGGGCTGGCTGAGGCCTACGAGTTCGACCCGGCTGCTCCGTGGCAGGATCTGGCCCCGGAGGTGCGGGAGGCCATCCTCTTCGGATCGGGACGCATGAAGATCCGGTTTCCGTACCGACGCAAGGGAAAGAACCGGAGCTACACCGAGGTCTGGGAGGGGGTGGTGGCCAGCGTGGATCGGCGGTACCGGGAAACGTCCTCGGAGAGCGTCCGGGATCAGCTCTCCCGATTCATGTCGGTCCTCCCGTGCAACGCCTGCGGCGGGGCCCGCCTGCGGCCCGGGTCCCTGGCCGTGACGGTGGGGGACCGCTCCATCGGTGAGGTGGGCGAGATGCCCATCGACCGGGCGCTGGAGTTCTTCCGGGCGCTTCCGGTGGCCGGCGAGGAGCGGGACGCCGACGCCCCGGAGCCCCTGGCCGTGCGTCCCCTCTCCACGGAGGTGGCCGGACCCATCGTGAAGGAGGTGCGGGAGCGGCTGCGCTTCCTTACCGACGTGGGTCTCCAGTACCTGACCCTGGGGCGCTCGGCACACACGTTGAGTGGGGGAGAGGGCCAGCGGATCCGCCTGGCGACCCAGATCGGGAGCCGACTGGTGGGGGTCCTCTACGTCCTGGATGAGCCCTCCATCGGGCTGCACCAGCGGGACAACGAGCGACTCCTGGAGACGCTGAAGGCACTCCGGGACCTGGGCAACACGGTCGTGGTGGTGGAGCACGACGAGGACACGATCCGGGCCGCCGACCATGTGGTGGACCTGGGGCCGGGTGCCGGACGGAAGGGGGGCGAGGTGGTGGCCCAGGGGACGGTGGACGACCTGGAGGCGGCGCCCCGCTCCCTCACCGGAGCCTATCTCCGGGGTGACCGTCGGATCCCCGTCCCGGAAGAACGTCGACCGGTGGATCCCCAGCGACAGCTGGTTTTGCGGGGTGCTCGAGGGCACAATCTGAAGGCGGTGGATGTGGCCTTTCCGCTGGGTTGCTTTATCTGCGTCACCGGCGTCTCGGGGTCGGGCAAGTCCACCCTGGTCAACGAAACCCTCTACCGAGCTCTGGCCCGGCACCTCTACCAGGCCCGGGATCCGGGGCTTCCTCACGACGGCGTCGACGGGATCGAGGCGGTGGACAAGGTCATCGAGGTGGATCAGTCCCCCATTGGCCGTACGCCCCGCTCCAACCCGGCCACCTATACCGGGGTGTTCACCCCCATCCGGCAGCTCTTCGCCGAGCTTCCGGAATCCCAGATGCGAGGCTATGCCCAGGGACGCTTCTCCTTCAATGTGAAGGGAGGACGCTGCGAGGCCTGCTCCGGCGATGGCCTGGTGAAGATCGAGATGCACTTCCTCCCGGACGTCTACGTGCCCTGCGACGTCTGCCGGGGACGACGCTACAACCGGGAGACCCTGGACGTGCACTACCGGGGTCGCAACATTGCCGACGTGCTGGAGATGACGGTGGACGACGCGTTGGAGTTCTTCCAGCCCGTTCCCCGGATCCGGAATCGACTCCAGACCCTCAGCGACGTGGGGCTGGGCTACGTGCACCTGGGTCAGTCCGCCACGACCCTCTCGGGCGGCGAGGCTCAGCGGGTCAAGCTGGCCACCGAGTTGGCCAAGCGGGCCACCGGCGATACCCTGTACATTCTGGACGAGCCCACCACCGGCCTCCACTTCGAGGACATCAGGGTGCTCCTTGAGGTGCTGCATCGCCTGGCGGACCGGGGGAACACCGTCATGGTCATCGAGCACAATCTGGAGGTGATCAAGACGGCGGACTGGATTGTGGACCTGGGCCCCGAGGGAGGCGAAGGCGGCGGCCGGGTCGTGGTGGAAGGCACGCCGGAGGAGGTGGCGGCGACACCGGATTCCCTCACCGGCCAGTACCTGGCTCCGGCGCTGGCGGTACCGGAGGCAGTAGGGGCCTGATGCCCCGAAGCCTGCGAAGTATTAAACTTGAGGAGGGTTGACGTGAATCTTCGCCCCGCCCGAGGGCGTAGTGGAAGGCGTCGAGAGGTTCCAATGAATCACGGGTCGGCCGTGTGGTCGCCCCAACCCACGGAGGTCAGATGGTCACGCGCGAGGACCTGGAAAGCTACCTGATCCGCATGGATCTGGAATACGAGGAGATCGCCGAGGGGATGTATCTGGTCCGAAGTCGGGACGAGCAGCTCCCCATCGTGGTGAACCACTCCCCACCCCTGCTGATCCTCCGGCTCAAGGTGATGGACCTTCCGGACACCGAGGGCTCCCTCGAGGAGCTCTACCGGACTCTGCTGGAACTGAACGCCGCGGACGTGGTCCACGGCGCCTACGGCCTCGAAGGCGAGGAGCTCGTCCTGGGCCTCAGCCTCCAGCTCGAGTCCCTGGACTACGGCCAGCTCCAGGCCTCGCTGGAGAGCTTGCAGATGGCCGCGTCCGGCCATATGGAAACGATCAAGGAACTGGTAGCCGCTGCGCCCGTCGGAGGGCTGAACCAATGAGCATCTTCCAGAAGATTTCGACGCTCTTCAAGTCCAATATCAACGATCTCATCGCCCGGGCCGAGAACCCGGAGAAGATGTTGAACCAGATCATTCTGGATATGCGGGACCAACTCTCGAAGGCCAAGCGGGAGGTGGCCGCCGCCATTGCCGACGAGCGCAAGCTCCGGGCGCAGGTCGAGAACGAGGCCAAGCAGGCCCGGGACTGGGAGCGGCGAGCGGTGCTGGCGGTCCAGGAGGGTCGGGACGATCTGGCCAAGCAGGCGCTGCTCCGGGAGAAGGAGCACGCCCAGCGGGCCCAGGCCCTGGAACAGACGTGGCAGGCTCAGGCCCAGGAAACCGAGAAGCTGAAGGCGTCTCTCAAGCAGTTGAACGACCGGATCGAGGAGGCGAAGCGGAAGCGGAATCTTCTCATCGCCAAGCAGAAGCGGGCCCAGGCCCAGAAGCGGATCCACGAGACCATGTCCGGGCTGTCGGACACTTCGGCCTTCGACGCCTTCAACCGGATGGCCGAGCGGATCGAGGAATCGGAGCGGAAGACCCTGGCCGCCGCCGAGGTCTCCGAAAGCCTCACCGGCGATACCCTGGAGGACGAGTTCGCCATGCTGGAACAGGGCGACGACGAGATGGACAGCCGTCTCCTGGCCCTGAAGCGGGAGATGGGGCTCATTGCCCCGGCCAAAGAGAAGGAGGCGCCGCAGCTCGAGGCCGGTGAGTCGGTGGACGCCAGCGAGGGAGATGATCTGGACACCTCGCTCAACGACCAGACCGCTGACGCCGAAGCCGAGGAGGTCCACGAGGCGGAACTCCTGGAGGAGTTCGACCGGCTCGAGAAACGGGACGTGAACTGATGGGCGGCACCGTCTTTCTGAATGGCGAGTTCATGCCTCGCTCCCGGGCCCGCATCTCGCCCGATGATCGAGGGTTTCTGTTCGGGGACGGGCTCTACGAGGTGACCCCCGCTTACGGCGGGCGGTTCCTGGCGCTGGACCGACACCTGGCCCGTCTCCAGCGGGGCACGAAGGAGCTTCGGATGGCTTTCCCCCAGGGCCTGGAGGAGCTTCACCGGGAGCTCCTGCGGCGGAACGACCTGGAGGACGAGGAGATGTCCATCGTCTACCTGCAGGTGACCCGGGGTACGGCGCCCCGGACCCATCACTTTCCGGATCCATCGGTCCCCGCCACCGTATACGCCTGGGCCCGGGCCTTCGAACGTCCGACCCGGGAGGCGTGGGAGAAGGGATTCAGCGCCGTGAGCGTGGTCGACCGCCGTTGGGCGCGGGCCGACCTCAAGACGATCCAGCTCCTCCCGCAGGTGCTGGCCCAGCAGGACGCCAGGGAAGGGGGAGCGACCGACGCCCTCCTGGTTCGGGACGGGCTGGCCCTGGAGGGCGCTCACAACAACGTGTTCTTCGTCTTTGGCGACACCCTGGCGACCCACCCCGCCTCCAACCAGATCCTCCCGGGCATTACCCGGGAGATCGTCCTGGGGCTGGCGCGGGAGAACGGGATTCCGGTGAAGGAGCGGCCCGTCTCATTGGCCGAAGCCCACCAGGCTGCCGAGATCTTCTTCACCGGGACGACCACCGAGGTCCGACCCACTGTCCGGCTCGACGGTCGGCCGGTGGGCGAGGGAACGGTGGGGCCCCTCACCCGCCGGCTCCAGACCGCCTTCCTGGCCCGGGTGAGCCGTGAGTGCGGCGCAGCTGTGACCTGATGGCGCACGGGGCACCGGCGCGGCCTGGCTGAACCCGGGTCTCTACTCGTATAATCTACCGGGTGACCTGCGGGTCAGCTCGGCCAACGCCTCCCTTTGTGGAGTCTTCACCCATGCAGAGTTCCAGCGCCCTCCTCCTCGCAATCGTCTGCGTCCTGGCCTGGACCCTTCCAACCGAGGCCGCGGCCCAGGACGGGGACGCAGCTGACCATCGGACGGTTGTAGCGGTCCTCTATTTCGACAACCATACGGCTGCCGAGCGGTTCGATCCCCTGGGGAAGGGATTTGCCGAGATGCTCATCACCGACCTCTCCGGCTTGAGCATGATCCGGGTGGTGGAACGGTCCCGACTCCAGGATCTGATCGATGAGCAGGAGTTGAGCCGAAGTCAGCACTCCGATCCGGCGACTGCTCTGGCGGCTGGCCGGATTCTGGCCGCCGAATACGTGGTCACCGGTTCCTTTACCGGGATCGAGCCTGATATCCGGGTGGAGGCCCACCTGACGCACACCGAGACCGCCGAGATCGTCCGGGGAGTGAATGCATCCGGTACCGAGGACCAGTTCTTCACCATCCAGGAACAGCTGGCAGCCGCCCTCATCGAGGGGATGCAGATCGCCCTCTCCGACCAGGAGCAGGAGGAGTTCCGGGCGTGGCAGGAGGAGAACCGGATCGAGGACGCCGAGACGGTGCTGGCCTACTCCGAGGCACTGGACTACTACGACCGGGAGCAGTACCTGGAGGCGGTGGAGCGGATGGGCTTCGTGGTCCGCCGCGCTCCCGCATCGGCCCTGGTCCAGATGACCTATGACCGCATGCGGGCCAGCGCCGAGGACCATGCCCGCGATGAAGGTCGCTCCTTCCTTGGGCGACTCCTCCGGAGCCTCATCGGGGGCGAGTAGCCCTCCGCTATTCGTAGATGAGGGCGGCGTCCCGCAGGGGGAGGAAGGACTCGATCTGTGCGGCCCAGTCCCGGGTGAGCTCCTCCACCTCCCGTCCTGCCTCGATCCCGTCGCGCAGTGAGTCGGTGCCGGCCAGCCGGTCGAAGTGGGCCGCTCGCCAGCTCCACCGATCCCCGGAGAGACGACGGCTCTCCACCAGGAGGGCAACCCCGGTGACGGCTGGATCGTAGGTGGCCGGATCGGTGACCCGGAGTCGGACCCCTTCGACGGCCTCGCCTGCGAACTTTCCGTCTCCAGGGTCCCGGGGGATGAAGGTGACGGCCTCGAAGGTCACGCCCGGGAGGTCCCGAGCGTTCATGGCCCGGGCCAGCTCCTGGCCGTCGAGCCAGGGCGCACCGACCTGCTGAAAGGCCCGGGAGGTGCCCCGGCCCACCGAGAGGTTCGTCCCTTCGAAGAGGCAGGTTCCCGGGTAGTGAAGCGCGCTCTCCACGTCCGGCATGTTGGGCGAGGGAGCCCGCCAGGGGAGCCCGGTATCGGAGAAGAGCATGTCCCGCTCCCAGCCCGCGGCGGGGACCACGTGGAGTTGGGCGTCCACCCCGAAGGCGTCCCGGTAGAGGCGAGCCAGCTCGCCCGGGGTCATCCCGTGCCGCATGGGGATGGGGTACATGCCCACGAACGATGAGAAGTCCGTCTCCAGGACGTTCCCCTGTACCAGGCTTCCCCCCACCGGATTCGGGCGGTCCAGCACCACGAAGGGGATCTCGGCCTCGCCGGCGGCCTCCATGGCCAGCCCCATGGTGTAGACATAGGTGTAGTAGCGGGTGCCGATGTCCTGGATGTCGAAGAGGAGCACGTCCACCCCGTCCAACATGGCGGGAGTGGGCTTGCGCGTCTCGCCGTAGAGGGAATGGACCGGAAGGCCGGTGGCTTCGTCCACCTCGTGGTCCACCAGCTCCCCGGCTTCCGCCGTGCCCCGGATTCCGTGCTCCGGAGAGTAGAGGGCCACCAGTTCCACCTCCTCCTGATGGAAGAGTCGGTCGATGGTGGGGGTCTCGTGGGCGTCGATTCCGGTGTGATTCGTCACCAGACCGGCTCTCCGACCGGTGATCAGGTGTAGTGAATCGGAGAGAAGGACCTGGATGCCGGGTCGGACGGCGGGCGAGGGGCCTTCCCGGGCGTCTCCCGGGGCCGAGCAGGAGCCCGCCAGCACCGGTGCCAGGGTCAGAGCCGCCACCAGGAGCAGTCGAGTCGGCCGGCCACGGCGGTCGGTCCCACCCGGAGAGGATTGTCGCACCATGGGGTTCTCCCTACTTTGGGCATCATTCCAACGGCAGTTTGCCTCCGTCGAACCGACGGACCGGGTCGAAACTCGTCTCCGGCCTCCGTCGGGTCAACGCAGGGCCACCTTTTCCTACACCACTCCCGGCGCTTTCGGCATGCGCGGCAAGACCATCCGAACCCTCCCCCTGTTCGTCCTCCTGATCGTCGGCGCCTGCACCTCCACGCCTCCCCAGGAGCCGGCGCCGGTCCCGGAGGTCCACGAACCGGAGGTCCAGGATCCAGTGGCCCCCGACACCGCCGACCGCGATACCGCCCGGATCGCTCCGCCGGACGACGCCATCCGGCCCGGCGACCGGACCCCGGTTCGCTGGCGTGACGAGGTTATCCCCCCTGCGCCCCTGGACGATCCCGGCGAGTGGGCCGACGCCCGGGAGGGGGCGTGGACCGAAGCCATGCTGGAGCGTATGACCCTCCGGCAGAAGGTGGGCCAGATGATCATGCCCTGGGTCATGGGCGACTTCGCGCCGGAGGGTTCGGCCGGGTTCGAGCGGCTGGCTCGCCTCATCGACCGGGACGAGATCGGGGGCATCATCATGTCGGTGGGCACTCCCATGGACGTGGCTGCGAAGCTGAACACCGTGCAACGGCGTTCCAACGTCCCCCTCCTGGTGGCCGCAGACCTGGAGACCGGCGCCGGCTTCCGGTTCCGCGGCGCCACCCACCTCCCCGGAGCCCACGACCTGGGAGGCGCCACCGACTTTCCGGCCCTCATGGCGGTGGGGGCGGCGGACGACCGGGTCCTCTCCTACGAGATGGGGCGCGTGACGGCCCTGGAGGCGCGGGCGCTGGGCGTCCACATTCCCTTCGCCCCGGTCCTGGACGTGAACTCCAATCCGGACAATCCCATCATCAATACCCGGGCCTTCGGCGAAGACCCGCAGCGAGTGGGCGAGCTGGGGATGTGCTTCGTCCGGGGGATGCAGGAGCACGGGGCGGTGGCCACCGGAAAACACTTTCCCGGCCACGGCGATACCGAGACCGATTCGCACCTGGCCCTCCCGGTGATCCGGGCGGACCGGGATCGGTTGGACCGGATCGAACTGCACCCCTTCCGGGCTGCGGTGGACGCCGGGATGGGGGCCATCATGACCGCCCACATCGCCCTTCCCCGGATCGCCGAGGAGGCCCGTCTCCCGGCCACCCTCTCCAGAAACGTCCTCACCGGGCTCCTCAGGGACGAATGGGGCTTCGACGGCCTGGTCTTCACCGACGCCATGGACATGAACGCCATCGACCGTCTCTTCAGCCGGGAGGAGGCGGCGGTCCGGGCGGTCCTGGCCGGGGCCGACGTGCTCCTCATGCCCCCGAGCCCCGATCGAGCTATCCGGGGGGTCATGGATGCGGTTCTCTCGGGACGGATCGCCGAGGAGCGGATCGACGAATCGGTTCGCCGGATTCTCTCGCTGAAGGAGGAGATGGGGCTGCACCGGGAGCGGACGGTGGACCTGGAGGAGGTTCATCGTCGGGTGGGGATCCCGGCCCACACCGACCTTGCCCGGGAGATTGCCGAACGCTCCCTCACCCTCCTGCGCAACGAGCGGGGGATCCTCCCTCTGAGGGGGACCCGGACGGCCAACGTCATGTCGGTGACCTATCGCCGGCAGAACGACCTCATGGGCGGAAGGGCCTTCGACTCCCGCCTCCGGCAGACCTACCCCCGGCTGAACACCCGGACGCTGGGGCGGGACACCCCGGCCTCGGAGTACGGCGCCCTGCTGCAGCAGAGTCGGAGCGCGGACCTGGTGGTCGTATCCCTCCACGTGACGGCGGTGGCGTACGCCGGGAGCGTGGCGATTCCCCGGGAGCTGGCCCGGTTCATTCAGGACCTGGCCGACAACCGGATTCCCCACGTGGTCGTCTCGTTCGGCAATCCGTACCTGCTGACGGAGTTCCCTGACGCCCAGGCCTACCTCCTGGCCTGGAGCGGATCGGAGGCCAGTCAGCGAGCTGCCGCCCGGTCCCTCTTCGGCGAGATCCCCATCCGGGGCAGGACTCCGACCCGAATCCCCCCGGACTTCGAGATCGGGTCCGGGATCCAGCTGGGTGCCGGGACCGTGGCCCAGGCGCCTCGGAGCCCGGGGGCCGTCGGATCGGTGGGTGGAGATGACGGAGGTGGGGGGCCAGGACCGGGACTGGCCCGGCTCCAGGGCGCGGGGTGCCCGTGGTGAGGACGGCCTGGGGCGTGCTGCTCCTCCTGGTGGGAATCGCTGCCTGCCGCCCCGCCGAGCCCCCGGCCCCGGCGCTACCGACCCCCGTCGCCGGCGTACCCCATCTGGCCGATGAGCTGGACGCCGAGGCCCGGGAGTGGGTGGACCGGATGCTGGCTTCCCTCTCGCTGAAGGAGGCGGTGGGCCAGCTCATCTTCCCCTGGATCTCCGGAGCCTATGCCTCGCTGGATGACCCGGAGTTCATGGAGACCCTTCGCTGGGTGGAGGAGGACGGGATCGGGGGCGTGGCCATCTCCATCGGCACCCCGCTGGCCTATGCCCAGAAGCTGAACGCCCTGCAGGAGGCGGCGGACATTCCGCTCCTGGTGACCTCCGACTTCGAGCAGGGGGGACCGGGGATGCGGATCGCCCACACCTACGCCTTGCCCACCCTCCTGCCCCAGGGGGGCGGGACCAGCTTTCCGCCCACCATGGCCTTCGGCGCCCTGGGCGATGCGGGGATGGTGGAGCGCTTCGGCGAGGCCACGGCCCGGGAGGCCCGGGCCGTGGGGGTGCACGTGATCTTCTCGCCGGTGATGGATGTGAACTCGAATCCGGAGAATCCCATCATCAACACCCGGGCCTTCGGCGAGGACCCCGGGGAGGTGAGCCGTCTGGGCACCGCTTTCATTCGGGGGGCCCGGCGGGGTGGGGCCATGACCACGGCCAAGCACTTTCCCGGCCACGGCGACACCCGGATCGATTCGCACCTGGCCCTCCCCGAGGTGGCCGCCGATCGCCAGCGGTTGGACCAGGTCGAGCTGGTCCCCTTCCAGGCGGCAGTGGACGCAGGTGTGGACGGGGTCATGACCGCCCACGTCTCCATGCCCGGTGTTCTGGGCCCCGATGCCCCGCCGGCGACCCTGGCCCCCGAGTTCATGACCGGGATCCTCCGGGAGGAGATGGGCTTTCAGGGGCTCCTCTTCACCGACGCCCTCCGGATGGGGGCCATCACCGAGGGATACGGGGCCGGCGAGGCAGCGGTGCTGGCCTTCGAGGCCGGGGCCGACGTGATCCTGATTCCTGCCAGTATCCCAGGAGCGGCGGCGGCTATGCGAGAGGCGGTCGAGGAGGGCCGGATCACCCGCCAGCGGCTGGATGCTTCGGTGCGCCGGATCCTGGAGGCCAAGGCCCGGGCCGGGCTCCATCGGGATCGGACGGTGTCCCTGGAGGGGGTGCCTGCGGTGGTGGGACGGGCCGCCCACCATGCCCTGGCCGACGAGGCCGCCGCCCGGTCCATGACCCTGGTGCGGGATCGGGACCGGCTCCTGCCTCCGGACCCGGAAGCCACGAACCGCATCCTCTCCATCACGTGGGCCGAGTCGGACGACCTCACCGCCGGTCGGGAGTTCAACGCGGTGGTGGGCGGGCTTCTTCCGGGGGTGGCCGAGGCGGTGCGGGTGGGACCGGAGACGGGCCAGGGGAGCTACGCCGGCCTGGTGGAACGGGCGGCGGACGCCGACCTGGTGGTCCTGGGCGTCTACCTCCCGCCCCGGGCCGGAGCCGGATCGGTGGCCCTGCCTCCGGAGTTCCAGGAGTTCGCCGCACGGCTGGCCGAGGGAGCCCCCACCGTGCTGATTTCCTTCGGCAACCCGTATCTCCTGACGGCGCTCCCGGAGATGGGCACGTACCTGGTGGCCTGGGGGGACCGGGAGGTGAGCCAGCGGGCGGCGGCCCGGGGGGTGCTGGGGGCGGCTCCGCTGGAGGGGCGACTCCCCATCTCCATCCCGCCCCTGCACCAGCGGGGCGAGGGAATCGAGCGGGCCGCCGATCCGGTGATGGCGGCCCGGGCCGACGAGCGGCGGGACGCCCTGGACGAAGCGGGCCTCCTGAGGCGGGATGAGGGCGAGCCGGATGGGGAGGGCCTGGACCCGGCAGCCGGCCCCCCTCCGCCGCTGGAGTGGCTGGACCGCACCCGGTCTCCCCTGGAGGTGGACCCTGGCGATGCGGGAATGGACCCCGGAGCCCTCGAGGCGCTGGATCACTACATCCTCCGGGCCATTGCCGACTCGGTGGCGCCAGGGGTGGCCCTGGCGGTGGGACGAAGGGGAGAGCTGGTTCGTCTCCGGGGCTACGGGCGGACGGACTGGGCACCGGACAGCCCCCCCGTCACCCCCCACACCCTCTTCGACCTGGCCTCCCTCACCAAGGTGGTGGCCACCACCTCGGCGGTCATGGCGCTGGTGGACGAGGGACGGCTTGGGCTGGACGACCCGGTGGTGCGGCACCTCCCGGAGTTCGCTCGGGGAGATCGCCGGAAGGAGGCGGTCACGATCCGGGACCTTCTCCTCCATCGGAGCGGGCTGCCGGCCTACCGCCAGTTCTTCCTCGAGCTGGAAGGAGTGGACCAGGTCCGGGAGGCCGTATACGACCTGGCGCTGGACCAGGCGCCAGGCACGGAGACGACCTACTCGGACATCGGGTTCCTGACCCTGGCCTGGGTGGTGGAGGCCGCTGCGGGCCAGCCCTTTGAACACTTCGTCCAGGAGCGGGTCTTCGGCCCGCTGGGCATGGAGGACACCGGCTTCAACCCACCCCGGGAGCTCTGGCTGCGGACGGCACCCACCGAGGTGGACCGGGAGCGACGGATGCGGCACATGCTGGGGGAGGTGCACGACGAGAACGCCTTCGTCTCCGGTGGTGTGGCGGGCCATGCCGGTCTCTTCTCCACGGCGGCGGATCTGGCGGTCTTCACCGAGATGATGGCCCGGGGCGGACGGGTGGACACCTGTGGGCACGTTCCCATGTCCGGCGCTCCGTGCAGTCGGGCCCGGACTCGCCCGGTGGAGCTCGTGGAGAGTGGCACGCTGGCGGACTTCACCCGCCGGGTCTCGGAGAGCTCGTCCCGGGCGCTGGGGTGGGACACGCCCTCGGGCCGGTCCTCGGCCGGGTAGTTCTTCTCCGAACGATCTTTCGGGCATACCGGCTTCACCGGGACCTCCATCTGGATCGATCCTGAGCTGGATCTCTGGGTGGTGCTCCTCACCAATCGGGTGAATCCCACCCGGGAGAACACCCGGCACATCCCCTTTCGACGGGCGGTGCACGATTCTGTGGCCGGCGCGGTGACCGACCAGCCGGTGGAGCGTAGGGAGCGGTAGGCGTCTTCCGTCCCCATGGCGGGAATCTCCGTCCTCCCCGTATGATACGATGGAGACGCCAAGGGCACGCTTCACGCGTCCCCCCGATTTTTCTTCGCCTGAGACAGGAGGGGGTTCGAGGGTGACCACGGTCAGTCAGTGGATCCAGCGCCACGACGAAAGCTGGCTCTTCGTGGCCATCTACATCGGCTTTGCCGTGGTGTTGAGCGTGTGGCTCAGCCTGTTCTGGCTGGTCCTCATGGTGGGGATCCACTTTCTCTTCGAGATCATCCGCCACTCCCGCACCCACGACGGTTGGGTGGCCCGGCTCTCCGTGGCGAGCTGGGAGATCCGCCTCGACGTGGCGCTGGTGCTCCTTGCGTTCGCCGTAGCCCTCTACATGGACGCCATCATGGGGATCGTAGGGCTGCAGTCCGCCGGGCGTGCGGCCGTGGCCACCTCCACGGCCAGCCGCGTGGGCACCCGGGCTGTGGCCTGGCAGCGGATGGTCCGGGCCGTGGTGCTGGGCTTCGATGACGTGGCCAACGCCATCCGGGCCGTCTTGATGCGGAAGGGAGAAACGGCGGCTCCTGCAGTGGCCGGAGCGGTGCCCGTCGCGGAGGAAGGCGAGCCGGAGGAAGTTGCCCCGGCAATGGCGTCCTCTTCCGACCTCCCCTCCTCCAGTCGTCTTCCCGGTTGGTCGGAGCCCTGGGGTTTCTGGGACCGGATGACGATGGGGCTGATGGGAGCTTGCATCGCCGCCATGGTGATCGCCCCTCCCCTGACCGGATCCACGTATCCAGCTGCTCTGGAGACGCTGAGGGAGGAGTTGCAGCCCTTTCCCGTCGAGGAGTCGGC
>PWLA01000041.1 GCA_003559555.1 Gemmatimonadota bacterium | reverse complement strand
GTACGAGCGGTTGTTCTGCACGCCTCGCAGCGGGGACATCTCGGGAATGCTCGAGGTGTAGAGGTCGCTCACCTCGATGACCGCCGCCGAGTCGGGTCCGAAGGTCTCGATGTCGAAGCTGGCGATGATGGGTCCCCGGGTGAGGGCCTGCACGGCCCGGGCAATGGCCTGCGTGGTGTCGGCCACCGACGAGTAGGTCACCCCCCGAAGTTGCACGTGGTCGTCGTGCCTCTCCCACCGGACGATCTGCTGGCCGATCCGGCCGCTTCCGAAGCCGCCCAGCCCCACTCCCTCGTCCACCCGACCCAGCAGGAGCATGTCCTTGTTCAGCTCGTGGGTGGGGATCTCGAAGTAGAGCTCGTCGTCGATCTGGTGCACGATGAAGAGCCCCTCGCCGGTGATGGCGTCCTCGGTGATCACCGAGTCGTAGGGCTGAAGGTCGTCGTCATCGTCGGGGCCCGGGCGTGCGGGGGGACCTGGCCGGGGCTCCTCTTCCTCGGGCTCATCCACCTCTGGCTCCTCCTCGGCGATCGGCGCGGGCGGCTCGTCCGGACCCGAGCGGAGCCCGCAGCCGGGAAGGGTGGCCAGGAGGCCGATAGCGGCCAGGAGAACCAGGGGCACGAACGTACGGAATCGAACGAAAGATGGCGACATGACAGGATCCAGGACTGGGGTGGTACTCACGGAATCGTCAAACTACGGGACCGCCCCCCGATCCGTCGAGGGCGCCGGCGGGGATACCGCCCTTCGCCCCTTGCGTCACCCCATGGCTCTCCCACACTTGTCGAACTCGCATGCGGGGAACGATGCCATGAATCCGATCCCCGGCTGACACTCTTTCTCGCCACCCACGACCATTCGCTATGATGCCAGACGCCTCTGCCCGAGCCCTCTTCCCCCCCGCCGCCAGGCTCCTCTCCGTAGCGCTGGTGGTGGCCGCAGGGGTTGCCATGAGCCTGCTGCCGGCGGCCGCGGCCGCCCAGGAGGATCCGGTGGTGGTGGGCACGCGGGTGGTCCCGCCCTTCGTCATCCAGGAGGACGACGGCTCCTACCACGGCCTCACCGTGGGGCTGTGGGAGCACATTGCCGGAGAGCTGGAGCTGGACTACACCTTCCAGGAGCTGGACATCGAGGGGATGCTGGCCGGGGTGGAGGAGAACACCCTCTACGCCGCCGCCTCGGCGCTCACCATCACGTCGGAGCGGGAGGACCGGGTGGACTTCACCCATCCCTTCTTCGTAACGGGGCTCGGGATCGCGGTACCGGCTGAGCCGGTCGGCCTCGGCGGCGCGCTGCTGGCCCTCCTGGACCCGGAGCTCTGGTGGGTTGTGCTGCTCCTCATGGGACTGCTGCTTTTCTGGGGCCTCCTCGTCTGGATCTTCGAACGGGTCGAGAACCCGGAGGAGTTCGGAGGTAGCCCCGTTCAGGGGATCGGGAGCGGGTTCTGGTGGGCCGCAGTTACCATGACCACGGTGGGATACGGCGACAAAGCGCCCCGGACCATCGGCGGCCGGGTGGTGGGCTTCGTCTGGATGTTCGCCGCCATCATCGTCATCTCCTTCTTCACCGCCTCCATCGCCTCGAGCCTCACGGTGAGCCAGATCGAGAGTCGGGTGGGCGGACCCGGAGACCTGCCCCACGTTCGGGTGGGGGCCCTGGCCCAGTCCGCCACCGTAGATTACCTGGACGCCGAACTCATCCGCTCCGAGACCTTCCCCACCATCGCCGAGGGCATGCAGGCGCTGGCCGATGGCCGCCTGGACGCCTTCGTCCACGACGCGCCCATCCTCCGCTACTACGCCCAGCAGGAGTTCCGGAACACCGCCCACGTGCTCCCCGTCACCTTCGCCGAGCAGTACTACGGGATCGCCCTGCCCCTGGATCACCCGGATCGGAACCGGATGAACCAGGTCCTCCTGGACTATCTGGGAAGCACGGAGTGGGAGCAACTCAACCAGCGGTACCTGGGCAGCTGAACGCCGTGCCGAGGCGCGGTCCTCCGGTGATCATCACCAGACCCACATCCTCCAGACCCATCGATCTGCGTCCCCCGACACGCCCGTAATCCGCCACACAGAGCGGTCTTTCCCCCTCCAAAATCTCTCCGTTTGGAGAGATCCTGAACAGAGAGGGGAAAGACCGCTGGGTTCTCACCGCCACCCCCACTCCTCCCAGTAGAAGGGCTCGCGTTCGCGGGGGTGGTTGCCCACCTCATTCATGGTGCGGGCGTCGAAGAGCCGGCCGTTGACCATGGTCCACCGGATCTCCTCCGAGTTGCGGAGGTCGTCCAGGGGATTGGCCTCCAGCACGATCAGATCCGCCAGCTTGCCTTCTTCCAACGAGCCCAGGTCCGCGTCCATCCCCAGGTAACGGGCCCCGTTCAGTGTGGCCACCCGGATCGCCTCCAATGGGGTCATGCCCCCCTGCCCAAAGGACCAGAGCTCCCAGTGGGCGTCCAACCCGTTGCGCTGTCCGTGTGCGCCCAGGTTCACGTTGACGCCGGCCCGCAGCAGGTCGCCGGCGACCGACGCCGTGCGAATGTGGTTGAACTCCTCCTCAGGAACCATGGTGCGGCGCCGGGACCGGGCCTCCACCGCCAGGGGCGGGCTGAAGGTCTGGAGCCGCTCGTTCTCCCAGACGTTGTCGTGCTGGTAGAAGTAGTTTTCCCCATAGAGGCCGCCGAAGGCCACCGTCAGCGTGGGGGTGTACCCGGCCCCGCTCGAGCCCCAGAACTGTAGGACGTCGTCGTAGACCGCCTCCAGGGGCAGCGAGTGCTCCACCCCCGTGTGGCCGTCCTGGATCTGGTTCATGTTGTGCTGGAAGAGTGCCCCGCCCTCAAGCACCACCAGGACCCCCTCTTCCCGGGCGGCCTGCAGGATCTGCTGGCGCTGATCCCGGCGCGGCTGGTTGTAGCTCTTGACGCTGATGGCCCCGGCGGCCTTCATCCGGCGAATGTGGCGGCGGGCGTCTTCGATGTCGTCCACCTCGGCCCGGCTTCCGCTCATGGCTCCGTAGAGGATGGTGCCGGTGGAGAAGATCCGGGGCGCGACGATCTCGCCGGCCTGGGCCATCTCCCTGGCCGCGAAGATCTGCTGGGTGCTGGCCGAGGGGTTGTGGATGGTGGTGACCCCGAAGGCCAGCGAGGCGTAGTTGGTGCGGTTCTGTTGCGGGAT
>PWLA01000246.1 GCA_003559555.1 Gemmatimonadota bacterium | reverse complement strand
CCCGGATCATGGAGTCCCGCTTCTCCAGGGTGGGGACGGTGAAGCGATGGGATGAGGTGAAGGGCGACGTGGACGACGTGGAGCGTGTGGTGGGGTCGGCCGACTCCACCCGCCGCTTCGGCCAGACCCTCGAGCGCACCAACCGCGACCGCGGGATCGACCCCCAGTGGTGGACCGCGGCGGCGCGTTTCAGCGGAAGCGTCGACGACCCCCGCAACCAGGAGCTCCGGGATCACATGTTCGACGCCATGGACGCGCTGGACCCGGGGGGTGTGGATGCGCTGGAGCCGGAGGATGTGGACGCGCTGGATCCGGGGGATGTGGATGCGCTGGATCCGGGGGAGGGGGGAGAGGGCAAGAATGCAGATGAGGAGGAAGGCGCGACGGCGGAGGGCTCACCGGACGCGGAGGCCTGAGGCCTCGGGCGCCGGCTGAATCCGGCATCGCCTCCAGGCCCGAAAACGGGATGGTTGAGGCACCTGGAAAATCTACCTCTTGACAGGGTCGTCAGGGGGGGTGTAGAATGGGATCAGCTTACCGGAAGCGGCTCGTTTGGTCAGGTAGCGTTGGCTATCGTCCAGGCGATTTCGGAAAGCCATGGTCATCGAGCGGGACGCTGCTCGGATGGCTCGGACCGGGAGTCAGGACACCGGTTCGGCGGTGGAAAGGTCGCTGGACTTCACCGACTACCCTCTGAGCTTGGAGGGACCCTGAGTCACGGACCGCGTGACAGAGGGGAAGCACAACGTGGCCGCCCATCCTCAAGTGGATGGTCCTGAATGAATGGTCACCACGTACGCCAGCGCGACAGGAGCCCCCCGGGTGGACTTGAACCCCGGGGGGTTTCTTGGTTTGTGTACCCTTCGCGTCCTTTCCTCCTCCTTGTCGACGCCGAGGCTTCCTTCTCACCTCGAGGAACGATCCCCCGCACCATGACGCCCCATCTCATCACCCGCGTGGGATCGGTCGGAAGGGCGCTCATGATCCTCGCAGGGATGCTCATGCTCCTGGCAGGGTGTGGCGACGCGCCCGCCGGCCTCACCTTCGGCCCCGACGACACCAGCGAGGCCCGGGCCTATCTGGACCAGGCCCGATCCCAGCTGCAGGACCCGGACTGGGGACCGGCATCCATTCGGGCGATCCTACTGGTGGAGGTGGGCCTTCACGACCAGGCCAGCCAGCTCATCACGGAGATCGAGGATACCGGAGATCGGGAGCTTGTCCGGGGCGTGCTGGCGCTTCGACACGGGGACCACGCCACGGTGGCCGAGGCGGTGGAACGGATCCTGGCCGAGGACCCCGAGGACCTGGCCGGCCTCATCCTGAAAGGCGAGATGGAGCTGGCGAAGAAGGACGCTTCCGCAGCCCGGGCCACCGCCGAGCGCATCCTCTCGGTGGAAGGACGAAATACCGACGCCGCCGTCATCCTGGGACGAGCCCGGCTCCTGGAGGGGAATCCGGACGGGGCCGACGAGTGGGCCCGGCAGGCCGCGGAGTGGGATCGGGGCCACGCCGACGCTCATCTCCTCCGGGCACGGGTGCACCTGGCGCGAGGCGAACTCCAGGATGCCGAGGCGGCGATGCACCGGGCGCTACGCCTGGACCCGCTCCACCCGGGGGCCCGATTTCTCTATGGTGAGCTGATCCGGCGGAGAAGCGGGGACGAGGCCCTCTCCGAAGCCATGGCCCACTGGCGCCTGGCCCTGGAGGTGGACCCCAGGCAGGGACGAGCCCGCTGAGGGTTGGAAGGGTCCAGTTTCAGGCCGGATCCCGGATCAGAGGGTGGGTCAGGCAGTGCGGCCCCCCTCGTGCCCGGGAGAGCTCACCGGAGGGAACGAGGATGCAGGCGCGTCCCTCCCCCTCGAGCCGCACCCGCGCCCGTCCTTCCAGGAGGTCGGCGGCCTTCACCACGCGAAAGCCCCGGCGGGCAAGCTCCTCGGCGGTTCGCACGTTCCGGTCGTAGAGGACCACCACTCCCGGGGCGAGGGCCAGGGCATTGGCCCCGTCCGTCCACTGTTCCCGCTGCTGATCCATGGGGTCGTCCCCACCGCACGAGACGGGCTCCAGATGGAGCCCCCGATGGGCCAGTGCGCTCAGGAGATCGTCGCGGATCACGGGCTCGGACGGGGTCGAGGCGTGCAGGTCGTACTCGGCAACCCTGGCCGCACCGGAACCACCCGGCAGAATGATGGGCGGGAAGACCAGGGCCATGTCCCGGTCCACCGGGGTGAACAGCGTATCCAGATGCATGAAGGCCCGCTCCCGTGGCAGTTCCACCTGGATCAGCCAGCGGGGCCCCCCTTCCCTTCCCCGAAGCCTCTCCACCAGCCGGGCCACGCCCTCCGCCGAGGTCCGCTCCGAACGCCCCACCGCCACGATGTCGGGAGACAGGACCAGTACGTCTCCTCCCTCCAGGGTGGGGCCGGAAGCAGACGGTCGGTCCGCTGCCATCTCCGCCAGGAGGTCCGCCGGAGCCAGGATCGGGTGGAACCGGAAGATGGCCCGGGCCAGGATCGCCTCCCGGTACCGGGCCGGACTGGCCATGGCCGAGAACAGGACGGCATCACCCATGACCACCTGGGTATCTCTCTGAAAACACCAATTGGGAAGGGGTCGGATGCCGAAGAGGTCGTCCGGCGATCGGGCGGGAGAAACCCCGAACCGACGCACGCCGCCCACCAGCGCCTCGGCGGCCTCCCGGGCCGTCATGGCACTCAGGCGGTCCTGGAACTCGGGGAGGAGATGGGGCCGGACCCGAGCCTCGAGCCACGCCCTGCCCTCCTCCACTTCCAGCGCCCCCTCGAGCAGATCCAGCGCTTCGATGACCTCCACTCCCAGGAGCTCCAGGACCTGGCGGAAGGTACGATGCTCCTCCCGGGCTCGCTCTCCGTAGAGGATGTCGTCGAAGAGGAGGACCTCCATCATGGAAGGCACCATCTGATCGACCTCGGGCCCCGGCTCGTGAACGAGGACCCGACGGAGGCGACCGACCTCCGAGTGAACCTGGACCGGCGGAAGTGCGCCGGGTCGATTCGGGCCGCGTGTGGGTTCTTCAGCCAAAAGCATTCCTCCTGAGTCGGAGACCGGAGTCCGGATCGGAGACCGGTCGCCGAAGTGGGCTGGAAACCGCCTCGGGGCGAATGCGCCCCCTACCCGTAGCGGGATCGCATGGTCCATCGGGGTG
>PWLA01000148.1 GCA_003559555.1 Gemmatimonadota bacterium | reverse complement strand
CCAGCTCGGAGAGGGTCTCGGGCTCCAGGATCGGAGCTTCGGCCCGCGTCCGGATGCCTCCCGCCTCGGTGGCCTCCAGGAGTCCGGCCAGGGCCTGCAGCTCGCCCCTGCTCATGGGGCTTCCCAGAAGGTCGTAGTCGACCCACGCCTCGTAGGAGAGGGGCGCGACCCGCTTCACCATGCCGGCCATGACCTGGGCGTAGGCCCGGATCTCCCACTGGGCGTGCGGGTCCACCCTGAGGCTCAGGAAGTGGAGGAGGTTGTGGAGGTCGATCTTCCAGTACCACTGGGTATAGGTGGAGAGGGGAAGGTCGATGCGGGCCAGCTCCCGGGCCACGTCCTCCTCCAGGAGCCACTCGTACGTCCCTGCCGCCTCCTGCCGGCCCCGCTCCCACCGTCGGATCGCCTCGTCCAGAAGCTCACGGGAGGCCGCCTCGCCCTCCCGGCCCTGCTTGTTGTGGGCCGCCTGCAGGGCGAAGTGCTCGGCCTCGGGCCGGTAGAAGAGAAGGGGCATGAGGGAGTAGCGACCGCTGTACTCGTTCACCGAGGCCGTCCGGTGCCGGATCCACTGGCGCGCCACGAACATGGGCATGGCACAGTGAAACTTGAATTCCACCATCTCGGAGGGGGTGGTGTGACGATGCCGCCGGAGGTACCGGACCAGCCCCCGGGTGGCGGACTTCTTTCGGGTGCCGTACCCGTAGCTCACCCGGGCGGCCCGCTCCACGTCCTCGTCGGAGCCCATGTAGTCCACCAGCGAGACGAAGCCGTGGTCCAGGACGGGAAAGTACCCGCCGAGGATCTCCTCGGCGGCGGGAATGGTGGGTCGCTTGGTCTCCATGGCGGGGCGGGACGACGTGTGGGGGAAGGAGGACGGGAACCGATCCGGAACACCGGATGCCGGAACACGCAATTAAGGGCCCCGGACCCAGCGAGGCAACCGCCGGGGCCCGACTCCAGGGTGGGATGACGCTCGTCGCACTTAGGTGATAGATTCGGGTGCCGCACAAGCGACTCCGCCCCGTCCGTTTCCAACTCGATCTCGCCTCCATGAACGACCGACTTCTCCGCGCCGTCCGCCGCGAACCGCTGACAACCACCCCGGTCTGGTTCATGCGACAGGCGGGCCGGTCGCTTCCCCGCTACCACGACCTGAAGGGAAACCGGGATCTCCTGGAGGTGACCCGGGACCCGGAGCTGGCCGCCGAGATCACCATGCTCCCCCTGGAGTACTTTCCCGTCGATGGCGCCGTCCTCTACGCCGACATCTCCACCGTCTTCGTAGGGGCCGGGATCGACGTGAAGATCGAGAAGGGGCTCGGGCCGGTGCTCCCCCGGCCCTACGACAACGCAAAGGCCATCCGCTCGCTCGAGCCCTTCGACCCCAACGAGACGCTGGACTTCGTCATGGAGACGTTGAAGATCCTGCGTCGCCGGCTGGAGGTCCCGATCCTGGGCTTCATCGGGGCCCCCTTCACCCTCATGACCTACATGGTGGAGTCGCCCCGGACCCGGGAGCGCGCCGGCACCAAGGCCTTCATGTGGCGGGAGCCGGAGCTCTGGGATCAGCTCATGTCATACTGGTCGGAGCAACTCATTCGTTTTGCGGCGGCTCAGTTCGATGCCGGTGCTTCGGTCATCCAGATCTTCGACTCGTGGGCTGGCAGCCTCAAACCGGCGGACTACCGGCGGTCGGTGCTTCCCTACACCCGCCGCATCCTGCAGGCGCTCCGGGAGCGCGAGATTCCCACCATCAACTTCGCCACCGGCAACCCGTCCCTGCTGCCCCTGCTGGCCGAGGCCGGGGGCGACGTGATCGGGCTGGACTGGCGCGTAGAGATCGATGAAGGGTGGAAGGCGGTGGGCCGGCATCGGGCCGTTCAGGGAAATCTGGATCCCGTCTCCCTCCTGGCGGGTAGGGAGGTTGCCCTTGACCGGACTGCCGAGATCCTGCGGGCGGTGGGTGGGCGGCCCGGGCACATCTTCAATGTGGGCCACGGGCTCCTTCCCCAGACCGACCACGAGGTCGTCCGGGCGGTGGTGGACTTCGTCCACTCGGTGGACCTGGAGGAGCTCCGGGCCGAGAGCGCCACCTGAGCCACACACTTTGTTTCAACGTCAGGAGACACTCCATGAAGGTCGGTATCCTCGTCCTGAATTTCGGTGAGCCCGCCACCCCCAGCCGGGAGGCCGTGGTTCCCTTCCTCGAGCGGATCTTCTACGCCAACGCCCGGCTGGATCCCCAGGAGACCGACCAGGAGCGGCGGGCCCGGAGTCGAGAGCTGGCAGAGCGGCGGGCCCCGGGGCTCATGGCCGAGTACGAGGAGATCGGAGGGTCGCCCCTGAACGAGCAGGCGGACGCCCAGGCCCGGGAACTGGGACTGGAGCTCCTCCGGCGGGGACACGAGCTTCACGTCTACTCGGCCTACCAGTTCACCGCCCCCTTCATCCGAGACACGGTAGAGCGGGCCCGAGCCGACGGGGTGGAGCGGCTCATCGGCCTCCCCATCTATCCCCTCTGTGGGCACTCCACCAACGTGGCTGCGCTGAACGAGGTCCAGGAGGCGATCCAGGAGTTGGGATGGAGCCAGGTGGACTTCCAGGGGATCACCGGCTGGCACCGCCACCCGGGGTACCTGGAGCTCCGGGCCGACGCCGTCCGTCAGGTCGTCCGCGAGGGGGGGGTCTCCCTGGACGATCCGGGCACACGCCTGGTCTTCTCGGCCCACGGCACCCCGGTCAAGTACCTGGACGAGGGGAGCGGCTACGGCCGGTACGTGGAGGAGTTCTGCCGGGAGCTGGCCGATCTCCTGGGGGTGGAGGACTACGTCATCGGCTATCAGAACCACGCCAACCGGGGTGTGGAATGGACCCAGCCCGACGTGGAGTCGGTGATCCAGGAGATCGACGGCGACACGGTGGTGGTGGATCCGGTGTCGTTCATGCACGAGCAGTCCGAGACGCTGGCGGAGCTGGACCACGAGCTCCGGGAGGAGGCCGAGGAACGGGGACTGGCCTTCCACCGGGTACCGGTCCCCCATGACGCTCCCCGCTTCATCGTCGTGCTGGCCGACCTGGTGGAACCCCTGGTGACTGGAGCCGATAGTCAGGTGGGCCTTCGCTACGGCCCGTGCCGCTGTCGTCCCCAGGAGGGGACCGTCTGCCTCAACTCCCTTCCCCGGGACGAAGCGGCGCCCCGGCCCGAGCGGCAGGAAGCCTCCCTGTAGAGGCTCCACCTCGTAGACGCTACACCTCGGGGGGCAGGAGGGCTTCCACCCCTTCCTCCCGAGCCAGCGCCACGAAGACCCACGTGCTCCCCCGGTAGCTGGCGATCCCCTCGGGCACACCATGGGCCCTGAGCATGGCGTGGTTCAGGCCCACGCCCACGTCCCGGGTCCATCCCCGGGCCACCTCCCAGTAGCGCTCCCGGTCCTGCAGGTCCCGCCTCACCCCCGGATGTCGTTCGGCAGCCACCGCGACCGCTCGCTCCCGATCCAGTTCGGCCAGCGCCGACAGGAGCTGCCGCTGCAGAAACACGTAGGCGGCGTAGCGAATGCGCGGATCGGCGGCTTCCCGACCCACCAGGAAGGCCAGGACGTTGGCGTCGGATTCGGAGGCGAAACCCCGCTGGTGGGCCATCTCGTGGGCCATCTCCTTTGGCATGAGCACCCCCGGCAGGTCGGCCAGGAGGAGGGCCTCGCCGGTAAAGGGGAAGTACATCCCCGAGATCCCGAAGCGCCGCACCAGGGGGGTGGACAGGAAGGCCTTGGGCGTACCGTGGGAGAGGGTGGCCCGGGGTGGAAGTCGGTAATGGGCCACCACCCGTTCCCAGGCCCGGTCCAGCTCGTGGCGGATCTCCCGACGAGGGGGCGCAGGGGTGGGAGCGCCGGCATCCCGGGATCCGTGGATCTCCCGGTAGAAGCGGTTCGCGCTCCGGACCGCAGCGGCGGCCAGGGGCTCGATCTCCTCCACCCCAACCTCACCGGCCATCTGGATTCCCAGGCGATCCTCCAGCCCCGGCCGGGTGTGCTGCACGCCCCAGAGCACCACCAGGAGGGCCACTAGGATCCCGACGTCGTGGCCCAGCCGGAGGGCTCCCCGGAGGAGGGTCCGGGGAAGCCGGTCCTGGCCTCGACGCACCTGTCTCACACCCCGTACGGCACCCACCACCAGGAGCCCCAGGACCACCAGCACCACAAGTTCGGCCAGCGAGAAGGGGACCAGAGCCGTCATGAGGGAGAGGGATCGGCGGAAGGCCGGCAGGATCCCCTGGGCCAGGAGCCGCTCCGCCACCTCCGGTCGGCCCTGGAGCACCAGAAAAAGGAGGACGGCGCCCACCCCCGCCCCGATCCCCGCCAACCGCCGCCGGAGGCGAAGGGGCGGGGCCTCGGCTACCGCATCTGGCGGTACCACTCCATCCACTCCGGATCGCGCTCGGCGGGTCCGTCCCACGGCTGGGCCATGAGGGCCTCGATATCGGCCACCTGTCGGGGGGCCGGGGAGATCCACTCCAGCCCGTCCTCGGTGACAATGTAATCGTCCTCGATGCGAACCCCGATGTTCACGTATCGCTCGTACGCCGGCCGGATGGCCTCCATGAGCTCCCGGTTCCGAGGGGTATCGGGGATCACCTCGTCGAAGAGGTTCGGGCGCACGTAAACGCCGGGCTCGATGGTGAACGCCACCCCCGGCTCCAGTATCGGGGGCCAGGGATCGTGCACATCGAGGCCGATCCCGTGCCCCAACCCATGCATGTAGAAGAGGCGAAGCTGGGGGATCTCCTGGCCGTTCTCCCCCTCGAAAGTGGCGTCGGGAGCCTCGATGAGCCCCAGCTCGGTAAGCCCACGGGCCAGGACGTCGGCAGCCGCCTGAGCCATCTGGCCGAAGTGGACCCCGGGCCGAGCCATGGCCTCGGCGGCGGCCTGGGCCTCCAGGACGAGCTCGTAGATCTCGCGCTGAGCTTCGCTGAAGGTGCCGTTCACCGGAACGGTCCGAGTAATGTCGGCCGCGTACCCCCCGTAGCCGGCGCCGATGTCCACCAGGAGGACGTCACCGTCAGCCATGAAGCGGTCGTTCTGGTTGTAGTGGAGGATCGTGGAGTTGGGCCCCGAGCCCACGATGCTGGCGAAGGCGGGCCGCTCCGAGCCGTAGCGTCGGAAGGTGTACTCCACCAGCGCCTGGATCTCGAACTCGTTCATCCCGGGCTGAACCGCCTGCATCATCTGGCGGTGAGCCTCCACGGTGATGGCGGTGGTCTTCCGGAGGAGCTCCAGCTCCGCCTCGGACTTCACCCCCCGGAGGGTGGTGAGATACGGGTTGGGGGCCGTGGAGACCTGGAGCCCATCATGACCCCGAACCAGCGCCTCCACCCGCTGGGTCACGTCGTTCCGGATCGCCGCATCGGGGTCATACGCTCCCACAACCTGGAGCTCCTGCACCTCCGTGGCCGCCAGGAGCGAGTCCATCACATGGCCCAGCTCCTCCACACTGCGCCCTTCGATTCCCGTGGCCTCCCGGGCGCCCTCCGGACCCACCCGGTAGCCCTCCCAGGTTTCGGTGGCCGGGTCTCGGGGGTTCACCAGGAGGGTCTCCCAGGCGATGCGCCCCTCCCGGACCTCCATGACCAGGGCTGCGTCGGGCTCGGTGAACCCGGTGAGGTACCGGAAGGGCGAGTTCTGGTGGAAGGGAATGTAATCCTGCGGCGGGGCCGCACTCCCCACCGCCAGGACCAGGCCTTCCTCCAACTGGGCCGCCAACGCCTCACGCCGCTCGGCGTACTCCTGGTTCGTGATCTGGGCGGAGACGGGGGCCGCCAACAGAATGACGGTCGCGAGAACGCTCAGGCGGGGGAGTGGAAAGTTCGTCTTCATTGGCTATTTCACGGTCTTGGGACACGTCATGGACGCCGGCTTCGGTGCCAGAACCCTACCCCGCAGCCGGTGTATCGTATCGCGATTCGGATCACCCTTCTTTGACCCCGAAGCTCCATGCACCGATCCAACCGGCTCGCCTCCCTGCTCAGCACCCCGTTCCTTCGTCCGACGGCCATGGCGGGGGGCGTCATGGTCCTCCTGATCTGGCTTGCTGCCGCCCAGCCGGGCACCGCCGTCCCGGCCGGGGCGACGGCGCTTTCGGGACCCGACACCCTCCACGTCGCCGCAGAACGGATCTCCTCCGACCAGCTCCTGGAGAGCCTCTCGGTCCTGGCCCACGACTCCATGGAGGGACGCCGGACCGGCTCGGAGGGCAGCGAGCGGGCCCAGCGCTACCTCCTGGATCGCTACGACGGGCTGGGGCTGGCTCCGGTGGCCGGGGCCCGCACCCAGTCGTTCTCATTCACGAGTCGCCGTGACTCGGAGGAGTACGAGGGACTGAACATCCTGGGGAAGGTGGAGGGAACGGTCCACCCCGAACGATACGTGGTCGTCACCGCCCACTACGACCACCTGGGGATGCAGGACGGAGAGATCTTCAACGGGGCCGACGACAACGCCTCGGGGTCGGCGGCTCTCCTGGCCCTGGCCGCCTACTTTCTGGAGACCCCCCCGGAGCACTCCATCGTCTTCGCCGCCCTGGACGCCGAGGAGATGGGCCTCCAGGGGGCCCGGGCCTTCATCACCGATCCTCCGGTCCCCCTGGAGCAGGTGATCATGAACGTGAACCTGGACATGATCAGCCGGAGCGAGGTGGACGAGCTCTATGCGGCGGGGACCTACCACTACCCGTTCCTCACCCCCCTGGTGGAGGAGGTGGCGGCCGAGGCCCCGGTCCGCCTCCTCATGGGACACGACTCGCCTGATCTTCCCCCCGGCGACGACTGGACCATGGCCTCGGACCACGGCCCCTTCCACGAGGCCGGAATCCCCTTCATCTACTTCGGGGTGGAGGACCACCCCGGCTACCACCACCCGAGCGACACCTTCCAGAACATCACTCCCGGGTTCTACGTGAACGCGGTGGAGACCGTCCTGGACTTCCTCCTGGTGGTGGACCGGGAGGCGGAAGCGATCCTGGAGGCCCGGATGAGCGCCGTTCACTGAAGCCGGGTTTCTCTCAGCTCCCCTCCACACGGCTGTAGAGAAGGTTGGTCACCCGCCCGGCGTCCAGCCGGAGTCCGGTGACGGTCTTCTCGTCCATCTCGAACTCCAGGGTCCATCCGCCGCTGCGGAACCGGTCCCCCTCCACCCAGTCCAGCGACTGCGCCGACGTGCTCCCGGGCCGGAAGAGCCTCAGCTCGGCCCCCGCCCAGCGGATCTCCAGCTCGGCGCCCACCTCGTCGCTCCAGTACCGACCTGCGAAGTGCCTGAGCGCCGCGGAGGGGGGAGTGAGGGCCTCGGGCTCCTCATCGGCGGCTTCCTCGTCCTGGTCGGCAGCCCCCTCGTCCTCGTCGACCTCCAGCTGACCCAGCGTGGCCAGCGCCATCTCCCGGGTGAGGGGCCCCGGGTTGATCCCCCCCAGGTTGCAGAGGGCCGCCACCGAGAGCCCTTCCTCCGGGTACCGCACGAAATCCGCACGGAAGCCCATGAAGCTCCCCCCGTGCCCCACCGTTGGCCGGCCGTCAGCCTCCCCGCGCTGAAGCCCGAAGGCGTAGCTCAGCGTGTCGCCGGAGCTCAGCACGCCCCGGGTGTGGATGAGCTCCAGGAAGGCGTCCCCGCCCACCTCGCCGGTCTCGAAGTTCCGGTCCCAGGCGGCCATGTCCTCGATGGTGGTGTAGAGGCCGCCGGCCCCCGACTTGTCGAAGTTGGACATGTAGGTCTGGCGAAACCCGTCGTCGTGGTTGCCGCCGTAGCTCATGGCCCGCCGGGGCACGATCCGGGTGCTCTCCTGGTGGAAGTGCGTGTCGTCCATCTCCAGGGGGTTGAAGATGAGCTCCCGGGCGGCCTCGTCCAGCCGCTGCCCGGTCACCCGCTCGATGACGGTGGTGAGGAGGTAGTAGCCGCCGTTGGAGTACAGGTACCGGCTGCCGGCAGGGAAGTTGAGAGTCCGCTGGGCGGCAATGAGCTCCAGGTACTCCTCGTCGGTCCAGGCGTCGGCGGTGCGGCCGCCGGACAGGCTGATGAGCCCATAGATGTCCCGGACCCCGGAGGTGTGGTGCACCAGTTGCCGCACCGTGATGGGTGTCTCGTAGGCCGGGAGCTCGGGAATGTAGCTCCGGACCTCGTCGTCGAGGTCCAGCCTCCCCTCAAGGTGGAGAAGGGCGGCCGTGGCGGCGGCGAACTGCTTCGAGACCGACCCCGAGTAGAAGACGGTGCTGGGCTCGATGGGAACGCCCCAGTCCAGATTGGCCTCGCCGTAGCCCCGGGCCAGGAGCAGCTCACCCCGCTCATAGACCCCCACCGCGCAGCCCGGGGAGCCTTCCTGGTCCCACTCCGAGAAGATCTCGTCCATGACGCCGGGATCGGGCGTCCACTGGGCCGCGGCGTCGGCGGCAAAGAACCATGGGGCCGTCCCCAGGGCGAGGACGGTGAGGAGGGCCGGGATGACTCGGGTAACACTGCGAGCGAACACGGGTTGACTGCTCCTTCGGGGGTGTGCGGAGGCGTGGAAGTCACGCCGGGACTGCTTTCGGGTATGGGGGACAGTAGACGGCCCGGGATCCGGCCCGTCAAGGGAGAGGCTGGAACGCCGGAGGGCGTGGAGGGGTGTGATCCTCCGGTGTCGGTCCCCCTTCAGATCCAAACTCCAGGAGGTTGCATTCATGAGTGACGGCCGCGTACCCGTTCCCACCCCGGTGAACGAACCCATCCTCTCCTATAGCCCCGACTCACCTGAACGGGCCTCCCTTGCCGCCCGGGTCCGGGACATGGAGGGACAGACTGCCGAGGCGCCCCTGGTCATCGGCGGCCGGGAGATGAAGGGAGAGGAGACCTTCGACCAACCCTCTCCACAACGGCACAGCCGGGCGGTGGCCCGGGTCCAGGCCGCCGGCACGAAGCATGTGGAGCAGGCAGTGGAAGCGGCACAGGGCGCGGCGCGGGAGTGGGCCGCCGCCCCCTTCGAGGAGCGGGCCGCCGTCTTTTTGAAGGCCGCCGACCTCATCAGCGGGCCGTACCGCGACACCTTGAACGCCGCCACCATCGTGGGCCAGTCCAAGTCCGTGCACCAGGCCGAGATCGACGCGATCTGCGAGCTGGCGGACTTCCTCCGCTTCAACGTCCACTACGCGGAGCGGATTCTCGAGGAGCAACCCTTCTCGCCGGACGGCATGTGGAACCAGATGGACTACCGACCCCTGGAGGGGTTCGTGCTGGCCATCACCCCGTTCAACTTCACCGCCATCGCCGGCAATCTGCCGTCGGCCCCGGCCCTGATGGGGAACGTGGTGGTGTGGAAGCCCTCGGAGAAGCAGGCGCTTGCGGCCCACTACACCATGGAGATCTTCCGGAAAGCCGGGCTCCCGGACGGGGTCATCAACCTGGTCCACGGTGACGGTGCCCTGGCCGCCGACGTCTGCATGGGCCACGAGGCGTTCGCCGGCCTCCACTTCACCGGCTCGTCGGCGGTGCTCAAGTCCCTATGGAAGAAGGCGGCCCAGAACCTGGACCGCTACCGGGGCTACCCCCGGATCGTGGGCGAGAGCGGAGGGAAGGACTTCGTGGTGGCCCACCCGTCGGCTGAAGTGGACCCCCTCATCGTGGCGCTGGGTCGGGGCGCCTTCGAATACCAGGGCCAGAAGTGCTCGGCGGCCTCCCGGGCATACATCCCCCGGTCGCTCTGGCCGGACGTTCGGGACGGGGTGGCGGAGCTGGCCCAGCAGATCACCATGGGAGATGTCGGAGATCTCTCCACCTTCATGGGCGCGGTCATCGACGCCGGCGCCTTCCAGAAGCACAAAGAGGCCATCGCGCAGGCCCGAGCCGCCGGACTCGAGATCGTGGTGGGCGGCGGAACCGACGACTCGGAGGGGTGGTTCGTGGAGCCCACCGTCATGGTCACCGAGGACCCTCGCTACGACACCATGAAGCGGGAGCTCTTCGGGCCCATCCTGACGGTGTACGTCTACGACGACGCCGACTGGAACGAGACGCTGGAGCTGGTGGACACCACGAGCCCCTACGGCCTCACGGGGGCGGTCTTCGCCCGGGACCGGGCCGTGATCCGGGAGGCGGACGACGCGCTCCGCCACGCCGCCGGCAACTTCTATATCAACGACAAGCCCACAGGATCGGTGGTGGGCCAGCAGCCCTTCGGCGGCTCCCGGGAGTCGGGCACCAACGACAAGGCCGGCTCCATCCTGAACCTCTTCCGCTGGGTGAGCCCCCGCTCCGTCAAGGAGACCTTCGTGCCGCCGCTGGACTGGCGCTACCCCCACATGGGATGAGTCTCCTCAGTGGTGCCACCTGAGGTGCCGACTGTAGTCGTACAGGAAGTACCGGATCAGATCGTCCTTCGAGGCGTCGGTCACGTCCTGGTGAAGGGGTCGGTCCCTGAGGTGGATCTCCGCCCGGTAGGTCTTCCCCTCCGCATCCCGGAGGGGGACCACCGGGAAGGAGAACTCCAGCTTCCGGTAGGACCGGATCTTCACTTCGTAGAAGAACTCCTCCTTCCCGTCCTTCAGGAGCCGGATGAAGGCGCTCCGCTCACCGTGCTCCACTTCCACGTCCCGGTCGTGCTCCTGCAGCTCCTCGGCCAGCTCCTCGAAGGACGGGACCACCACATCGGAGATGAACCCCCGGACACGGGTCGGGCCCTTGGGCTTGGGCTCCTTTTCTCCCTCGGTTGCGCTCAGCAGGTCTCGTAGCTCCGCTCTCCAGTCGCTCATGCCTCCTCCCTGGTCTGACGTCTTCAGATAGGCCGGGAGGCGAGGACCGTGTAGCGGCGGGCCCCGCCCCCCGGGGTGATCCCGTGGGCTCGACAGCTCAGTCCCCTTCCTGTGGCGCCGTTCCAGGAGGGGCCACCACCTCCGCCTCCCGTTTTCGGGCCGGGTAGACCTTCCGCACCCGCGTCTGTTCCTCCCGCTCCTGCCTCAGCGCCTTGAACAGAGCAAAGCACATGACCACAAGGACGGCGGCGAACGGCAGCCCGGTGGCGATGGCCGCCGTCTGGAGCGCAGCCAGCCCTCCGGTCAGGAGGAGAACCGCCGCAACGGCCCCCTCCAGCACCGCCCAGAACACCCGCTGCGCCGTGGGCGGATCCGGGTTGCCGCCGGAAGCCAGCATGTCGATGACCAGCGACCCCGAGTCCGAGGAGGTCACGAAGAAGGCGATGATCACGATCATGGCCAGGATCGAGGTGACCACCGACAGAGGAAACCCCTGCAGGAGGGCGAAGAGCATCTCTTCGGTGGCCAATCCGGCGATTCCACCGTCTCCGACGACCTCCCGCTGGAGGGCGGTGTTCCCGAAGGTGGTGAGCCAGAAGGTGGTGAAGGCCGCAGGCACGAGGAGCACGCCACCCACGAACTCGCGGATGGTACGTCCTCTTGAGATCCGGGCAATGAACATCCCCACGAAGGGCGACCAGGCGATCCACCAGCCCCAGTAGAAGAGGGTCCAGTCTCCCTGCCAGGCCCCGTCACCCCAGCTGTCCAGCCAGAAGGTGGTCTCGACGATGGACTGCAGGTAGTTCCCCGTGTTCTCCATCCACGAGTTCAGGATAAAGACGGTGGGGCCCACGAGGAAGACGAAAAGCACGAGTCCGACAGCCACCGAAATGTTGAAGTTGGAGAGCCGCCGGATCCCCTTGTCGAGACCCAGAACCACCGAGACCGTGGCCACGGCGGTGATACCGGCGATGAGGGCCACCTGGATTCCGGTGGAGATCCCCGTATCCATGAGAAAGTCCATTCCGGCGTTCACCTGCATGACCCCCAGCCCCAGCGATGTGGCCACCCCGAAGAGGGTCCCGAAGATGGCCAGCACGTCCACCAGGTGACCGATGGGGCCGTAGATCCGCTCACCCAGGATCGGGTAGAAGGCCGACCGAATGGAAAGTGGCAGACCCTTCCGGAACGAAAAGTACGCCAGGGAGAGGCCCACCACGATGTAGATGGCCCACGCGTGAAAGCCCCAGTGGAAGAAGGTGATCCGCATGGCGTCAGAGGCCGCCGCCACCGTCTCGGCCTCCGCAAGCGGCGGCGCCGTGTAGTGAAAGATGGGCTCGGCCACCGAGAAGAAGACGAGTCCGATCCCCATCCCGGCACTGAACAGCATGGCGAACCAGGACAGATACGAATATTCCGGTTCCGAATCGTCGGGGCCCAACCGGATCTTTCCGAACGGACCGAAGAGAATGACCAGGACAAAGATCAGAAAGAAGGCCACCGACAGGATGTAGAACCAACCGAAGTTGTCTACGATCCCCCCCTGAATGGCGTCGAAGACCTCGCCGGTGGCCTCCGGAACGTAGATACCAAAGAAGAGGAAGACGGCGATGACGACGATCGCCGGTCCGAATACCCAGGGGCTCAACTCCAGCTGCTTCTTCCAGTCCATCTGACGCTCCCGTGCTGGCGGATGCAGGTCGTG
>PWLA01000058.1 GCA_003559555.1 Gemmatimonadota bacterium | reverse complement strand
TCCACCCCGATCCTCGGGGCTCGTCTGCGCAATCCTACACGGGGCACGAGGATCCGATACCACACGGAGCTGCCCTGGATCCGGGAGGCCGTTGAAGAAGTACAGGGATCACTGAGAAGGGGGGCTCGGGGCGACCGACTGCGCCTTCGGGAGGCGGTGCGACAGGTGGCCACCAACGCCGGAGAGGCGGTGGGGGCGGGAGGGACAATGGTGCTCGGAATCCGTCACGGACGGCTCTGTGAAGGAGGTCCTCCAGAAGAGCTGTTCCTACCTGACCACACGGTAGCGCACCACCTGAGGAACATCGAATTCGTCGAACTCAACGCCCCAGAGCACGTCTCCATCCACTACGGCGGGCTCGAACCTGGACGGGACGTCCACCGCTGCCACCGGCTCGAAGGAAGAATCGAGAATGAGCCATCGGGTTTCTCCGGCGCCGTTCAGGGCGATCCAGGTTCGACCTTCTGGACTGACCACGAGAGATCGAACCGGCGGGTAATGCTCGGGCACGCTCACCCGGGCAGTCAGCTCTCGACGGGCCCGTTCCTCGCCCTGCAGCGGGCCGGCGAGGCGGGCAATCTGCGCATCCAGTGCACTATCAGCCACCTCGGGCGGGATCGGACGTGGGCGAAGCGACACCTTTCCACTCGCCACGGTGTCACCGTCGGGGGTAAAACGCAGGAGCCGAAGATCCGTCCACTCGTCGCTGTCTTTCGGTATGGACTCGGCTCGCACCAGGCAGGAGTGGTCCGGAGCGATCCCCATCCACGAGAACTCGCTGAACGGATGGGTCGTCCCCACCGGCGAATCCACCGTGCGGCCGTCCGGACGGATGATTCGATTCTCGATGATGAGGATCCCCGGCGAAAGGTAACCCGGGAGCCGAAGCTGCCCGGTGCCGTCGGCATTCCAACGAAACCAGGGCGCCTCGTGCGCCTCCTGCATCATCTCTCCCGCAGCCGCGGAAGGAGCCACCACGCCTCCGTCAGGAAGCGGATAGTATCGGTTCGCTCCTGAGAAGGGCGGCTCGATTCGCGGTACCTGGAGCCGATCAATCCAGCGGCCCTCTCCGTCAAAAAACTGGAGGAAGCAGGCTCCTCGGCAGTCGACAGCCCAGATCGTGTCGCCCAGTACTCCGACCGGGCCCAGCCTACCGAACTCCCCTGGACCGTCTCCTGGACGCCCGATGCGGCGTAGAAACCGTCCTTCATCGTCGAACACTCGGATGGCTCCTTCTTGAGGCTGCGACACCAGGATGCTCCCTTCATCGGTCACGCCGATTCCCCCAACGGGAACCAGAGCGTAATCCGGGTTGTCCTCTCGCCCGATCCGCAGCTCCTCCTCAACGCCCCATGACGGGACGGCCGTCAGGGGATCCTGACCGGACGATCCAGTGCCATCACAGCCCCAGAGGCTCCCGGGCAGGACAACGATGATGACCCATGCAGGAAGCGACCGGCAGGAAAACATCCCCCCTCTGTGACCTGGTCGACTACGCCTGGGACTTCGCACGGTACCCTTCATCCGTCCACATACGGATACCATTCGACGTAAGCCACATCGAACTGCATGTCGTTTCTCACCAGCAGCACCCCGTCCGTATCTGCCCAGAGGGGATGGCTTCGCGGCGGCAAAGCCAGGATCCCTACGAATTGGAGTGTCTTCGTCTCCCCACCGCTCCCGGTCGCGACCTCCTCGAACAGGACCCATCGGCGCACGGCCGGCAACTCCCCGGATGGGAGGCGTTCGGGCGGCGGCTCGGTCAAGCCGATCCAGACCCGACCCGCCGCATCCGCAAAGACCGCAGCTACCGGCGGAACGCCTGGCGGATACTCCCGGCCCTCGAAGTCGGCCCGCCAGAGCTCTCGGATCTCCGGATCAGCCACCCGGTCCAGCTCCACGCCGTGCAGGGAGTCGATCAGGGCTCGGGTGAAGGATCGGTCCTGGGCGGTGATCCGCACGATCCGGTTCAGACCTCGCCCCGCGTCGAAATGGCGGGCCTCGAGGGCGAGCGGGTCCGCCGTCCACACCCCGCTTCCCGAAGCCCAGGCGAATCCTTCTCCCCACCACCAGCGCCCCTGAACATTGACCGAGACGACCTCTCCTCCGGCAGAACGTTCCACGGCAATGGCACGCTCGGTCCCGGGCACGGTCCCGAGTGCGGAGCCTGGCTCGCCGCTCGGCGCGAGCGGAACGACCTGCCATGCTTCTCGGACCCTTCCCTGGTTCGCCAGGTCTTCCGCCGTGGTCGTCGCCCCCAGCAGGACCACCGCACCACTCGGGGATAGCGCGACCCGCCGGATCGTCTGGATTTCCCCGGGCTCTCGAAGGGTCCGCTCACGCTCCATCGTTCCTTCGATCGAAAACCAGGTCAGCCGCCGGGATCCTCTGTCCCAGACAAGAAGGGTGTCGCCAGAAAGAGCCACGAGCCCAACAGGCGACCTCAGCTCCCCAGGGCCGTCTCCTTCCATCCCGACCCGGCGCACGAACTGACCGGAGGGATCGAACACCCGTACTTCCGCGGGAGCTTGCTCAAGGACCGCGAAGCCCCCGTCCGGCAGCCTGGTTGCCGCGACGGGTCGAGTCCACTGGTACTCTGGCGCTCCTTCGGGTACGCCAATGCGAACGCTTGGATTCTCGGCAAGTTGAAAGGCTGCAGGCCGCTCCAGAACACCTGCCGGGAATTCATGGATGCGAACCTCCGCCGAATCCCTCACCACGGGCTCGAGCCCCGGATCGGCGCCTTCGCCGCACCCCGCCAGGGAGCTGAAGGGGAGGAGAAGAAGGGGGACCAGCCGCCGTAGCAGGTGTGACGATTGTGGTTTCATCGGATCCTGACACTGTGAGTGGAACCTACGCCACCGACCGGTTCGACTTCCCCAGAGACCATCAAGGCTGCAGAGGCCAGTTGAGGACCAGGGTGTAGGGCTTGAGCGGGGCGTCCTCCACCTTGCGCAGGCCCAGAAATCGCTCGCCGTCGGGAGCCAGCGTGGGGAAGCCGGCCTCCTCACGAAGGAAGAGGAGCTCCGGCTCCGACAGCACGACCTCGCCGGGGCCACCCTCGACCTGCACCGCCATCACACTGCCGCCCGGCCCACGATAGAGGACCTGGCCTCCGTCCGGAGACCAGAGTGGAAGGGCTCCACCCCCCTGGGAGACCTGCCACCTCGGACCGTGCTCCGGAAAGGT
>PWLA01000219.1 GCA_003559555.1 Gemmatimonadota bacterium | reverse complement strand
CGGTCTCGGCATTGGTGACCTGGCCGGTGATCACAGCCTGATCCTGGGCGAACCCGGAAAGGGGAACCAGGACCAGCAGGGCGCCGGCCAGGGCTAGGTGACGGAATCCGTGGAGGGCTCGGGACATGGGCATTGCTCCCAGTGCATGAGGACGGTTCAGGTCTCGGCGCACGGGAGCCCGTTGCCAGGAAGGGTGAGCCCTCGGTGCATCCGATCTGTCGGTTGAAGATATTCGGCGGCGGGACCCTCGCGCAACGCAAGCCGGTTCGGATCCACCAGGGGTGGCGTCTTAGTCGGATCCACCAGGGGTGGCGTCTTAGTTGGTCCGGTGGGATCTTCCAGCTACTACGCGCATGTGATCCGCGCATGTGACCGTGCCGGGGACCGCGTCGGTCCTCGGCCCATTCCCGGAGACATCCCCCTATGGAGCAACGATCCCCCGCCGCCGCCCGGCCCCTCGACCCTCCTCGTCCCCAGGACCCCGAACGGCCGCCGGACTGGATTCTCACCAACGCCACCGTATGGGCTGGGGGGCCCAACAGCCCAGGGGACGCATCCGGGCTGGAAGGAGGCGCACTGGCGCTCCGTGACGGGAAGATCCTGGCCGTGGGGCCGGAGGACGAGGTCCGGAATCTGAAGGGGCGGGACACGGCCCTGTTCCCCATGGAGGGTCGCTTCGTGATGCCCGGCTTCGTGGATGCCCACGTGCACCTCCTGGTGGGGGGGCTCCAGCTCTTCAGGGTGGACCTGCGGGGCGTCAGCACCCGGGAGGAGTTCATGCAGAGGGTGGGAGATCGGACCCGGACCACACCGCCTGGAGAGTGGATCCTGGGCGGGGGGTGGAACCAGGAGGACTGGGGAGGCGAGTTCCCCACCAGGGAGTGGCTCGACCGGGTCACGCCGGAGCACCCGGTCTTCCTGGAGCGGATGGATCTGCACATGGGCGTGGCCAACTCGCTGGCGCTGGAGATGGCGGGGATCGACCACGACACGCCGGATCCGGAGAATGGGCGGATCGACCGGGATCCGGAGACAGGGAGACCCACCGGCCTTCTCCGGGAGAAAGCCGTGCTGGCCATGGGACGGGTGGTTCCGGACCTCACCGATGCAGCTCGCCAGTCCGCCGTCCGGGCCGCCGCGCTCACGGCCCTTTCCGAGGGAATCACCCAGGTGCACGACATGGGCGCCGTGCAGCGGGCGTCGGAGAGCTGGCACTCCCTGGACATCCTCCGGACCCTGGAAGCCGACGGCCGGCTCCCGGTCCGGGTGAGCTCGGCCCTGCCGGTGGCCCACTGGGAACGGGTGGCTGAGTTCGTAGAGGAAGAGGGGTGGGGCCGGGGTCGGCTGGACTGGGGTCGGGTGAAGGGGTTCGTGGACGGGTCCTTCGGCAGCTCCACCGCCTGGTTTCACGAGCCCTACCTGCACGAGCCGGACAGCCGGGGCGCCGAGATCTGCGACCTGGAGCAACTGGAGGCGGACCTGGCCCATGCGCTGGCGGCAGGGCTCCAGCCTGCCGTGCACGCCATCGGAGACCGGGCCAACGACTGGCTCCTGGAGGCCTGCCGCAGGCTCAGGGGCCGATATCCGGATGCTGTCGCCCGACTTCGGGTGGAGCACGCCCAGCACCTCTCCCCCGAGGCTGTCCAGGAGATGGGTGCCCAGGGGATGATCACCTCGCTTCAGCCCCTGCACATGCTGGACGACGCCCCGTGGGTCCGGACCAAGCTGGGGGAGGACCGGGAGAGGCGTTCCTTTGCCTTCGGGAGCCTGGAGCGAGCCGGTGCGCTCCTGGCCCTGGGGTCCGATTGGCCAGTGGCCGCCATGGACCCGGTGGGGACGTTGTGGAGTGCGGTGACGCGCCTGCTTCCGGCGTCCCGGAAGCCCGACGAGCCCTGGCTTCCCGACGAGCGTCTGAGCCTGGACTCGGCCCTCCGGGCCCACACGTGGGGAGGAGCCAGGGCCGGCGGGTTGGATGCGCGCACCGGAAGCCTGGAGGCCGGGAAGGTGGCCGACCTGGTGGCCCTCTCCCACAACCCGTTCCAGGTGCCCCCCGAAGAGCTGTACGAACGGATCCAGGTGGACATGACCTTCGTGGACGGCGTGCTGGCCTACCGGCGCGAGGACGCGGGTGCTAGCGCCGCGCCTGCTTTACCATAGTGACCATCGCCTCCCGCACGGCTTCGGGCGTGCGGGATTCAGCGGGGAAGGGGAGCCGAAGGCCCCGAACCCGCTTTGGTGTGCGGACCCGGAGGTGGAAGCCCAATCGGTCCACCCGGGTCATGCGAGCTTCCTCCACCTCGTCGATCCCCGACTCCCGGGCCAGGAGCCGGAGGGCGTCGGAATGGTCCTCGTTCACATGGCGGACGATGCCCTCCGCTGCATCCACCAGTGGGTCCGGCCGGGCCTGGCGGTAGGCGTCTCCCTCGACCCATCCCATGACTCCGAACCCTCCCACGAAGTAGGCCTCCTCCACCACCAGCCGCCGAAACGAGAAGTCGGGGTAGTCCACCCAGTAGCGGGCGTTGGGGTGCCGTTCCAGGTAGCGGGCTCGGGCGTCGGCTGCATCCACGGGCTCTGCAGCCCCCACCAGTGTGACTCGCCCCAGGCCCAGGGCGTCCCGATCCCCGGGATCCGGTTCCCGGACGAGGAGGGAGGCCCGGGGGTCGGCCTTCAGGTTCCGGGTGTGGACCGCCAGATCACTCACAAGGAGGAGGACGCCTCCCTCGTCGTCCTCGGCGTAGGGGGCCAGCGAGACGAAGGGGGAGCCGGGGAGTCGGGTCGAGAGAGTTCCCAGCGTACCTTCCGATGCCCGGGCCATGAGTGTGCGCGCCTGTTCGGCGTGACTGGGTTCGGGAACCTGCGGCTCGGATGGTGAGCCGCCGGCGGCGTGGGAGGGGGCGTCGGTGCTCATGGTCTGAGGCGTGGAAGGGAGGTGGAAAGGGCGAGGGGCACCATCCAAGGTAAGGACGGACGGGGCGGGGAGGCGAGGTCCGACCGGGTGGCGGTTGCTGCGGCGCCCGCTCCGGTCTAGTCTGCCGGGGCCCCATGCCCTCAGATCTTCCCCCCGGAAATCTCATGATCCACAGTCTGAATCACGCCGTCCGGCCGCTCCTCTTGCTCCTGACGCTCGCTCTGGCGGCCGGTCCGGTGCTCGGCCCCGTCCCCGCCCAGGCTCAGGAGTCCCGCACGGGGTTG
>PWLA01000305.1 GCA_003559555.1 Gemmatimonadota bacterium | reverse complement strand
TGAGTGGAGTTCAGGGGGTGGCCCATTCTGGCCACGATGACCATCTGGCGGGTCTGCTCCAGGAGCTGGTCCAGTACCGTACCGAAGACCGCCGTGCGGCTCCCGCTCGCCCGACCGTCCCAGCCTACCACCACGATGGAGGTCCGGGTCTCGGCCATGGCACGGCTCACACCGGTGGCGATGTTCCGGTCCACCCGAGTGAGGGGTGAGACGGGTACGTCTGCCCCGGCAGCGTAGAGGACGGCGTGAGAGAGCATCTTCTCGGCCTCGGCCACCTGGGCTTCGGAGCCCTGCTCGGTTCCGCGAACGACCATCAGGGGGTAGAGGGGCTCCTCCGAGTCCTTCCCCCTGAGGAAGAACGCGATGTCCATGAGGGCATCGGCGGTGGCTGGGTTGGAGATGGGGATCAGGATTCGGCGGGGTGCCTCGGAGGGATCGTACGGCTTGCGTTCCTCCTTCAGCGCCAGCCGGGTGCCGAAGCGTTCCACGAGGGAGGGGCCCACGAAGACGGTGACCACGATCATGATGATCACCGCGTTCACCACCACCTCGCCGAAGAGCCCGATCTCGAGGCCCACGAAGGTGACCGCCAGGGTGGCCGCTGCCTGGGGCGAGGAGAGCCCGAACATGGCCAGTCCCTGATCCCGGTCGTAGTCGAAGAGGAGCTTGGAGCTCCACGCCCCGGCGAACTTCCCCAGGTGGACCAGGAGGATCAGGGCGCCGGCCACCACCCACACCTCCAGGCTCTCGGTCATCACCCCCGGGTCCACCAGCATCCCCACTGAGAGGAGGAAGAAGGGGATGAAAAGGGCGTTCCCCACGAACCGAACCCGGGTCATGATGGGGCTGTTGAGGGGGATGAGTCGATTCAGCGTGAGGCCGGCCAGAAACGCTCCGATGATGGGCTCGGCGCCGGCCAGCTGTGCCGCCCAGGCAGTGGCGAAGAGAACCACCATGAGGAACAGGAACTCCGCCGGGGCCTGGCTGGGGACGTTTCGGAAGAACCAGCGTCCGATCCGGGGCAGGGCTACCAGAACCGCCGTGGCGTAAAGGGCCAGCATTCCGAAGAGCTGCAGCCAGAACACGGTTGTCAGCTCTCCCTCCATGGAGCCGGCCACCACCGCCAGGACCGTCAGCGCCAGGGTGTCGGTGACGAGCGTTCCCCCGATGACCGTGATCATTGCCGGGTCTTTGGCGATTCCCAGGCGGGCCACCACGGGGTAGGCCAGGAGGGTGTGGGAGCCGATGATGGCCCCGATGAGCACCGCCGCAGGCAGCCCGAAGCCCAGCGCCGGCATCACGAGCACGCTCAGCGCCATGGGGAACCCGAAGGAGAGGATTCCGAAGATCACGCTTCGCCGCCGGTACTCGTTGAACCGGTTCAGGTCCAGCTCCAGTCCAGCCAGAAAGATCAGGTAGAGGAGCCCCACCTGCCCCAGGAGCTCGAAGGTGAAGTCCCGCTCCAGGAGGCCCGTGATGTTGGGGCCCACGATGGCCCCGAAAACGATGAGCCCGATGATCCCCGGGATCTTCATGCGCTGGAAGATGATCGGCGCCAGCAGGAAGATCCCCATGGCCAGCGCGAAGATCAGCACCGGGTCGTTGATGGGGAGGGAGGTGGGCATGGGGGTCGGGTTGCACTGGGACGAGAGGCCGTCCCACTCACGGATCTCTGCAAGGAAGGGGATCGGCGTCGGCGGACGGACGGCCTGTCGCCGGATGGGCGGATCGGCTTGACGTCAGGGGCCCGGCCCGGCGTACGAGAAAGCAATCTAGGGTTCCCAGCCCATGGACTCAACTCACGGAACCCCTTCCCGTCCTTGGACGAACGCCTGCGAAGGCTATATTGGATGGGTCCGTCTCCCCCGTCGATCACTCCGTCCGGTCGGAGCCGCAAGCTCGTATGCATCCCCTTCAAACTCCCAGGCAGGCCAATGCCCCGCTGGTTCGGGAGGCTCGTGCCCTTCCGGCAATGGGCCCTGGCCCCTTTCTGGCCGCCATGCAGGGGCGGCCTCGGGGGTTCTGGGGAAGGGGAGAGCGCTGGGTGGCCTGGGGCGGAGCGCTGGCCCGGGTGGACCTGGCAGCGGATCCCGGGCGCTCTCGCTTCGACGAGGTACGCCGTCAGGTGGTCGAGCTGGTGGGAGGCGGGGGCCGCGACTGGGCGGAAGTGGATCCCCGGCGACGTCCCCGATTCTTCGGGGGGTTTTCCTTTCTGGACGATCCAGGGGATGGAGCCGAGTGGGAAGGATTTCCTGCCGCGTCCTTCTTCCTGCCCCACATCGTCCTGGAAGGCCGGGCCGACGGAGCGTTGCTGGTGCGCCACCGCTTCCGGGATCTGGAGGTGGGCGCCGGGGGAAGCGTGGGCTCCCTCCCCTCCCTGGATTCGCTCGAGGAGCGGTTGGTCCAGGCCCCCCGTGGCGTCCACACTGATCCCATGCAGCCGGGGGACCCGGTCCAGCGGGCCGATCCGGGCGACCGACGCCGGTGGGAGGACGCGGTGCGTTCGGTACTGAGGGCGGTGGAGACGGGGAAGGTGCGCAAGGCCGTTCTCTCGCGGATCCTGGACGTTCGGCTCCGGAGCGCGGCGGACCCCGTGGCCGGCCTCGGGCTGTTCCGGCGGGAGAATCCCCGGGCCCACGTCTTTCTGCTCGAGCCTCGCCCCGGGCGAGCCTTCATGGGAGCAGCCCCCGAGATTCTGGCCGAACTCCGGGGACGGCGCTTCGAGGCCACCGCCGTGGCCGGCTCCGTGGGGCGGGGCGGGGATGGAGAAGAGGACGCGGCGCTGGCTCGCCAGCTCCTGGGGAGCGCCAAGGACCGGGCCGAGCACCGCCTCACCGCCGAGGAGATGGTGGAGGTGCTGGCGCCCCGCCTGCAGGAGATGGAGGTGGAAAAGGAGCCCCGGGTCCTCCGGCTGGCCCGAATTCAGCACCTGGAGACCGTGATCCGCGGACGGGCGCCGGAGGGGGAAGACGTTCTCTCGCTTGTGGAGGCGCTCCATCCGACGCCGGCGGTGTGCGGCCGGCCCCGGGGTGGGGCGCTGGAGCTGATCCGGGCCTTCGAGCCCTTCGACCGGGGCTGGTACGCCGGTCCGGTTGGTTGGGTGGATCCGGCCGGGGACGGCGATTTCGTTCCGGCGCTCCGGTCCACCGTGGGTGGGGGAGACCGCTGGCGCCTCTTCGCCGGTGCCGGGATCGTGGCCGGCTCCAGACCCGATGCCGAGTGGGAGGAGACGGACCTCAAGTTCGAGCCGGCCCTCCGGGCGCTGGGGGTTGGAGGTGGTTGAGTCCCCATCCTCGGTCCAGGCCGTGACCCGGCTCTCCCCACGTCAGCCATGAGCCACCCCACCCGGAACGAGCTCTGGGCAGGGGTCCTGGTGGACGAGTTGATCCGGGGAGGGGTCCGGGAGGTGGTGGTGGCGCCGGGTTCACGCTCTACGCCCCTGGTGATGGCGGCAGCCCGTCGGAACGAGCTGCGTCTCACGGTCCAGATCGACGAGCGGGCCGCTGGCTTCCTGGCGTTGGGGGTGGGGAAGGCCACCGGCAACGCCGCCGCCGTCATCACCACCTCGGGCACGGCGGTGGCCAACCTCCTGCCGGCGGTGGTGGAGGCGGCCCAGGCCCAGGTCCCCCTCCTCCTGCTTACCGCCGACCGGCCGCCGCGACTCCGGGGTGCCGACGCCAATCAGGCCATCGACCAGGAGCGGATCTTCGGCCGCTACCCCCGCTTCTACCACGAGCTGTGGCCGGCGGAGGTGTCGGACAGGACCCTCCGGCACCTCCGTTCGGTGGCGTGCCGGGCCCTTGCCGCTGCGGTGGGAACGCCTGCCGGACCCGTTCATCTGAATCTGCCCTTCGAGAAGCCCCTGGAGCCGGCGCACCCCGGTCCCGTTTCTGGTCAGGAGCAGGATGAGGGCTTTCCGGGCCTGTCGGTCGATGCGCCGGGCCGGGTGGGCAGGAGCGGGGGGCGGCCCTTCACCCGGATTCACGGCGACCCTGGCATGCCTCACCCGGCTGCTGTGGAGCGGTTGGAGGGACTGCTAGCCGAGGCCCGACGGCCCCTCCTGGTGGCTGGCCCGCTCCCTCGGCCCTGGGTCGCCGGCCCCGCCATGCGACGATTCGCGGCAAGCCGGACGATTCCGGTGCTGGCCGACGCCCTCTCCGGAGCCCGGTATCCCGGGTTCGACGACCCCGCTTTCACCGAGGAAGGGGAGGGCCCATCGCCGGTGGTGGGCAGCTACGAGCTGTCTCTCCAGTCCCTGGAGCTCCGTCGGGAACTGGCCCCGGACCTGGTCATCCGCATGGGGCAGGCGCCCACGTCGGCCCGGCTGAACCAGTGGCTGGCCGAGCTGGCCGAAGGGGGCTCCCGGGGCGGGCGGACCCGGCAGGTGGTGGTGGATGCCGGCGGCCGGTGGAAGGATCACCTGGCGGTGGCCGACGAGGTGCTGACGGTGGAGCCCGCCGGGCTCCTGGCTGCCCTGGCCGGAGCGGGCCCGGCGATCTCGGGAGGCCTTCCCGCTCAGGCGCCGGAGGCCCGGGAGGCCTGGGTCCGGAGGTGGCGTCAGGTGGAGGCGGCGCTCCGGAGCCATCTCTCGTCCGTTTTGCCCGCGAGCGAGCTCCACGAAGGGGCGGCGGTGGCCCGGCTGCTGCGCCGGCTCCCTTCCGACGACCTGCTCTTCGTCTCCAGCTCCATGCCGGTCCGAGAGGTCGATGCCTTCGCACCTCATCGCGATGCTCCTCTGCAGGTGCTGGGGAACCGGGGCGCCAGCGGGATCGACGGGATCACGTCCACCGCCGCCGGCGTTGCGCTGGGGACCGGCAAGCGGGTGGCGGCGGTGGTGGGCGACCTGGCCCTTCTCCACGATGCCCAGGGATTGGCGGTGCTCCGGGAGTCGGGCATCCGGGTGATCCTGGTGGTCCTGAACAATGACGGCGGGGGCATCTTTCACCTCCTTCCCATCCGGGAGCACGAGCCGGCCTTCACCCCGTACTTCGCCACGCCCCACGGACGGGACCTGTCGCACCTGGCGGCACTGTACGATCTTCCGCACCGGAGGGTGGCCTCCCGGGAGGCGCTGGAGGGAGGGCTCGATTGGGCCCTGGGCCTCGGAGGCAGCGGGATCCTGGAGATCCATTCGGACCGGGAGTCGAACCGGCGGCTCCGGGAGGCGGCCATGGAGGCGGCGGAAGAGGTGGCCCGGAAGGCGCTTGCCCATGCCTGACCGGATGTCCCTCTCCCCCACCAACACATCCTGCAGACAGAGCGGAGGGGTCGACGTCGCCGGGTGTGCCAGTTCACCAGAAACGTTCACGCTGACACTGTAAATTATTACGCCATGAGCAATTACGAGACATCTGAGTATGAGGCGCCCGACTGGAAGCAGGTGAAGGACTACCAGGACATCACCTATCACAAGAGCGGAGGGGTGGCCCGGATCGCCTTCAACCGGCCCGAGGTCCGCAACGCCTTCCGCCCCGAGACCCTCCTGGAGCTGCAGGAGGCCTTCAAGGACGCGGGCGAGGACACCGGCATCGGTGTCGTGCTCCTCACCGGCAACGGTCCCGCCGAGGACGGCGCCTACGCCTTCTGCTCCGGTGGTGACCAGCGGGTGCGGGGTGACGAGGGGTACGTGGGGGGGGACGGCCTGCCCCGGCTGAACGTACTGGAGCTGCAGCGCTACATCCGGAGCATGCCCAAGCCGGTCATCGCCATGGTGGCGGGCTATGCCATCGGGGGCGGCCACGTCCTGCACGTGATCTGCGACCTCACCATCGCCGCCGACAACGCCGTCTTCGGCCAGACCGGCCCCAAAGTGGGCAGCTTCGACGGGGGCTTCGGGGCCTCGTATCTGGCCAGCATCGTGGGCCAGAAGAAGGCCCGGGAGATCTGGTACCTCTGCCGGCAGTACGATGCCTACGAGGCCGAGGAGATGGGGCTGGTGAACACCGTGGTGGCGGTGGAGCGGCTCGAGGAGGAGGGGTGGCAGTGGGCCCAGGAGATCCTGGACAAGAGCCCCCTGGCCATCCGGCTCCTCAAGAGCTCGTTCAATGCCGCGGTGGACGGGCAGGCCGGGCTCCAGGAGCTGGCGGGCAACGCCACCCTCCTCTTCTACATGACCCAGCAGGCCCAGGACGCCAAGAACGCCTTCCTGAACAAGGAGAAGCCCGATTTCAGGAAGTACCCCTGGCTGCCCTGGTAGCCTTCGAGCGCTGCCATGAACTCTGACGACGCCTCGCCCACGGCTCCCGGGTTCTACTACCGCTACGGGCTTGCCGTTCTTCGAACCGGTGAGGGAGCCGCTGGCGACACGAAGGAAGCGGGAGCCGGCTCGCCCTCGGAGCCGGCTCCGGAGTGGATGGCGTTCGATGATCGGATCGGAGCCTGGGTCGCGCCAGGACACCGGTTTCCGGAGCTTCGGGCCTGGGCAGCAGCCCGGGGTGTCAGGGAGCGGCTCCCGGAGGGAGAGCAGTATGGGGTGGTCCAGCCTCCCTTCTTCGACCCCCGGAGTCCCCGGGACTATCAGGCCGAGGCGCTGCGGCGCTGGCGAGGTGCCGGCGGGCGCGGCTCGGTGGTTCTTCCGACCGGGTCCGGAAAGAGCTTCGTGGCCATTCTCGCAATTCACGAGGTCCTGGGGGAGAGCATGGGGGCCGGTGCGTGCATCGTGGTCCCCACCCGAGCGCTCCTCGAGCAGTGGTTCAATCAGCTTGCCGACGCCTTCGGGGTCGAACGGGTGGGTGCGTATTACGGGGAGGAGAAGGATGCCCGTTCCATCACCGTCACGACCTACCATTCGGCCTTCAACCTGTTGGAGACCCGGGGACGCAGCTTCGGGCTCCTGGTGCTGGACGAGGCGCATCACCTGGCGGACACCGATGCCGGCGAGGCGAAGGCGTGGCATGATGCGCTGCGGATCGCGCCGGCGGCCCGTCGATTGGGACTCACTGCGACCTACCCCGAGGGTCGCGACAGCCAACTCCGGGAGCTGGTGGGACCGATCGTCTACCGGAGGGAAGTGGGCGAGATGGTGGACCAGGAACTCGCCGACTTCGCCCTGGAGCGTCGGTTCGTGGCGCTGAGCCCGGACGAGCGGGAGCAGTACGACCGAGCCACGGAGGTCTACGAGGGATTCATGGAGGCGAAGGGATACCGGGAGCGTTACCCCGATCGGGAGGATCGCTGGCGCGTCTTCATGTCGGAGACGCGGCGGTCGCCCCGGGCGCGCCGAGCCTTTCGGGCCTTCCTCGAGCGGGAGCGGATCGTTCAGCTTGCGGAGGCCAAGTTGGAGGCGGTGGGCCGGATCCTGCGGCTCTTCCCCGGGGAACAGGCTCTCGTCTTCTGCGGGGCCACGGAGCAGGCAGAGGCGGTCTCGCGGCGGCTGGCCCTTCCGCTGATCACCGGGTACACACCGGCATCGGAGCGGAAGCGGATCCTCGACTGGGTCGAGTCCGGTGAGGTACAGGCGGTGGTGAGCGTGCGCGTGCTGGACGAAGGGTGGGACGTGCCTTCGGCCAAGCTGGGGCTCATCCTGGGCGACACCACCCGGGGAGGGCGGCAGCAGCACCGGCAGCGGCTGGGTCGGATCCTGCGGCGACAGGGCGACCGGGTGGCCTCGCTCTACGAGCTGGTGGTGGCCGACACCCACGAGTTCTTCGCATCGCAGAAGCGGAGCGGGGCCGCCCGCCGGATGCGGGATCGACAGCTCGGCCTGGGGTTCTGAGAGGCGGCCGGGGAAGCTGGAGATGCTGAAGCAGACGCATGTGAGGCCCTTCGTTCAGGTGGTCCAGGATCCGTCCCCGCACCTGGAGGTGGCGTTCCTGGAAGACCCCCGGGGGGCGGTGGTCCCCTTCCTGAACCGCATGGGGCGGCTTGTACGCAAGCTGGAAGGACGTCCGCGGTCCACCGTCGTCGAGGCGCTCCGAAGGCAGGAGCGGCGTGTGCGGGACACCCGACGCCTGGCGGGGATCTCCAAGACGCTCCTGGACCGGTGCACCTTCCGGCCTCCCCAGGGCGCGGAGCGTGCCGAGGCGATCAGGGAAGCTCTCTTCCGGGCTCGCGGAGAGCGTTGGCCTCCGACGCCCGGGGACCTTCGGGCGCCGTATCGGGACGCAGCGCAGAGCCTGCAGATGCCCGAGGAGCGGGTGGATGCGCTCCTCTTCGCCGACCGCCCCGAGGCTCACCTCCTGGTGCGAGCCCCCCGTTTTGACGGGGCACGACACCTGGACCTCTACAACCTGGATCTGGCCCGAGCGGTTCTTCTGGACGCGGTGCAGGTGACGCTCGAGGCCCGCGGAGGGTGGAAGGCGATCTTCCGGGCCGTCAAGCTGGCACGTCTCATGTACCGGATCGAGGCGACGGCCGGTGCGGGCCGCTACCGGGTGGAGCTCACGGGGCCTGCGGCCTCCTTCGTGGTCCGGGCCCGCCGGTACGGATTCCGCTTTGCCCGGGTGGTCCCGGCCCTCACCCAGGCGCCTGGGTGGTCCCTGGATGCAGTGGTGGAGTGGGAGGGGGGCCGTCTTCCCTTTCACCTGGACGGAAGCGCCCCGGTGGCCGGAAGTCGGGGGCGAGGCCGACCCCGGCACGACTCCGGTTTCGAGCGTTCGCTGGCTCGGGACTTTGCTGAGAAGCTCGGGGACGAGCGAGAGGGGTGGACCCTCCACCGGGAAGGCACCCCGCTGCCCATGGGCGAGGAGCTTTTCCTGCCCGATTTCACCTTCCGGCACAGGGACGGTCGGGAGGCACTGGTGGAGATCGTGGGATTCTGGACCCGGGAGTACCTGGAGACGAAGCTTCGGAAGGTGCGAGCCGCCGGGCTGGAGCATCTGATTCTGGTGGTGTACGCCGCGCTGGAGGCGGGGGAAGGGGAGCTCGAGGCCACGGCCCCCGGCCGGGTCCTGCGCTTCGTTCGCAAGCCCCAGATCGGCCAGGTGATGGAGGCCGTGGAGGCGGTGGCGGTTCGGCCCGATGGGGCGCAGGGTCCGACCTCGTCCTGAGCCGAATGGGGAGAACGGCTTGTTCCGGGTCGCCGAGAGGGCGAGACTGGGTTGAAGCGAACGTGCGAGCCCTGCACCTGTGGACTCACCCGATCACGCCATGACGACGTCAGGTCAGAACGACGAGAACGAGTCACGCCTCGAACGCCGGCGCCGGCGGGGCCGCCAGGTTCGGGAGGGCAGCCCCCGGCGCAGCGGGGGAGGCGTGGCCTCGGTCCCTGTCTGGCGAGCCTGGCTCCTGGCGGTTCGGCCCCGGACCCTCCCGGCGGCGGTGGCGCCGGTGGTGGTGGGCACGGCCATGGCGGCGGCCCACCAGGCGGCGGCTCTCTACCCGGCCCTGGCGGCTCTGGTGGGTGCCCTCCTGATCCAGATCGCCACCAACCTGGCCAACGACTACTTCGACCACGCCCGGGGTACCGACACCGACGAGCGGCTGGGACCCGTCCGGGTCACCCAGGCGGGGCTCCTGTCTCCGGAAGCGGTGCTTCGGGGCACCTGGATCACCCTGGCTCTGGCCGTTCTGGTGGGCGGGTACCTGGTGTGGGTGGGCGGGCTCCCGATCCTCGTCATTGGCCTGGTCTCTCTGGCCTGTGCGGTGGCCTATACCGGGGGGCCCTTTCCCCTGGCCTATCACGGGCTGGGCGATCTCTTCGTCTTCGTCTTCTTCGGGCTGGTGGCCGTGGGGGGGACCTACTGGGTGCAGGCGCTGGCCTTCCGGACCGAGCTCCTGCTGGCAGGGGCGGGAGTGGGCGCGCTGATCACCGCCATCCTGGTGGTGAACAATCTCCGGGACCGGGAGGGCGACGAGGTGGCGGGGAAGCGCACCATGGCGGTGATCCTGGGCGAGTCGGGCAGCCGGATCGAGTACGCCGGACTCCTGGCGGTCGGTGCGCTGGCCCCGGTGCTTGGCGTGGCGTTGGCCGGATGGTCGGCCTGGACCCTCCTTGCCCTGCTGGGTTTTCGCTTTGCTCTGGGTCCCCTGGAGCGGATCATGACCTTCGCACATCCCCGGGAGCTGAATCCGGCGCTGGGGCAGACCGCCCGACTGGTGACCTGGTACAGTGGGCTCCTGGCGCTGGGGTTCATCCTGGGCAGCCCCGTCGGGCCCCTGGCGTAGGGGTTGGGAGAGCCTCTTGGATCCTCTGCGAGAAGCCGCCCGTCGTGATCCCTCGGGACCCGCCGTGGAGGGGCCGGCGACGGTCAGCGGTGAGGACGTCCGTTGGGCCTGGTCGGATCTGGACCGGGTGGCGGACCGGACCGCGTTGCGGCTGGCCGAGGCGGGTGTGCGCCCGGGCGACGGCGTGGCCGTGTTCCTTCCTCCTTCTCCAGAGGCGGTGGTCCTCCTCCACGCCCTGCCCCGAGCCGGCGCCTTCCTCCTGCCCCTGAATACCCGGTGGACCACCGACGAGCTGCGACGTGGGCTCGAGGCGGTGCCCCGGCCACGCCTCCTCCTGGTGACCGGCCATCAAGTGGATCGATTCCGGAGTGAGCTTCCCCAACTGGGGACGGTTGCGGTGGAGGAGATCGTAGATGAGGGGGCTCACCCCGATGACCCCACTCTTCGGAGCGCCGTTCCCGAACTCACGGTCGATACGCCCGTGGCTCTGGTCCTCACCTCCGGGAGCACGGGAAAACCTCGCCCGGTCCCGCTCACCCACGGGAACCTCATGGCCTCGGCCCGGGGGGCCGGAGAGCGACTTCGCCTGGGGCCCACCGATGCGTGGCTGGCCTCGCTCTCGCCGGCTCACGTGGGGGGACTCGCGCTCCTCCACCGGGCCGCGGTGGTGGGGAGCCCGGTGGTGACCCGGCCCACGTTCGACCCGGACGAGTTTCTGGCCCTGGCCCGCCGAGGAGACGTCAGCCATGCGTCGCTGGTACCGGTGATGCTTCGACGGGTGCTCGACGCGGCAGAGGACGAGCCCGCCCCCAGGTCGCTCCGGTGCCTGCTTCTGGGAGGCGCACGCACCCCCCTCCCGCTCCTGGAGCGAGCCCTTCGGCGCCGCTGGCCCGTGGCCCTCACCTACGGCCTCACCGAGGCCTCGTCACAGGTGGCCACGGCGCCGCCGGAGCGGGTTCGGGAGAAGCCCGGGTGCGTGGGGCGCCCCCTGCCGGGCGTCCAGGTGGCCATCCGGAGTCCGGACTCGGGAGAGCCGGGTTCGCGAGGTGTGGGCGAGCTCCTGGTGCGAGGGGCTACGGTGGCTCCCCTTCCCCCACGAGACCCGGACACCGGCACCCCAACGGGGACCGTGCATGTGGATCGCAGCGGGTGGCTGCGGACCGGCGACCTGGGCCGGCTGGACGAGGACGGGGAGCTCTGGATCACCGGGCGGGCGTCGGACCGGATCGTGAGCGGGGGCGTCACGGTGGAGCCCGCGGAAGTGGAGGAGGTCCTGGTCCGGCACCCTGCCGTGGCCCAGGCGGCGGTGACCGGGATCCCTGACGAGGAATGGGGTGAGCGGATCGTGGCGGTGGTGGTGCCCGTGGATGGGGCGTCCCCCCCCGGCGAGGCGGAGGTGCTGGCTTTCGCTGCCGAGCGGCTGGCGGCGGGGAAGCGACCCCGAGCCCTGCGGAGCGTCCCTGCGCTTCCCCTGAACGCCAACGGAAAGGTGGACCGGGCCGCGCTTCGGGAGGGGTGGTAGACCGGGTCAGCCCGTCTTTCGGTAGATGGGTTCGGCCCGGATCCACCGCTCCAGGGGCCAGTCCCGGCAGGTGGGCGGCTCCTCGTGGCTTCCCACCACCAGGGCGCCCCCCTTGGCCAGGGATGCCAGCATCCGCTCCAGGCCCCGGGCGGCCGTGGGCTCGTCGAAGTAGGTGAAGAGGAGATTCCGGCAGAGTATGAGGTGGAAGGGCCCCGGAGGGATTTCCTCCAGGAGGTCGGCCTGGCCGAACTCCACGGGCTCCTGGATGGGAGGACGAATCCGGTATCGTTCCCCTTCACGGGTGAACCCGGCCTCGACCCAGTCGCGGGACAGCTCCTGGAGACTGGATTCGTCGTAGACACCGGCCCGGGCCCGCTCCAGGACCGTCGGGTCCACGTCGGTGGCCAGAATCTCCAGGGTCCGGTGGGGGAGGTCGTGCTCCAGCCGAAGGGCCCACAGGAGGCTCAGCGTATAGGGCTCCTCGCCCGAGGCGCAGCCTGCGGACCACGCCCGAAGCGCAGGCGGGGCGGCATGGGAAGTGCCAGACGGAGACGGGAGCCGGGCCAATTTGGGGATCACCTCTTCCTCCAGCGCCCTCCAGACCCCCTGGTCCCTCCGAAAGCGGGAGATGGTGACCCGGCAGAGGCGACGCAGCTCCCTCCACTCGTCGGGGTTGGCCTCCAGATACGCCTGGTAGCCCGGTCCTCCCTCCACCCCCAGCTCGGCCATTCGCCGGCGGATGCGGCGGCAGACCTGGCGGCGCACCTTCCGGAATCCCTTACACCGCATCCCCATCCGGGGAAGGGCCCACTGGAGAAATTGCACGCAGTTCATTGGATCGCCCGGGGTGGTGAGGTGTGCAATGGAACGGGACTGGGCCACAGGGGGTGTTGGCCCCTGTGCCCGACGGGACCGTCCCCC
>PWLA01000203.1 GCA_003559555.1 Gemmatimonadota bacterium | reverse complement strand
CTCACGCCCGCCACCTTACCCTGGATGGCCGCCAGGGCGGAGTGGGTCGTGGGGACCACAAGGTCCTCTGCGGTCAGACGTCCCACCGAAAAGGGGATGCGCACGCCCTCGATGGGGTCCACGACGCCTGTGGCCACCATCCCTTCCAAGCGGAGCGCTCGCTCGCGCATGGCCAACTCGAGTTGCACGGTTTCCCCCGAAGCGACCTCCAGGTTCGTTCGCCGGACGTCGGCCCGCCCGAGAAAGGTTACGACGAGGTTGTAGGTGCCCGCCGGGACGTCCTCGAGGACGAACCTGCCCTGCTCGTCGGTCACGGTGCCAATTCCCGTGCCCTCCAGCACGACCTGTGCGCCGTTCACAGGGTCTCCCGTGGACTGGTCCACAACCACTCCGGTCACGGTACCCGCCTCCTGTGCCTGACCGGGTGTCGCCAGCAACGCGAACGAGGTCAGCGCCAGAAGGAGGACGGTAAAGATGGGTCTGTTCATTATCGTCTGCCCCACTTGTCTAAAGAAACAACATGGAGCCACAAGCTTTCGCCGGCTCCGACTCCCACCACTCAAATCCGCCCAGGGCAATCACGAGATCGCTTGTGCACCATTCCACCTGGGCGCCAGGAATGTTCTCGGACCATGAATGCGTGACAACCCAACATGACCGGAACGATAGCCGTCCAGATCTCACGATGACTCACCCTGTAGACTACACGAGATCGTACGAGCAAATCCAATGCAGGACCCCCTGGAATCAATGCAGAGTCCCCTAGGATCGATAGTCGTGTAGCGGAATTTCGCCCAACATACGCGGCACGTGGGCGCCGCGCAAGAGTCTAAGTATGGTCGCCTGACATGCAGATGCGTGAAACTGCAGGTACCTGTTTGGCGAACGGGCTGCATCGAGCTATTTTAGGATATTGGAAGGTCGATTCGTGGAGATTCTCGACTCCGGGTATGGGGGCGAGTGGGGACGGCAAAAGCAACTCCGCGAGATCCCCACCCTGGCCATGCAGCCGGGAACGGGGTACTCTCAATTCATGGAGGGTTCGGGTGGGCAGAGAAGCCTTCCAACTAATTCTATCTTTGGCAGGAAAGGTAAGAATGCGCACTTCGATCGGCGGCTTGGTTCTCGTTTTCTTGATCGTGTTCGCCTCCGCATGCGCCTCACTCGAGGGATCGGAGGGGGCGGATCGGGACAGCTCCCGCATCACCGCTGAGGAGCTGTCCACGATGCAAGCCGACCATCTATTGGAAGTCGTCCAGCTCCTTCGGCCTCGCTGGTTGAGGATGAGAGGCTCCCGAAGCATCCGGTCCGGTACAGAGATCGTGGTGTTCCGCGACCGGGCCCGGCTCGGTGGAATCGACGAGCTTCGGTCCATCCCTGTGAGGAGTGCGGCCTGGCTCGAGTACATGGACGCAGCCGCCGCGACCTCGATGTTGCCTGGTGTGCAGCGAGGTGCGCACATCGACGGCGCCATCATCGTGCACACGAGCGGTACCGGCGAGGGCTGATGAACGCCTGACCGAGTCCAGCCCAGGCGCTACACGGGGTCTGCGCCCTAGCGCGAGTTTACGGCAGGCAGTCCCCGTGTGTCGCCGCAAATGACGGCAGGAAGATCACTTAGTCCTGCTCCAACACCGTAGTACCCATCTGATCTGCGAGCTGGAAGAGGCCGAGCGCGTGGGCGATCTCCAACTGGGTTTCGTCGAGTTCGGTGAGAGCGCGGTCTGCGGCTCCGTTGGTGTAGATGACCAGCGTTTCGTCGATGTCCTTGAGTCGGCGCACCGCGCGATCCACGCTCATCGAACAGCCGGCCCGGTGGAGCTGGAGCCGAAGGATGGCCAGCAGCACCAAGGCGAGGAAGCAGTAGAGGGCGTGCACCCGGATCTTGGAGTCCGTCCAGTGGAACAGGGGCCACCACACCCCGGGCCGCGACTTGGAGATCCGGAACAGGTCTTCGGTGCGGGTGAGCCGCCGGTAGGCCTGCACGACGCTCACACTGTCCCAGTCGTGGCGGCTGGTCACGAGGATCTGCTTGCCCAGATGGCGGCGTTGGACCTCGCGCTTCTTCTCCAGGTTCCAACTCCACTCCAGTCCCGTGACCTTGCCGTCTTCGGTCGTGAGCTCCACCTCCAGGAACTCGCGCAGATGGTCGCGGGCGCTCCAGCGTCGGAGCTTGCGCTCGACGGAGGCTTCCGTGTGGCCCGGCCCTCGCCGTCCGCCCTCTCTCCAGGCCTGGATCTTCCGGCCCAGCTCCTGAAGTCGCCCCTCGAGCTTCTCCTGTTCCCGGTTCAGGGTGCGCCGCTGTTTGCAGTAGAAGGTGGGCGAGAACACGACGAGCACGCTCCTCTCGCCGCCCAACAGCTTTCGTCGCTCCCGGTAGACCTTCACGTGCTTGGTGCCGGGCAGCTCGAGCTTCTCGTAGCGGGACGGCTCCACATCCAGCAGGTCCGACGCCCAGCTTGCCGGCACCCCGCTCACGAAGTGGATCGCCTCTCCGTCCAGCTCCCGGAGGTTCTTCTCTGACGGGCTGCCCCGGTCAAAGACGAGGGTGAGCTGGCCGGCCTCGCGCCCGAGCCCGCCCAGCCACTGGGTCAGGAACCCCTCCCGGGCAAAGGGGAAGTGCGTCACGTCGTTGCGGTTGCCCGCATAGCACTGATGGTACAAGGGCAGCCCGGTGTCCCGGTCCTCGAACAAGGCCAGCGACAACTGCCTCAGGTCTCGCCGCTTCTGCTTGTTCGTCCCCCGCTGGGCCAGTTCGCTGCGGGCGTTGAACGTGTCCAGGAAGGTGAAGAAGTTCGTCGTATCGTAGAGGATCGTCTCCCCTCCCAGGGGGAAGTGCTCGGAGAGCCCCTCCAGGACATCGCGCTGGATCTGTTCGATGTGCTCCGGCTCCACGGGGTCCATGTGATCCCAGAAGCGCTGGCTCGTCAACTCGCTTTCCTTCGCGGGGCACAGGCGGCTCACCACGCTGCCCTTGTACCAGTCCTCGTAGAAGGAGCGCTTGCTGCGGGGGGCCACCGCCCGGTTCACCGCCGCCAGCACGAGGTACTGGCCCACCGACAGTTGGGTACGACGACGCCGGGGTGGGGGCGGCACGTGGCGGTCCACGATCTCGGCCAGCCCCAGTCGCTCGGCCCAGTTCCACAAGTAGGCGGACGCCCCGAACTCCCGACTCTGAAGGCGCTTCAGGGGCGTAGGACCTGGCGCCTGGCCCCGGGTGTACG
>PWLA01000056.1 GCA_003559555.1 Gemmatimonadota bacterium | reverse complement strand
TCCCGCCCACCTGCTCGTTGCGGCAGTCCAACGTGTCGCCGCTGTCCGGCACCGCCGCCCCGCAATCACCGGCCGAGGTCAGCGCCCACCCGTAGACCTGCAGGGTGAAGTCGGCCGGGAGGTCGGGCGCGGAGAGCCAGTCGGGCCTCAGCACGAAGGTGGCGCTCACCGTGTCACCCTGGGCGGCTGAAGGTCCGATGACCTGGGTGCGCCCCAGCTCGCCGTTGGCTCCGTCGCCCCGGATCACCGCGCTGAACCCGATGCTGTCGACGCGGCTGGTGCCCGAGGGATCCAGCGCTTCCACGTGGACCACCAGCGAGTCGGTGAGCTCGATCCGGTCCCGGTCCTCCAGATCCACACTCACCTCCACATCCGCCGGTGCGGTAGGCACGTCCGGCCCGTTGGGATCGGGGTCGGGGTCTGTGGGATCAGCCGGCTGGAGGAGCTGGTCTCCTCCGCACGCCCAGACGGCCAGGAGGGCTCCCACCACGAGACACAGGGGCCCACGGCGCCAGGCGGCGGCCGAAGGTGAGCTGGATCGGTTCCCTGGAACGACCATGAATCTTCTCTCCCTCCAACGGGCGATTTAGCGGGCACTGGGACGCGGTCTCCAGCGACGACGGGGGCTGGTGGATGCTCCATCCGCCCGGGTCCAGCGCTGGGATCGCGCCATACACCCCGATGGATAGCGGCAAGGCACGTGCCAGTCCGTGTGGCCCCGATGCAGGCGCCGAGCGGGAGACGACCTTCCCACAGATTGCACAACCTGTGGGCAGCCCGCAACAGGTCCTGCAGAATTCCGCACCGCTGGCATCGGTCCGGAAGGGGCCACCGAGGACCCCCGGCCCGCCTTCCTCACCCCAACACGCCCACCACTCCGTGCCGTGCCCGCCGCTCGCTCCCGGGCCATCCGGTGGGCCCCTACACCAGCCGCTCCCGCAGCGCCCGGCTCACCGCCTCGGCCACGCTGTGCACCTGCAGCTTGCGGTACACGCTCCGGATGTGCGACCGGACGGTGTCGATGCTGATCTCCAGGGCGGAGGCGGTGCCCTTGTAGCTCATCCCCTGCACCAGGCACCCCAGCACCTCCCGTTCCCGGGGGGTGAGGTTCAGGCGCTGGGCGTTTCGGGAGGCCGCGGGCTCCTCCCGGGTCCCCTCCTCGCCCCCGTCCCCGTCGAGCTGCCGCACCAGGTCCAGGACCGTGCGGGCCACGCCCGCCGAGAGGGGCGAGCCGCCGGCCACTACGGCTCGGAGCTGGTGGAGGAGCTCCGGGACGGGGGTGCGCTTCAGGAGGTAGCCGTCGGCGCCGGCACAGATGGCCTCCAGGATCCGGGAGCGCTCCTCGAAGACCGTGAGGACCACCACCTGCACGTCGGGAAGGAGGGCCTTCATCCGGGCGGTGCACTGGATCCCGTTCATCCCCGGCAGGTCCAGGTCCATGAGGACCAGGTCCCAGGGATTCGATCCGTCATCGGTGGCGGCTTCCACCGACTCCAGCGCCTCCTCAGCCGACCCGAACCCGCGGACGGGCACGAAGTCGCTGGAATGCCGCAGGAGCGCTTCGAGGCTCGACCGGTACCGATCGTCGTCTTCCACCGCCACCACCCGGATGGGGGCCTGGTCTGCCGGATCTGCTTCCATGACACGCTCCGCTGGGGCTTGTCGCCAGGACGCGGTCCTACGCCGCCCCCACGGCGGCCTCCTCCCGCTCCGCCTGCCGGCCCGCGGTGGGCCGGATGTTGGCGTTCAGCCGGAAGAGGTTCTCGGGGTCGTACCGGTTCTTCACCTCCACCAGGCGATCGTGGTTGCGCCTGAAGTTGGTCTGGATCGCCTGGGCCAACTGGTCCGGGTTGGCGTCGTTGATGTAGAACCCGTGGGTGAAGCGCTCGAGCGAGGGCCAGTACCCGCGGATCCACTCGATGTGCTCGGTGGGGTCGTTTCCCTGGGCCCAGTTCACCGAGCAGAGCAGGTTCGCCATGGCGTCGCGCTGGGAGAAGGCCGTGGCCTCGGGCGGGATCCGTTCGATGGCGCCTCCGCACTGGACGAGCACCACCCCTGCGCCCCGGTCCGGGTGTGCCGCCACCCCGTCCACGATGGTGGCGATGAGCTCATCGGGCAGCTCCGGGATGAACCCGCCGTAGAGGTAGGAGGCCCGGGCGCGGGGGTCGTCGACGTCGCCGGAGCGCTGCACCTCCACGTAATCCGTGGGAGCGATCTCCTCCATCAGCGGCTCGCCCAGGCGGCGGATGGGCTCCAGCGCCCGCTCGGCGTGCCTCTCTTCTCCGGAAAAACACACCTCGAGACCGGTGATCCCGTCCTCACCCCCCGGGGGCGCCATGCCGGGGGGCGGCGCCATCACCCCCATGTCCATCTGCAGCTCATCGGGCGCCCGCGGGGCGTACTCCGCGTACATCTCCAGCACGTCCCGGGCTCTGGCAATGGGGAAGGCGATCCGCCCGGCCACCACCGTGCGCTGCATGGGGTGGAGGCGGAACTCGAACGAGGTCACCACCCCGAAGTTGCCTCCACCGCCCCGCACCCCCCAGAAGAGGTCGGGGTTCTCCCGCTCGCTGGCGTGCACCAGCCGGCCGTCTGCCGTCACCACGTCCACCGCCGTCACGTTGTCGATGGACAGCCCGAAGCGACGACTCAGGCGCCCGAACCCACCTCCCGTGACGAGGCCCCCCACCCCGGTGTGGGAGACGGTGCCCAGCGGCGTCACCAGCCCGTGCGCCATGGCTTCGTGGTCCACCGCCCCCAGGAGGCTTCCGCCGCTGACCCATGCCCGCCGGGCCGCCGGGTCCACCCGCACGTGCCGGAAGGGCGAGAGGTCGATCATCATCCCCCGATCGCACGTGGACTGGCCCGAGAAGCTGTGCCCCCCGCACTTGACCGCCAGGAGGAGTCCCCCGTGCTCCCGGGCGAAGTTCACCGCCGCCTGCACGTCGGCCGTCCCCGTCACCTGCGCGATGAGGGCCGGGTACTTGTCGAAGGAAGGGTTCAGGATGCGGCGGGCGTCGTCGTAGCCCTCGTCGTCGGCCAGCAGGAGCCGGCCGTGAAGGCGGCGGGCCAGCTCGGCGAGCTCCTCACCCGTGAGGACCACCTCCTCGCCGTCGCCGGTGACGGCTACCACGTCGCCCAGGCCGCGCCCACCGTCGGCTCGGGCGTCGCGCCACCCCCGGGGCGGTGCGGCCCCCAGGGCCGAAAGCGCATACCGGGGAACGGCGAGTCCTG
>PWLA01000082.1 GCA_003559555.1 Gemmatimonadota bacterium | reverse complement strand
GTGATCCGGGTGCGGAAGGACATGATCGAGTTGGAGGACCTGGAGAGCCTCAACGGTACGTTCGTCCAGGGCAGAAAAATCGGAAAAGAGATCCTTGAGCCCGGGTCCTCGTTCAGCCTGGGGCCACAGCTCAACTTCAAACTGCGCGGCCAATGAATCAGACAAGCGGAACCTCGACCCCGGAGAGCGTGGAGTCCCTGACGGGGTCAGATGTCCTCGACCTCCTCATCGTAGGGGGAGGACCCGCCGGTACGGCGGCCGCCTTCCGGGCGAAGGAGCTGGGTATCCATGCCATGGTCATCGACTTCGATGACATCCTGAAGCGGATCCGGGACTATCCCAAAGACAAGCTGATCCTGCCGGACTTCGGTGGGGGGGACAAGATGAAGTTCCCCGCGGGAGGAGATCTGATTGAGGCCCTCCAGTTCGGCCCCATCGACAAGGACGACCTTTGCGAAAGCTGGAAGGGCCTGTACCGGAAATTCGAGGTGCCCGTACGGGTGGGTGTGGAGCTCTCCTCGGTGGAGCGGGAAGGGGACGTGTGGGCAGTCACCACGTGGGATCACAAGAGGGCGGAACAGGCGATCATCCGGACACGCCACCTGGTTCTGGCCCTGGGCCGGGGGGTCCCTCGCCGCTTCGACATCCCTGGCAATACGGACGGCATCGCCTATCGGTTGGACGACCCGGCCCGCTACGTGGAGGGGCCGGTGGTGGTGGTGGGTGGAGGGACCTCGGCGGCAGAAGCAGTGATTGCGATTTCCAACCAGAAGGCGGAAGAGGAGGAGGAGTGCGCAGTCTACTGGTCCTACAGGGGCACCAAGATGCCCCGGATCTCCCGCGCCCTCGCCGACGAGTTCTTCGAAGCGTACGTGGGGAATGGAAACATCCAGTACTTCAGCCAGAGCGAGCCCGTGGCCGTCGTCACGGTCCCGGACCGCACCGAGTACGTGTCCTTCCGAATGGACCGCAAGGTCCTCGATGGCCGTCCCCCTGAGACCGTCCACCTGGAGTTCCTGAAGGGCCGATGCATCGCATGCATCGGGGAGGACATTCCTGAGGCTCTGCTTCGGGATCTTGGGATCTCCATGGTCCCCGGAGGCAAGAAGGGCAAGAAGATGATGGCCGTGACCCCCCTGCTCGAGACGCAGCAGGAGAACATCTACCTGATCGGTGATCTCCTGAGCCAGTCCTACCTGGAAACGGACGACTTCGATGCTTCGCCCGACACCCACCGAGAGATCAAGCACCGCGGAAACATCAAGACCTCCCTTCGGGACGGGGTGTTCGTCGCTGAGGTGATCAAGCAGAAGCTGGAGGGCCGGAGCAAGGTGGAGGTGGTGATCCAGGACGCGGAGCCGTCGGACAGCGTGCCCAAGGACGCCCGGGTAGGGACGGTTCTGGGGCTGACCGGTGAGGAAGGGGAGGCGGAGTCACCGGCGGACCGGGAAGAAGAGAGGGAGGCCGGCTACCTGGTCCTCACCACCCCGGGAGGGGTTGAGGCCGAGGAGTTCCCGCTGAAGGCCGAAGGGGTCACCACCCTCGGCCGAACGGACAGCGACGTGAGCTTCCCCAACGACACGCTACTTTCGGATTCCCACGCTTCAATTTCGCGCCGCGAAGGAGAATACTTCCTTCGAGACGATGGAAGCCGGGCCGGGACATACCTGCGGATCCAGCCCGACCGGCCTGTGACGATCGGGGACGGCGCATTCATCCGGGCGGGTCGGCAGATCCTGGTGCTTTCGCATGCGGACGGAGGAGAGGCCACTCTCGAACACTACGACGCCCAGGGCGAACAGGTAGGTTCGCACAGGCTGGCCGGAACCACGGTGTTCGGCCGTTCCGGGGGGAAATCGGACCCCGATGTTCTTCTGGACAACTCGGACATGACCCTGTCCCGCTTTCACTTTTCCATCGCGGTGGGGGAAGGCGAGATCCGGATGCAGGACTTCGGGAGCCGCAACGGTACGTACCTCAAGCTGGACACCGAGCGAAAGCTGGATCACGGGGACGTGATCCGGATTGGGGGCCAGGAGATGGAGGTTCGCCTCCGGGAAGACCTGCCCCAGAAGACGGGCTCTTTCCGGGCCCCCGTTCCGCCCAAGGAGGAGGTGGAGCCGGCCGCTTCCCCGGAGCCCGAGGCCGAGCCCGCCGGCGAGCCTCACGTCACCTTCCAGGATCAGGACATCGCCGGGGCGATCGAATCGTCTCAGAGCCTCCTGGAATGGGCCGACGATCAGGAGGTATCCCTGGACTACGAGTGCTGGATCGGGATGTGCGGGTGCGATGTGGTTCGGATCGTGTCCGGAGAGGAGCACCTGAGCGAAATGGAGGACAAAGAGGCCAAGACCCTGAAGCGGAAGGGGCTGGAGCCGGGCCCCTATCGACTGGCCTGCATGACCCGGGTCTCGGGACCCGTCGTGGTGGAAGCCGCAGACTGATTCATCCCAACCAAGACAGAGGTTTTCATGACGACCCAGACAGAGACCGCCGCGGGCCCCGAAGTCGAACGGTTCATGAAGGGGCTCATCCGGCGAAATCCGGGCGAGGACGAGTTCCACCAGGCCGTTCGGGAGTTCGCCGACACGGTGATGCCCTTCGTGCTCGAACACCAACAGTATCGCGACGGCCAGGTTCTGGAGCGCATGACGGAGCCGGACCGGATCATCATCTTCCGGGTCTGCTGGCACGACGACGAAGGCAACATTCGAACGAACCGCGCGCATCGGGTTCAGTTCAACAACGCGATCGGACCCTACAAAGGTGGGATCCGGTTTCATCCTTCGGTGACCCTGTCCATCCTCAAGTTCCTGGGGTTCGAGCAGACCTTCAAGAACAGTCTCACCGGACTTCCGATGGGTGGGGCAAAGGGAGGGGCCGACTTCAACCCCAAGGGCAAGTCCGAGGGAGAAGTGATGCGGTTCTGCCAGTCCATGATGACGGAGCTGGCCCGCCATATCGGCGAAGATGTCGATGTCCCGGCCGGAGACATCGGCGTGGGGGGGCGCGAGGTATCCTACCTCTTCGGCCAGTACAAGCGGATCAACAACCGTTTCACCGGCACGATCACGGGCAAGGACATCAGCTTCGGTGGTTCGTGGATCCGAAAGGAGGCCACCGGCTACGGGGCCGCCTTCTTCGTACAGAACATGCTGGAGGCTCGGGGCGACGGCCTGGATGGCAAGACGTGCCCGGTCTCGGGGTCCGGGAATGTCGCCCTGTATGCCGCCGAGAAGGCC
>PWLA01000351.1 GCA_003559555.1 Gemmatimonadota bacterium | reverse complement strand
GCAGGGGCCCCACTCCGTCGTTGGTTCGCCTCGACGTAGCGCAAGGCTATGCCTTCGACGAACCGCCCGACCCGCCTCTGGCGGGTGCCCGTGGGGCCCCTGGGGCTCCCAACGGTCGCACCCTGCCCTTCTTCAACGGCCTTCTAGCAGTCTGAATCGGGATCCGCGGGCGAACTGCCGAGCCCAGTAGGTGACGATGATGTCGGCGCCGGCCCGTCGAATGGCCAGAAGCGCCTCGGACATGGCCGCCTCCTCGTCGAGCCAGCCCCGCTCCGCTGCCGCCATGATGGCAGCGTACTCGCCCGAAACGTGGTAGGCCGCCACCGGAACCTCGGCTTCCCGACGGACCCGCTGGATGATGTCCAGGCAGGCCAGCGCTGGCTTCACCATGACCAGATCGGCCCCCTCCTCCAGGTCGGCCCAGAGCTCCTGCAGCGCCTCCCGGCCATTGGCCGGATCCATCTGATAGCTCCGGCGATCTCCGGCTGTCGGGGTGGAGTCGGCTGCATCCCGGAAGGGGCCGTAGAAGGCCGAGGCATACTTCACCGCATAGCTGAGGATGGGGGTGTGGTGTAAGCCCTCCCGGTTCAGCGCCTCGCGAATCGCCGCCACCCGGCCGTCCATCATGTCCGAGGGCGCCACCACGTCGGCACCGGCCCGGGCGTGGCTCACCGCCGTCCGGGCCAGGAGCTCCAGGGTGGGGTCGTTCCGGACCCGGGGACCGGGAGTCTCCGCCCCTGCCGCCCCGGAGGGAGAGCTCCCGGTCGGGAAGACCGCCGGGTCGGACGCGCCTTCGTCCAACACCCCGCAGTGCCCATGTGACGTGTACTCGCAGAGGCATACATCGGTGATGACCACGAGCTGGGGAAACGTCTCCTTCAGCGCCCGCACCCCTCGCTGGACGACCCCTTCGGGAGCCCAGGCACCGCTTCCGGTCTCGTCCTTGGCGCCGGGGATACCGAAGAGCATGACGCCCCCCAGCCCCAGCTCCACCGCCTCCCGGGCGTCCTCCAGGAGGCCGTCCACCGAGGTCCGGTCCACGCCCGGCATGGACGACACCGGACGTCGGATCCCCTCGCCCTCCTCCACGAAGAGGGGGAGGACGAGCTGCTCCGGGCTGAGCCGTGCCTCCCGGACCAGCCGCCGGAGACCCGGGGTGCGCCGGAGACGGCGACCGCGAAAGAAGTCATCCATGGGATCCCTCACCTCGGTTGCGAGTCATCACGACTTGGATCGGGGGACTCCGCCGACGGGTCGGTTTTCCCAGCCGACGGATCGGTGCTCTCAGCCGACGGGCCGGAGACCTCAGCCGGCGAGCCGGGGTCCTCGGCCGACGGATCGGGGTCGTCAGCCGACGGGCCCGTGCTCTCGGGCGGCGAGCCGGTGGCCTCTGCTGAGGGATCGGTGACCTGCGTCGACGTCTCGGCGGACTCCAGCTCCAACCGCAGGACCAGCGCGTCCTCGGTAGGGCGGCGGTAGTAGCTCCGCCGGATTCCCACCTCCCGGAAGCCGCGGCTCGAGTAGAGTCGGCGAGCCGGAAGGTTGGACTCCCGGACTTCCAGGAAGACATGGGTGATCCCCGCCTCCCGGGCCTCCTCCAGGAGATGGTCCAGGAGGATCCGGCCGACGCCGTGGCCGTGCACCTCCGGGTCCACCGCCAGATTCGCCAGCTCTCCCTCGTCGGCCACGCGCCAGACCACCCCGTGTCCCACCACCCGGCCATCCACCTCCGCCACCCGGACGATGACCCGGGAGAGGGGCAGGAGGGTGCGGAAGGAGGTCTCGCTCCAGGGGGTGGAGAAGGCCGCTTCCTCCACCTCCAGGATCCGGGGCAGGTCCTCGAGTCGGGCTCGCCGCACCTGGACGGAGGAGGACACCTCGGTGCCGCTGGAATCGCCGGCCGCCGTCTGCACCATCCCCCCTACCTCGGCCCGCCGACGCGAGGCTGGCTCTCGGCCATCCGGGGCGCCATGGGGCGGGCGGAGGAGTCCCGGAGATACTCGGGCTGCCACCGGGAGGCCGAATCCAGGGGCGGCTCCCCGGGGTGCAGGGCGTGGACCCGGTGAAGTCCCTCGGCGGTTGGGAGTCCCGTAGGGAGGGGAACGACCAGGTGCCCCTCCCCTTCCAGCTCGTCCCGGTGGCGGAGGGCCCCGTCACCGCAGAAGAGGACATTGGGGGGCAGCTCCGACGCCATCACCTGATCCACGGTGGTTGCGTGCGGGGCCGCCAGTTCCTCCATCCGGTCGGGCCGAAAACGATAGCATCCGGCGTAAACCCGGCGCGCCCGGGCATCCAGGAGAACGTAGCGGGGCCAGCCCTCGGCCTCCTCCGGCAACTCTACCGGGGAGCCCGTCTCGAGCCCCGCGGCCACCGACGAAGGGAGATCCACCCGCCACGATGCAGCCCCGGCGGCCAGCGAGGACCAGGCCCAGACCGGGATACCCAGGCCGGCGGTCAGCCCCCGGGCCGTGGCCGCCGCGATCCGCACACCGGTGAAGGAGCCGGGTCCCTTCCCCACGACGATCCCCTCAAGGGCGGTTCGCTCCACACGGCCTTCCTCCAACACCTCTTCGATGGCGGGCACGAGCCGGGCCGCGTGCCGGCCTCGCCGCATCAGGAGTCGGCGAGCCAGAAGGGTTCGGCCCCGGAAGACCCCCACCGAACCCAGATCGGTGGAGGTGTCGAAGGCCAGGAGGACGGCGCCGGAGTCGGCGTGGCCCGAACCCGCGTCTCCCTGCACGTCGGAGGTCATGGTTGGCTCTCCAGGCTCACGGGGAACCCTGGAAGATGAGGGGGCGTGCCCACTCTGTGGACCTGGACGATCCGCCGGTCGGAGCCGGCCTCAGGGATGGCCAGGTGGATGTCCCAGCGGTCGGCCGGCAGGTGGTCGCCGGCCCGCTCCGGCCACTCCACCAGGACCAGCTCTGGACCCCTGCCCAGCTCTTCCCAGCCCAGCTCCCACAACTCATCCGGCTCCCGGAGCCGGTAGAGGTCCATGTGCACCACCTCCATGGCGTCCCGGCCCGGGTAACGGAAGAGGAGGTTGAAGGTGGGCGACGGCATGGCACCCTCCCCCCCGGCCCCCCGGGCGATGGCCCGAGCCAGCACGGACTTTCCGGCACCCAGCTGGCCCCGAAGCCCCAGAAAGATCGGGACCTCGACCTGGGCCCCGATTCCCCGACCCCACTGGGTCAGCTCCGGTTCGGTGAGGGTCATTCGCCTCTCGTTGCAGTGAGTGTCAGTCGCCGTCCATGGCCATGGACGT
>PWLA01000361.1 GCA_003559555.1 Gemmatimonadota bacterium | reverse complement strand
CCCTACCGCTACATCCGCCGCTACCGGCTCGAGCCCTCCGACCCCGAGGCCTTCGCCCGGGGCGAGCTGGTGGAGCCGGTGGAGCCCTGGGTCTGGTACATTGACCCGGCCACCCCCGAGGAGTGGATCCCCTACTTCAAGGAAGGGATCCTCGAGTGGAACGAAGGCTTCGAGGAGGCGGGCTTCAAGGACGCCATCCAGGTCCGACTGGCCCCCACCGAGGAGGAGGACCCGGAGTTCAGCCTCCTGGACGCTCGCTACTCGGTGATCCGTTACGTGGCCACCCCCACCCGCTCGGCCAACGCCGGCGGCGACGTGGTGGACCCCCGCTCGGGCGAGGTGATCCGGGCCCACATGAACATGCTCCACGGGCTCATGGAGCGGATGCGCTGGCAGCTCTTCAGCCAGGTGGGCGCCGCCAACCCCCACCTGCAGACGAACCACCTCTCCGAGGAGGACATGGGGGAAGCGCTCCGCTACGTGGTCTCGCACGAGAAGGCGCACGCGGTGGGACTGCCCCACAACCAGCGGGCCAACTTCGTCTTTCCGGTGGACTCGCTCCGCAGCGCTGCCTTCACCGAGCGGATGGGGCACTCAGGCTCGTCGGTGGGCCGTACCCGGTTCAACTACGTGGCCCAGCCCGGCGACGGGGTGAACCCGGAGCGCCGGATCGGCATCTGGGACCGCTTCGCCGTCATGTGGGGCTACCGCCCCATCCCGGAGGCCCGCACACCGGAAGAGGAGCTGGAGACGCTGAATCGGTGGGTCACCGAGCGGGCCGACGAGCCGTGGTTCCGCTTCGGCTCAGCCCAATTCGGGATGGACGTGGAGTGGGACCCGTACCGGATGACCGAGGGGATCAGCGACGATCCGGTCCGGGCCGCCCGGTACGGGATGCAGAACCTCCGGACCGCCACGGCGAACCTCCGGGAGTGGCTGCTGGAAGAGGGCGACGACTTCCATGAAATCGAAACCCACTACCTGCAGAGCCTGACCCAGTGGAACCGGTACGCCGAACACGCGGCGGCCGCGGTGGGAGGCTCCCATACCCACCTGAAGCGAGTGGGCGAGCCCGGCGTCGTCTACGAGGCGGTCCCGGCCGACTACCAGCGCGAGGCCCTGGCCTTCCTGGACGAGCACGTCTTCCAGACCCCCGAGTGGGCGCTGGACGTGGACGTGCTCCGGCGGCTCGAGCACGCAGGGGCCGTGGAGCGGATCCGGGCCTACCAGGAGCTGGCGGTGCAGCGCATGCTGAACCACGCCCGGCTGGCCCGGATGATCGAGCACGAGACCTTCCTGGACACCGAGACCTACGCCCCTGCCGAGATGCTGGATGACCTGAGGGGGGTGATCTGGGGAGAAGTGGAGCGGGGGGAGGCGGTGGACACCTTCCGCCGCAACCTGCAACGGGCCTACCTGGAGCAGGCCCACTACCTCCTGCACGAGGCCGAGTCCAACCACTGGTCCCCGCCCGGAAGCGGCAACCTCCGGGTGAGCTCCAACAACGACCCGCCCCTGAACGCCGACCTGCACATCGGCCAGTCCGACATCCGCCCCCTGGTTCGGGAGCAGCTCCGGCTTCTGCGAGGGGAGATCGAAGCCCGGCTGGACGACGGGCTGGATGACCGCATGACCCGCATTCACCTGGAGGAGGCGCTGGAGCGCATCCGGCGCACCCTGTAGGGAAGGCCACGAGCCCCGGAGGCCGGCCGGAGCCCGGCCTTCCTTCCCGTTACAAGCCCGCACCGACCAAGAGGAACACGGCAGCATCATGAGACACACACAGCGGCAGGAGCCACGCATGACCACAGGACCGAGACACGCCTTCATCGCCCTCTTCGCGCTTCTCCTCCTTGTGCCCGCGGCACCGGCGCAGGGGCAGGACGCCCGCTACGCCGAGGTGACGGCCGGCGCCGAAACCCAGGAGGGGCTCTTCCACGTCCACCAGGTGGACGACCGGCTCATGTTCGAGATCCCCGATTCGATCCTGGGGCGGGACATGGCCATCATGAGCCGCTTCGCAAAGGCACAGACAGGACTGGCGAACGGGGGCGACCGGATGACCGGAAACATGGTGGTCCGATGGGAGCACCGGGACGGGCGGATCTACCTCCGGGGGGTGTCGCACAGCAACACAGCCGACCCCGAGTCCAACGTCCACCTGGCGGTTGAGAACTCCAACTTCTCTCCCATCCTGGAGGGCTTCGACGTCGAGGCCACCGGATCGGGCACCTACGTCATCGACGTCACCGACATGTACATGGGCGACCACCCCGTCTTCTCGCTTCCGCGGAATCGCCGGCAGGCCGCCGGGGTCCGGGGCTTCGCCCGGGACCGGAGCTGGATGGAGTGGGCCCGCTCCTTCCCCATCAACGTGGAGATCCGGGTGGTGCGGACGTACTCGGCCGACAGCCCGCCCTCCAACGCCCGGGGCGGCGCCCTCTCCTTCGAGGTGAACCACTCCATGATCCTCCTGCCCGAGGAGCCCATGATGCCCCGGCTGGCGGACCAGCGGGTGGCCTTCGGGGCCATCACCGTCACCGACTACTCCCGGGACTGGCAGGGAACCCGACCCTACCGTTACCTGCGCCGCTACCGGCTCGAGCCTTCCGACCCCGAGGCCTTCGCCAGGGGCGAGCTGGTGGAGCCGGTGGAACCCATCGTCTGGTACATCGACCCAGCCACCCCCGAGCAGTGGGTCCCCTACTTCATTGCCGGCATCGAGGAGTGGAACGAGGCCTTCGAGGAGGCGGGATTCCTGAACGCCATCGAGGCGCGACTGGCGCCCACCGAGGAGGAGGACCCTGAGTTCAGCCTCCTGGACGCCCGCTTCAGCGTGCTCCGCTACGTGGCCACCCCCACCCGGTCGGCCAACGCCGGGGGCGACGTGGTGGACCCCCGCTCCGGTGAGGTGATCCGGGGCCACATCAACATGCTCCACGGGCTGGACGAGCGGCTGCGCTGGTGGCTGGTCTCACAGGTGGCCACCGCCAACCCCGACTTCCAGACCAACCGGCTGTCGGAAGAGGACATGGGCGAGGCCCTCCGCTACGTGGTCTCGCACGAGATGGCCCACGCCAAGGGACTGCCCCACAACCAACGGGCCAACTTCGTCTTTCCGGTGGACTCGCTCCGGAGCGCAGCCTTCACCGAGCGGATGGGGCACTCGGGCTCGTCGGTGGGCCGGACCCGCTACAACTACGTGGCCCAGCCCGGCGACGACGTGAACCCCGAGCGGCGAGTCGGACTCTGGGACAAGTGGGCCGT
>PWLA01000137.1 GCA_003559555.1 Gemmatimonadota bacterium | reverse complement strand
CCGCTACCGCTACCGGGACGGGGGCGGTGAGATCGGGATCATCTCGTCGGTGACCCAGCCCTTCTGCAGCACCTGCACCCGGGCCCGGCTCACGGCCCAGGGCGAGCTCTTCACCTGTCTGTTCGGGAGCCGGGGCCACGACCTCAAGTCGCTGGTGAGGGAGGGCGCCACCGACGAGGAGATCCGGGATCGTATTATGGGCATCTGGACCCGGCGCACGGACCGCTACTCCGAGCTCCGCAGCGAGGCCACCCGGGACCTTCCCCGGGTGGAGATGTTCCGGATCGGGGGGTGAGGGGCGGGGGCTCTACCGCTGCACGGCCCTGAGCGCTCGGCCGTGGCCGGGTCCCGGCATGAGGCCGGCACCGTCCCAGGCCCGCCGGCCGTTCACCCACACCCCCCGCATCCCCTCGGCGGTCTGGTGGGGCTCCTCGTAGGTGGCCCGGTCCCGGACGGCCTCCAGATCGAAGACGGCCACGTCGGCGGCCCACCCGGCCTGGAGGACGCCCCGGGGGACGTCCACCCGGTCCGGATCGGCCAGCCCGATGATGGATGCAGTGAGGCCGCTCATCTTCCGGACCGCTTCCTCCAGCCCCAGGAGCCCTTCCTCCACCACGTACTGGCGGATGACCCGCGGGAAGGCGCCGTAGCCCCGGGGGTGCTGCATGGTGGGGCTGCCGTCGGACGAGACCGCCACGTGGGGGTCGGTGAGGAAGGTGGTCATGACCGCCTCGTCCATGACGAAGTAGGCGGCCCGGGCCCCGCTGGGGCCGATCTCCAGGAGGATCTCCTCGAAGGGCCGCTCCATGGCCTCGGCCACCTCCGCCAGGGTGGAGCCCGAGAGCTCGCCGAACCCCTCCAGCTCGCCTGAGCCGAAGAGGGTGGCTTCAGGGCCGTTCCGACCTTCCACCCGCTCCCGCAGGTGGTCCAGGAGGTCGGCGCGGCGGTCCCGGGCCACCTGCCCGTAGTCGTTGGGCGGGCGGGCCCAGTCCGGGAAGAGGATGGCGGTGCCGGTGAAGCTGGCGGTGTAGGGGTAGACGTCGGCGGTGACCTCCAGCCCTTCGCCCCGGGCCTCGGCCATCTGCTCCAGGATCCGATGGGCCTGCCCGGTGTCGCTTCCCAGCACCACCTTCAAGTGGGAGGCGTGGACGTGGGCTCCTGAACGTCGGCCCTGCTCCAGGAGCTCGGCCACTGATGCCTCCACCTGGTCGGCGTCCTCGTTTCGCATGTGGCTCATGACCACGCCGTCCCGCTCGGCCACCGGGCGGGCGATGGCCGTGAGCTCGTCCAGGTCGGCCAGGGTGCCGGGATCGTACTCGAGCCCGGTGGAGAGGCCGAAGGCGCCCTGGTCCATCCCCATGGCCACCAGCTCCGCCAGCCGCTCCGAGCCCTCGGGGGAGGGAGGGTCGTACTCCACTCCGGATTCCCGGCGGAGGGCGTTGTGGCCCAGCAGGTAGGCCACGTTCACGGAGGGGCGGGTCTCATCCAGCGCGTCCAGGTGGTCCGCCAGGGAGGTGGCCGGCGGTCCTCCCCCGTCCTGCCCCAGGAGGATGGTGGTGACCCCCATGGCCAGAAAGTTGGGGAAGGCCGGGTTGTCCAGCGGCGCCCCGTGGGCGTGGGCGTCGATGAAGCCCGGGGCCACCACCAGCCCCTGGGCGTCGAAGCGCTCCGCTACCTCCAGGGTGTCGGCGTCTACCGGACCCACGTAGGCGATCCGGCCGTCCTTCAGGAGGAGGTCGGCGGGGCGGGCCGGGGCGCCGGTGCCGTCCACCACCAGGCCGCCGTGGATGAGCCAGTCGTAGGGACCGGTGGTGAGCCCGGCAGGAACCTCCACCGGGGGCACTTCCAGCTCAGGGCCCTCGAGTTCGGCCTCCTGGGTGTCTGGGGCGTCGGGTGGAGGCGCCTCGTCGGGGGCGCAGCCGGCGGCCAGGCCCGGGCCCGCCAGGAGGAGCAGGAGGGTGGCCGCCAGGGCCAGGGGGCGGGGATGGGTGCGCCGTGCGATCATACGTTCTGCCGTCATGGAGATGCCGGTAAGGGGGCGAAGAGCCGAACAAAAGGGAACCCCGGGGGTGGCCCCGGAGTTTCAGGAAGGAGAACACCCTTTTTCCCCTTCGCCCCCGGCCGCCATGTCCGAATCCCGCACCCTGCCGGAGCACCGCGCGCCTCCGGCACCCGACCCTGCGCCTGATGTCGAATCTCCCGAGGCTCGTCCCGAAGGCCCCCGGATCCACCTTTCCGCCACGGCGGTGGAGAAGATCCGGGAGCTGATCGAGGAGGCCGGACTCACCGAGGAGGGCGGCCTGCGCATCCGGATGCGACTGGGCGCCGGCTGCTCCGGCGGGATCGAGTACGGGATGATCCTGGAGGAAGCGCCCAGGCGCAACGACACGGTGCTCTCCTTCCAGGACCTCCGGATCTTTCTGGATCCGTCCAACGCCTGGACGCTGGACGGGCTCGAGGTGGACTACGTGAAGACGCGCTTCATGGGCTCCGGGTTCGCCTTCCTGAACCCGAACACCCCCGGCCGCCGGAGCTGTTAGCGTCCGGCGAGCGGGGGTGCGGGACCGGCGAGGTGTGGCGGCTCAGCCCTCGTCGCCGGCCGGGATCGCCTGCACCTCGATTGCGATCTTGACCTCGTCGCCCACCAGGACGCCGCCGGTCTCCAGCGTCTGATTCCAGGTCAGACCGAAGTCCTTTCGGCTGATCTTGGTGGAGGCCTCGAAGCCCACCCGGGGGTTCCCCCAGGGGTCGGTTCCCCGACCCAGCTCCTCTCCCTTCAGTGTGACCTCCCGGGTGGTTCCCCGAATGGTCAGCTCGCCGTGGAGCCGGAAGTCGTCCGGGGTTCCTTCCACCGAGGTGCTCCGGAAGGTGAGCTCCGGGTGCTCCTCCACGGCCAGGAAGTCGCCGCTCTTCAGGTGGCCGTCCCGGTCCTCGTTTCCGGTGTCGATGGAGGCGGTGGCGATGGTCACCTCCACGCTCGACTCCCCGAATTCCTCTTCGTCCAGGTGGACGGTGCCCTCCAGCTCGGTGAACTGCCCCTTCACCGTGGAGATCATCATGTGCCGGACGCCGAACTGGACCTGCGAGTGGGCGGGATCCAGCGTCCAGGGGGTGGTGCCGGTGGTGGCGGCTGCTCTGGTGGTTGACATGGGTGCGCTCCTTCAAGGTAGTTAGATCAATAATCAATACATCAATGTCTCAATGCTAAGATAACAGGTCGTACGGTGGGCGCAAGGCGGGGGAGGGAAGGGGGCTCGGGACACCGCCGGGCTCAGCCCGGCCTTCTATGGTGCGTCGCTGCAGGGAGGCGCGTCCCGGGCGCCCTTCCCCAGTGCCTTCAGCAGTTCGATGGCCTGCCGCTGCTCCCCCGGACTCAGCGCCGCCGAGGAGCGGGCCAGGCAGCGGGCGTGCTCCGGAAAGATCCGGTCCATGAAGGCGATGCCCTGGGCGGTGAGGGCGGCGTATCGTGCCCGGCGATCCTCCGGGGACTCGCGCCGCTCCACCAGTCCTCGTTCCGCCAGCCGGTCCACCAGGTAGGTGATTCCCCCGCTGGAGGCCAGGATCCGACTCTGGATGTCCCCCTGGAGGAGGGGACCCCGGTGGTACAGGACCTCAAGCACGGCGAACTCGGCGGGGGTGAGCCCGTGGCGGGCCACGTCCTCCTTGCTCTTCTGCATGAGCGAGGCGTGGGCCCGGGAGAGGACGGTGAAGAGCTTGAGGACGTCGGCGAACTCCGGGTTCACCTGCCCCGGGGGCTCGTCGGTGGGCGGGGGGGAGTCGGAGTCTGCCATCATCGGGCCAAGCTACGCGGCAGGGGGGCGGAACTCAAGCGGGATCCGGCCGGGTGCGCAGAGGCCCGGCCTCCGGCTCAATCGGCCCCCTCCGGGGTGTAGTATTGGAGAAGGAGGGCGCGGGCGGCTCCTCAGGGCTCCGCCGCCCCCCCACCCACAAGAGGAAACCCAAAGACGATTCGAGATTGCCCATGAAGCGTGTCTTCTGGATGACCGCCGTCCTGATCCTGGCCGTCGCCCTGGTGCTGGGCGCCGGCTCCATGATGGACCGGATGGCCGGCAACCAGCTCCGGGCCCAGGCCGAGGCCATGCGGGACGACGTTCGGGCCACCCGGGCCGAACTGGAGCGGTGCCTGGACGAGATGGAGGAGCTGGAGCGGGCCTTCCAGATGCAGGAGCGGACCACCGAGACCCTCCGGGCCCGAATCGAGGACTTCGAGGCCATGGATGACAGTGGGGTTCCCGGGGATCAGTACGATGCGTACCTGGAGACGGTGGACCGCTTCAACGAGTCGCTCCCCGAGTGGGAGCGTCTGGGCGAGGAGTACCGGGAGACCGCCGAGCGCTGCCGCGGCATGGCCCGCATGCACAACGCCCAGGTCGACTCCCTGGGTACCTTTCTGGAGGAGGAAGAGCTGATGGACGAGCCCTGGGGTCCGTCCCCGCCCGACGAGATCCCCCAACCCGATCCCGGAGGTTGAGCCATGCGTGATTCAGCCTGTTTTTCCGCTCTGTTGCTGCTCCTGGTTGTCGGCTGCGAGGCCCCGGAAGCTCCCGATCCGCCGCCTCCCCTCTCGGAGCAGCTGGCCCAGGCCCAGTGGATCGAGCTGACCCACCCGCTGAACGAGGAGACCCTGGTCTGGCCCACCTCCATCCCCTTCGAGTTCGAGGTCACCTTCCAGGGAATGACCGACGACGGGTACTACTACGCTTCGCGCAACTTCTCCGGCCCCGAACACGGCGGGACCCACCTGGATGCCCCCATCCACTTCGCGGAGGACCGGTGGACCACCGAGCAGATTCCCCTGGAGCGGCTGGTGGGTCCCGGTGCGGTGGTGGACGTCTCCCAGCAGGCCGCCGCCGATCCGAACTACCAGGTGACGGCGGATGACCTGCAGGCATGGGAGGCCGAGCACGGGCCCATCCCTCCAGGGGCGATCCTCATGCTCCATACCGGCCGCTCGGAGCTGTGGCCCGACGCCCAGGCCTACATGGGCACCGACGCGCAGGGTGAGGAAGCGGTGGCGGAACTCGAGTTCCCCGGCCTCCACCCCGACGCCGCCCAGTGGCTGGTGGACGAACGGGCGATCGCGGCGGTGGGGCTGGACACCCCCAGCCTGGACCACGGTCCCTCGACCCTCTTCGAGACCCACCGGATCCTGATGGCGGAGAACATCTACGGGCTGGAGAACGTGGCGAACCTGAGTGCGCTGCCCGCCACCGGGGCCACTATTCTGGCGCTGCCGCCCCTCCTTGAAGGGGGAACCGGCGGCCCGGTCCGGATCGTGGCGGTGGTGGACGGGGCGGGAGCGCCGTGAGGTGGTGACGACGCAGGTATGACTCGGGCTCGAGCCCTGTCCCTGGCGGTCCTGGCGGTCCACTGGACGGGAAGCCTCCTGGCGTGGCTGCGCCTTCCCCATGCCCACTCGGCGGGAGGATGGCTTCACACCGAGGAGCTTGCGGCGGGCCAGATCGGGTTGGTGAGCTGGTTCATCGTCCCGGTGGTGTCTCTCCTGCTGGTCCTGGGCCTGTGGGCAGTGGGCCGCCGTCTCGCCCAAAAACCCCTCTTCATGGGGCTTCGCTCCAAGGGACGCTTCCGACGGCTCCCCGAGAGGGACCGGAGCGCCGTCCTGGCCGAACTCCAGGAGGGACTGGAGTTGGCGGCCCTCCCCGTGGTGTTGATCTTTCTCCTGGTGCAGGTGGGCATGTACCAGGTCCTGACCGGTGGGAGCTCGCTGCCGTGGACGTTGGGGGGGCTGGCCCTCTCGCTCCTGGCCTTTTCGATCCTGCCCATCTACCTGGGGCGGAGGATGGACCGGGCAGTGGAGCGGCGCTGGGAGCGGCATTCGGAGGGGTGGGTCGGCGGTTAGCCTTCCTCCTCCTCCACCGGCCGCGCCCGGGCCTGAGCGTCCTGGGCGATCTGGCGGCCCTCGTCCACGTCCACCGTGTAGAGGATGGCCCCGCCCACTACGAAGAAGATCATGATGGAGAGGATCCCCAGCCGGGGAGAGCCTGTGGCCGCCCCCACCGCGGCGAAGACGGTGGGACCCACCATCCCGGCGAACTTGTCCATGACCCCGTAGAAGCCGAAGAGCTCGCCCGACTTGTACGGTGGGATCAGGCTTGCGTAGAGGGAGCGGGACAGCGCCTGGGTTCCCCCCTGGACCATTCCCACCAGCACGGCCAGCGCCCAGAAGTGCACCGCCGAGGTCATGAAGTAGGCCAGGACCGTGATGCCCGTGTAGACCCCCAGCCCCACGAAGATGGCCGGCTTGGTTCCGATCCTGCCGGCCAGCATCCCGAAGGCGAAGGCGAAGGGAACCCCGATGAACTGGACCATGACGATGGCCCCGATCATGTGCTCCTGTCCGATCCCGAGCCCCTCGCCGTAGAGGGCGGCCATCCGGATGATGGTCCCGATCCCGTCGCCGTAGACCAGGTAGGCGATGAGCAGGATGAAGGCGTTCCTGTAGGACCGCAGCTCCTTGAAGGTCCGTTTGATCCGGTCCACGGCGAAGCGGAGCGTGCTCGTGTCCACCACCTCGCCCGGCGCCAGCTCGGCCCGGGGCTCCGAGACCCTGAGGAAGATGGGAATGGAGAAGACGAGCCACCAGACCGCCACCGCCACGAAGGAGAGTCGGGCCGGGAGCGTCCCCTCTTCCGGCAGCCCGAAGAGCTGGGGCATCTGGATCATGAGAAGGCAGAACGCCAGGAGCAGCCCTGCCCCCAGGTATCCGACGGCGAAGGCCCCGGTGGAGACCCGGTCCACCTCCTTGGAACTGGCGATGTGGGGGAGGAGGGCGTCGTAGAAGACGATGCTCCCGTTGGCGCCGATGTTCACCAGAACGAAGAAGAAGAGCCCCAGGAGCCAGTTCCCCTCCTGTGCAAAGAAGAGGAGGCCGGCCCCGGCGATTCCCAGCACCGCGAAGGCCCCCAGAAGGGGTTTCTTGATGGCGGCCCGGTCGGTGATGGCGCCCATGAAGGGAGCCACCACCGCCACCAGGACGATCCCCAGGGTGGTGGCCAGCGAGAAGCCCCAGTCCGCCTCTGCCGCCGTCAGGTCGGTAGCCAGCACCGAGCGGTAGTAGATGGGGAAGACGGCCGCGACGATGACGGCCCACATCCCCGTGGTGGCCCACTCGTACATGGCCCACGCCCTGAGCTCGGGGCGGTGGAGACCGAGCCGCTCCAGGAGTGGCATGGGCGTATCCAGCTTCCCGTTGGGGAGCATGGTGCTACGGAGTGCCGGGCACGGAGATGTGGCTCCCGAAGTAGATGGCGTTCAGAAAGAGACGATTCGTCCCGTACCAGTATCCCCTGAAGTTGGGATTGTCCAGGAAGAGGACCACGGTGCCGCTCCCCACTCCGTCGGTGAGGGCCGAGGCCGAACCTCGGAGCCGCTCCAGGTTCCGGTCCGAGATGTACCCGCTCAGGTGGGGATCGTCGGTGAGCTGGACCGGGGTGGAGAAGGGATTGGCGCTGGGGGGATAGATGAAGGAGTGGTCCCTCCAAACCGCCAGTTCCCGGTGGGGATAGCCGAAGCCCAGGGGATGGGTTGTGTCCAGGTCGGCCTGGTAGATGGAGCCGCCGATCTGCTGGGCTCCTGAGATGGCGCCGGCGTCGACGTAGTCGGTCCGGGGGATCTCCATGGGTTCCTCGTCGTCCGCTTCTTCCAGCGCCCGGGCCACCCGGGGGGCCAGTCCCTGTCCCACCGCCCACTGGGCGGCGCCCCGGACGGCGATGAGGGTGCCGCCCCGCTGCACAAAGCGCCGGAGCTCCTCCACCTGCCCGTCGCTCATGAAGCCGTAGCCGCCGCTCACCAGGATCACCACGTCGTAGGAGGCCAGGTCGGCCCGGCTCAGGTGATCCCGGTCCACCTTGGTCACGGGCAGATCCACCCGGGTGTCCAGGAGGTGCCAGACCTGGCCCGCCTCGTAGGACGAGATCCCGCTTCCCACCACCATCAGGGCCCGGGGCATCCGGGCGATGGGACGCAGATTTCGGCTGCCCAGGTCCACGCCGTCCACCGAATAGCCCGTGTCGGTGGCGTGGAAGGGGGCGCCGGAGTGGGCCTCGGCCTCCCGGACCAGCCGGTGGATCGCCTCCGGTTCCAGCGTCTGTACCTGGAGGGGGATGGAGATGGAGCCTCGGGGAAAGTCCCTGGGCTCGGCGGCTGCGCCTTCGCTTTCCCTCACCGGAAGGGTGAAGGGCTCGAAGGCGGCCTCCACCCGGACGCCCCGGGCCAGGAGATACTGGAGGGCCCGGGGAGCGTAGTAGTCGTTCCAGTCCAGAAGGTAGCCGTAGCCGGCCTGGGGCACGGTGCCCCGGCCCGCCGGCTCGGGGACCGCGGAGACCCGCTCACCCAGGGGAAGACTTCCGCCCCGGATCCCCGCGTGGGGGATCCCATAGGCCAGGCTCATGGTCCAGGTGGAGGCGTCGTAGAAGACGCTGTCGGCGTAGGTGTCGGTCCGCTCGAAGAGGGACCGGACCATCCGGTATCCCGGCTGCTCCACGGGGACCACCCAGGCCGAGCCTTCCTGGAACTCGGTGCCGCCGTGCTCACCGTCCTGGGCCAGCTCGTGGACCTCCACCCGGTGGCGGAGCAGGAGATCCAGAAACTCCCGGTTCAGGGAGTGGTCCACCGAGCTTCCGAAGACCCAGCCCCGGACGGGGAAGTCCGCCGCCTCGTCCATCCCGCCGGTGTAGTAGTCCCGATGGTACTCCAGCATCCGCTCTCGCTCGTCCAGCGAGGCCCGGACGGTGGCCAGGCTGGTGCGCAGTTGGTTGCGGATGGCGTAGGCGAAGGTGAGCACTCCGTGGTGGGAGCTCTCCTGGATGTGGCCCCGGGCGCTGGCCTGTTCGAAGACCAGCCCCAGCCCGCCCAGAAAGTTGGGGTAGGTGGAGCCGTAGCCGGGGTACGTGTTGTCGAAGACCTCCTTGGTGAAGTAGAGGGAGCCGATCTCGTCCAGGGAGGCGGCCCAGTGGTCGGCAAAGCGCAGCGTGATGTCGGTGTAGAGCTCCTCGGGGAGGAGCGGATTCCAGGTGCCCTCCGGCCGGGTGGGCTCGAAGAAGTACGTGGAGCTGGTCCCCATCTCGTGGTAATCGGTGACCACGTTGGGCTTCCATCGGTGGTGGAAGTCGATGCGGGCCCGGCTGCTGGGGTCCTGCAGGGGGAGCCAGTCCCGGTTCAGGTCGAACCAGTAGTGGTTGGTCCGGCCGCCGGGCCAGACCTCGTTGTGCTCCCGGTCCAGGGGGTCGGCCACAAAGGGGTCGGCTTTGTGCATGTTGGCCCAGTTGGTGTGGCGATCTCGCCCGTCGGGGTTCAGGACGGGCTCGATGTGCCACACCCCCTGCTCGAGGGCCCGCTCCACCTCGGCGGTCTGTCCGGCCACCAGCCAGTAGGCCTGGAGCATGGCCACTTCGCTGGACGAGGTCTCGTTGCCGTGGACCCCGTAGCCCAGATGGACCACAATGGGCCGCCCGTCGGCGGGGATCGGGTCGCCGGTGGGGTCCGCCGCCGCCAGGTGCTCCTGGCGGATTTCCTCCAGCCGGTCGTGGTTGGCCGGCGAGGTCACCGTCAGCACCGGGAGCTCCCGGTGCTCGATGGAGCGACCGATGCTCTGGTAGCTGGCCCGATCCGAGAGCCGGGCCAGCTCCTGCATGTACGACACGATGCGGTCGTGTCGAGTGTGATGGGTGCCCAGCTCGTAGCCCAGGAACGCCTGGGGCGAGGGAATGGCCTCATCGAACACCTGGCCCTCGGGAAAGAAGTACTCCAGGGGCTGCACGGCCGCCTGGGGCCCGTCGGCGGGGTGCTGGGCGGCCAGGGGGATCCCGGTGGCCATGGCCGACACGGCGACGGCGACAGCCAGGAGGAGGGCCACGGAGCGCAGGGGATTCGGGGTGTTCGGGAGAGGAGGAGCGTGGGGCGTCATAGGTCGCTGCAGGGATGGGGTGCCGGAGTGGGAACGAGCGATTCGGTACCGAAGATCCTGGCATCCCTTCCGCTCCGACGCCAGCCCCGGGGCGTGTTCAGTCCGGCCAGATGTCCCGATCGGCGATCTCCAGGGCGTTCCCCGCCGGGTCCCGGAAGTAGAAGGACCGCCCGCCACCGGGCCACCGCATCTCCTCCTCCACCTCCACGTCGTGGGTCGCAAGGTGGGTCTTCCAGTCGGCGTAGGCGTCGCCGGGCACCTGAAAGCAGGTGTGTCCGGGCCCCCGGGCCCCGTGGGGAGGGGGTGAATCCTGCGCCCGAGCCCGATCCACTTCGAAGAGGAGAAACACGCTCCGTCCGGCTCGGAAGAAGAGGAACTGACCCGACTTCCGCCCGATGGGGCGCATGCCCAGGACCGTCCGGTAGAAGCGGTCCACCTGGGCTTCCAGCGTCTCCGGGTAGTAGAGGACCGTCTCCAGGACGCCGTCCAACGCCGGAATCGCTGGGTCCGGGGTCACCGTCCGGTCAGCCGTCCAGGGTCCCGTCGGCGATGGCCTGGACCAGGTCGGTGGTGGTGACGATCCCCTCCAGCTGATCGTTTCGGGTCACCAGGACCCGATGGACGCCCCGATCGGACATGATCCTGGCCACCTCCCGGAGCTCGGTGTCGGGCTCCACCGAGACGATGCGGCGGGTCATGACCTCTCCCACCGTGTGCTTGGCCAGGAGGTCCCATTCCGGACTGTCGCTGTGGGTCAGCCGCTGATAGGCGTCGGCGCCGCTCTGGCCCCAGAAGTCCACGAAGAAGGCGTCGGGGTTCTCCGAGGGGTCCTCGTCGGGCCAGTCGGCGGCGCCGGAAAGCTCCTCGCTCAGGGTGGGTTCATCCCTGGAGGGAGACTCGATGGACGGGTTCGATCCCTGGAACTCCATGAGGTCCGTAGCAGAGACGACGCCCACCAGCCGGCCCCCCTCCACCACCGGAGCGCCGCTCACCTCCTCGTCTCCCAGGAGTTCGACCGCGTCCCGGAGGGTCATCTCGGGTTCCAGGGTCAGGAGGTCGGTGGTCATGATGCTTTTGACGGTGGGCATGCAGGATCAACTCCCCGGGGACCGGATCCCCGATCGGTGGTTTTCTGGATGGCCGCGGGCCGAGATGAGGGCGCCGGCGGACCTGGATGGTCAGCGGGCCATACCCGGCCGGCCGGCCTCCGATCCCTCCCGCTCTTCTTGCCAGGCGGGGGAACGGGACGACAGCTTTCAGGGTCTTCTGTGTGGGGCTCGGGCATCGGCGCCCGGGAAGCACGGCCCCACGGAGTCAACGGACCCGAACCGGGGAGGCACAGGGTGTCGCACGAGAAGGTGCTGGTGACGGGAGCCACGGGAAAGCTGGGACGGGAGCTGGTTCCCCTCCTCCTGGAGGCGGGTGTCGAGGTCACGGCGGGAACCCGGGATCCGGAGCGGGGCCGGGCCCTCTTCGGCTCCGGGGTAGAGGTGAGAGAGCTGAACTACGCTCGGACCGAGACCTACGACGCGGCGCTCATGTGGGCGGACCGGGTCTTTCTCATGCCGCCCCCGTTCAGTCCCGACGCCTACGAGGCCATCGGCGCCTTTCTGGACTGGGCCGTGGCCGCCCGGGTGGAGCATGTGGTCCTCCTTTCGGGAATGGCCATGCCCGAGGAGAGCGACCTGCCTCTTCGGAGGGCCGAGCTCCACCTGGAGGGGCAGGACGTGGCCGGGACCATCATCCGCCCCAACCTCTACATGCAGAATCTCTACCCGGGCTTCATCTACCGGCAGATCCGACAGGACGGAGAGATTCGCCTTCCCGCCGGCCAGGAGGGGGTGAGCCTGGTAGACGTGCGGGATGTGGCGGCGGTGGCGGCCCGGGCCCTCACCGAGTCCGGGTGGGCGGGTCGCAGCGTCACCCTCACCGGGCCCCGGGCACTGGACATGCACGAGGTGAGCCGGATCCTGAGCCGCCACACCGGCCGGCCCGTCGCATACGAGCCCATCGAGGACCAGGAATTCCAGGAGCTCCTGGAGGCCGATGGGTGGCGCGCCGGGGAGATCGAGGTGATCCTTGGGCTCTTCCGGTCCGTCCGTGAAGGCTGGCGCAAGCCGGTCCTCGCCGATCTGGAGGAGGCGCTGGATCGCCCGCCCCGGAGCTTCGAAGCCTTCGCTGCGGAGCTGGAAGGCGTCTGGGAGTGAGAGCCGACCGGCTCCGTTCGCCTGCTCCCCACGGCACCCTGTCCTGACCCCATGCGTCCTTCCCGTGCTCTCCGGAGGCTCCATCGGCTTGTGGGCCGGGCCTTTCCGGGGATTGGTCGGGGACAGGATCTCCCCCTGGTCTACCACCGGAGCTATCGCCAGGGGGTGAGCGGTGTTCCCATGGATCCCATGCGGGGCGAGCGGATCCTGGCGTATCTGCTGGAGGAAGGGTGGGCGGGCCGCCGCCGGGTCCATGAGCCTCGCCCCGCCTCGGTCGAGAACCTGCGCCGCGTCCACTCCGGCGACTACCTGCGCTCCCTGGACGATCCGAAGGAGGTGGGTCGGATCATGGGCCTTCCCCTGGAGGCCCGGGATGCCGCTCGGGTGGTGGAAGTCCAGCGCCTCATGGCCGGGGGCACGATCCAGACCACCCGGCTGGCCCTCCGCCGGGGTGCGATGGCGTTGCATCTGGGTGGCGGACTCCACCACGCCGGTCCGGAGCGGGGGAGCGGCTTCTGCGTCCTGAACGACGTGGCGGTGGCGGTGGCCCGACTCCGGGCCCGCGGCCATATCGATCCGGTGCTGGTGGTGGACCTGGACATCCATGACGGGAACGGCACCCGAGCCGCCTTCGCCGCCGACCCCACCGTCCACACCTTCTCCATGCACAACGAGACATGGGATGAGATCCCTGACGCAGTGGCCGACACCTGTATCGCCTTTGGCGCGGGCATCGACGACGAGAGCTACCTGGAGATCCTCCGGCGGGAGCTGCCCCCGGTGGTCCGACGCCACAAGCCGTCCCTGACCGTCTACGTGGCCGGAAGCGACGTGGCTCTGGACGACGACTACGGTGATGGACGGATGACCGGGAAGGGAGTCCTGGCCCGGGACCGCTTCGTCGTGGAAACGATCCGGCAGGACCGGCCGCGGGCGCCTCTGGCCATCGTTCTGGGCGGAGGGTACGGGGGGTCGGCGTGGCGGCTTTCGGCCCGGTTCGCCGGCTGGATCTGTGCCGGTCGGACCGTGACCCTTCCCGACGATCTCACTGCCGCGCTGGACCGGGTCCACTGGGTGGAGGACGAAGGCGAGGACTCCGCAGATGCGCCCGCTTCCGCTGATCCCTTCGCATGGTCGCTGAGCGAGGCGGACCTGGGAGCGGTGGGGGCCGGTTCCGGCGAAGAGCGTCTCCTCCTGGGGCGCTACTCCCTCAGCGAGGTCAAGGGCCAGTTGGCCCGCTTCGGGATCCTGGAGCAGGTGCGGGTCCGGGGGTACGGTTCGCCGGTTGTGGAGGTCCAACCCTCGTCCGGTTTTGGTCCCACCGTCCGTCTCTACGGGAGCAGCTCCAGAGAGGAGCTCCTCATGGAGGTCCGGCTGGATGTGGATCGGGCGACCTTTCCGGGAATGGCCCTGCTGAAGGTGGAGTGGCTTCTGCTGCAGGATCCCCGAGCCGACTTCAGGAGCCACCGGGAGAGCCTCCCGGGGCAGCGGCATCCGGGCCTGGGGTCTCTGGCCGACGTGGTGGCGTGGCTCGTCACCCTGTGTCGAGAGGAAGGGCTGGACGGACTCAGCTTCCGATCTTCCCACTTTCACATCGCCGTCATCGCCGAGCGGCATCTCCGCTTCGTACGGGAGGCCGACCGGCGGCGGTTCCGGTGGATCCGGCAGGCCACCTCGGATCTCACCCTGGGGGAGGCGGCCCGGGCGGTGGCGGAGGGGCAGGTGGCGGACCCACGCACCGGGCAGCCGGTCCGGTGGTCCGACGTCCTCATGGTGGTGCCGGTGAGCCAGGAGCTGGAGCGGGCCCTGGACGTAGGGGCCGACGAGGCCGGGCGGTGAGTCGGAGATGAGCGAGGCACCTGGCGGCCGGAGCCGCACGGGCCCCATCGCCCTCTCGCTGATCCCGGCGATCCTCCTGGCCATGGCGTTCACGGCGCTGATGGTCTTCAGTGAGACCTTCCGGGGCGAGCTGGTGACCGCGTGGGATCTGCTCCGGGCCGGCGAACCCGATGCCCTCACCGAGTGGCTCCTGGGCTACGGTGTCTGGGCGCCGCTGGTCTCGGGGCTCCTGCAACTGGCCACTTCCATCTTTCCTCCTGGACCCTCGTTCTTGCTTGGGATCGCCAACGCCATGCTCTACGGTGCCGTGCTGGGGGGCCTCCTCACCTTCGTGACGGCGCTCCTGGCAGCTGCGGTCTGTTTCGGCATCGCCCGGGTGGTGGGGCGGCCGGGGGTCGAGGCGCTGGTCTCTCCGGAGCGGTTGGCCCGGGTCGACGGGTTCATGGCGCGGCGCGGCGTGCTCACCGTGTTCGTGGCCCGGCTCATTCCCTTCATCAATCCCGATGTGGTGAGCTACGTGGCCGGGGTCACCGGCCTCCGGTGGGTGCCCTTTCTCCTGGCCGTGGGCGCCGGGGCGGTGCCCAGCACGATCCTCTACTCCATCGTGGGAGCCACCGCCCTGGAGACCACCGGATGGGTAGTCCTGATGGTGCTGGGCGTCACCTTCGTCCCCCTCCTCCTCCTGGCCCTCTTCGGGAAGCGGGTCTGGGAGCGGTGGGAGGCGACGCGGGTTTGACACGGGGCTCCCGGTCATGTCCTATTGTGGAACCTCCACTTGGAGATCACTTCGCACCAGATCACATCGTACTTCCGGAGAACAGCATGGCCTCCTTTTCGCATCCAACCCTCCCCGGCCTCGGCGCCCTGGCCCTGGCCGGATTCCTCCTGGCCGGGTGCGCCGAGCCCCCGGAGGGCGACGAGCTCCCCGGTGCAGAGCCCCAGGAAGAGCAGGTGGAGGATGACACTGTGGCGATCCAGGAGCAGTACGTGGACGAGGTGGCCCGGACGGCGGACGAGACCCGGGTCCAGGAGGCCTTCCAGCGGATCGAGGAGCTGGAGCCCTGGACCATGGACAACCTGGTGACCATCACCGAGATCCCGGCGCCTCCGTTCATGGAGGACGAGCGGGCCGAATGGTACCTGGAAGCTCTCCGGGACCTGGGCGTGGATGAGGCCTACCGAGACGAAGAAGGCAACGTGATCGCAGTGCGGGAGGGGACCGTGGGTGACCGGGTGCTGGTGGTCTCGGCGCACCTGGACACCGTCTTTCCCGAGGGGACCGACGTGACCGTCCAGTTCCGAGGCGACACCCTCTATGCCCCCGGGGTCGGCGATGACTCCCGGGGCCTGGCCATGCTGCTCACGGTACTGCGGGCCATGAACGAGACGGAGATCCGCACCGAGGACGACGTCTGGTTCGTGGGGACGGTGGGCGAGGAGGGGCTGGGAGATCTTCGGGGGGTCAAGCACCTCTTCCGGGAGGGAGGGCCCCAGATCGACGCCTTCATCTCGGTGGATGGCGGCGGCGATACCCGGGTGCTGAACCAGGCCCTGGGCTCCCGGCGGTACCGGATCACCTACCAGGGCCCCGGGGGCCACTCCTGGGGCGACTTCGGGATGGGGAATCCCGCGCACGCCCTGGGCCGGGCCATCGAGCTCTTCGACCAGCGAGCTGCCGAGTTCGTGGCCGACGGACCCCGGACCAGCTACAACGTAGGCCGGATCGGGGGCGGCACCTCGGTAAACTCCATTCCCTACGAAGCCTGGATGGAAGTGGACATGCGCTCCATCGACCAGGATCGCCTGGCCGCCATCGACGCCCTCTTCGTGGAGACGGTCACCGAGGCCCTCGAGGAGCAGAACCGGCGCACGCCGGATGGGCCCTCGCTGGAGGTGGACGTGGACATGGTGGGCGACCGACCTTCCGGTGAGATCGACCCGGGCACCCCCTTCGTGCAGCGTACGCTGGCGGCGGTGGCCCACTTCGGCTTCGAACCCTATCTGGCCCGGGCCTCCACCGACTCCAACGTGCCCATCTCCATGGGCATTCCAGCGGTGACCATCGGGCGCGGAGGCGCCGGAGGCGGGGCCCATTCGCTGGACGAGTGGTGGCTGAACGAGGACGGTCACCTGGCCATCCAGAGGACCCTTCTCCTGGTGGTCACCGAGGCTGGTCTGGCGGAGGAGGGCTGACCGAAGGTCCCACGGCCGGCGGGGCCGCGGGGAAGGTCCCCAGCACCCGCATGGCCCGGGTGCGTCGGGCCAGTTCGTCCAGGGCCTCCGTCACGGCGTCGGCCGGACTGGGGTGCCGGAGGTCCACGACGAAGCGATAGGTCCAGGGCGTGGGAGCGGGCCGCGACTCGATCCGGGAGAGATTCAGCCCCCGGGCAGCCAGCGGTTCCAGAGCCCCGGCCAGGGAGCCGGGTCGGTCGTCCAGATCCATCACGATGACGGTCTTCAGGCCGTCCTGGGCGGGTACGGAACCCGCATCGTTCTGGGCCGATCGGTTCTGTCCCAGAGAACTGTTGGTGGGGGTGGAGCGGCGGATCAGGTAGAAGCGGGTCTGGTTGTCGGGCCGGTCCTGGATCCCCTCCGCCAGTAGCTTCAACCCGTAACGCTCGGCGGCTCCCCGGGGGGCCACCGCCGCCACCGTGGGGTCCTGCTTCCGGGCCACCTGTCGAGCGGCGCCTGCGGTGTCGTGGACCGCTACCCCCTCCACGTCGTTCAGCCCCCGCAGGAAGCCGGTGCACTGGGCCAACGCCACCGGATGGGAGATGATCCGTACGAGCGCGTCCATGTGGGCGTCAGCCGTCCCCATGAGGCAGAGCCGGATGGGGCGGATCACCTCGGCCAGGATCTCCACCGGAGCGTCCATGAGGGCGTCGTAGGCCGGGGCCACGCTCCCGGCCAGTGAGTTCTCGACGGGGATCATCCCCAGCTCCGCGTCGCCGGCGGCTACCCCCTGCACCAGCTCCGGGAAGCCGGGGCAGGGAAGGGGAATCGCCTCGTCGCCCAGGTGGGCCCGGATGGCCTCCTCGCTGAACGCGCCGGGCTCGCCCTGGAAGGCCACGCGGGGTGGGGGGGCCGGGACGCGCGTATCTGCCGCCGATGCGCTCATGGGGTTTCACAGTCGGAGGGGTGGGGACGCGGGTCCACCTGGGCCTGGCGGGCCAGCCCGATGACGCACCAGAGGATCTGGCGCACACCCTCCGCGTCCAGCCCCTGGGATCGGGCGCTGGCGGCGGCCGAGCGGACCACGCTGGCCTCCCGGGCCGGATCCACCATGGGTAGTCCATTGCTCCTTTTCTGCTCTCCGACGGCCTGAGCCAACTGGCAGCGCCGGGCCAAGAGCTGCACCAGCTCCCGGTCCATTTCCTCGATTCGGGAGCGTAGTTGGGCAATTGGATCGGGAGTGAGCGTCTCGCGACCGTTCGGTGGTTTGGAGGTGCGGCTTTCCTTGGGAGATGGTGAAGCTGTCATTGGAGCCTCGCTGCAGGATACAAAAAAAGCGGCCCGTGGAAATTCCACGGGCCGCCGCTTCCAGGGGAGTGCGAGTGCGTCAGATCGGCATGCACAGCTCCCTGCGGCCCGGGGTACGGGTCGTAAAGAAGGGGGTCAGGCCGGTAAATCGCGCTCGCTGCATCATGACGACCATGGTGGGGGAACCGGGTCCGATCTGTCAAGCGCGGTGTCGAACGCCCTCCTCCGGGAGTACATTGAAGCTGGTGGTAGATCAAGAGGCCGTTGGAGGAACAGAGGGTGCGGATCTGCCAATGGGCCCGGGTCGGAGGTCCTGGCGAATCCGGACGCTGCACGAATCCAGATCCCCCTGCCGTGAGGTGAATGCGATGAATGCCGGAGACATCCGACGGAGTCGGGTCTTGGTGTGGGTGCTGGCGGCGACGATGCTGACAGCAGTTCCACTCTCGTCTGCGTCGGCCCAGATGGGGGTCCGGGGTGGTCTGAGCCTCTCCGACCTGGTGGGAGCTGATGTGACCCGATCCGATTCCCGGGCCGGCTTCACTGGCGGGTTCGCCGTGACGCTTCTGTCGATGGGCCCTCTGAGTCTCGCTCCGGAGGTGCATTACGTCGCGAAGGGAGCCGGGGCGGCAACCTTCGCCGGCGATGAACATCCCACCTTCGAGGACTTCGCCCTCGACTATGTTGAGGTTCCGGTGGTCCTTCGGCTGGGATTCCCTCTTCCGGTGGGTGGGGGAGCCCTGCGGGGGTACGGCGAGGGGGGACCGGCTCTCGCCTGGAGGCTGAACTGTAGCATCGTTCCCACCGGTGGGGAGGGCCCCGGTTTGAGTGACGATTGCGCCATCGGCGGATTCGAGGGTGCGGAGTCGGTGGTCAACGCTGCGGACCAGGGCGCGGTCTTCGGGTTGGGACTCGTCTGGGAGCTGCCGGTGGTGGGAGGGGCGCTGATCCTGGATGGCCGCCTGACCCGTGGGCTGAGCCGGTTGGAGGGATCCGGCGGGACGTTGGACGCCCGGAACCGGAGTTTCGCTTTCAGCCTGGGGTACGACGTCGGGTTCTGACGGGCTTTTTTCCCACACCGCGATGAATTGGACCGGATGGGTTGGATGCCGGAATCCCCCTATCCGCCGGGGGCAGCTGGCCGCCGGGGGCAGCTGGACCCCGGAACGCCTCGAGCCACCCTGAAGGGGTCGTGCCAGGGCGAGTGGTCGAATCGAGCCCGGAAAGGGGGGGACGCCTCAGATGTCGGCCACCAGACCGGCCGTGGTGTAGCCGCCGCCCACGGCGGTGAGCACAACCCGGGCCGGATCGGGGAGGGGACCATGTCGGCCGCGGAGGGCTTCGTCCAGGGCCACCCCCACCGTGGCCGCCGAGCAGTTTCCGTAGCGCTCGATGGTGTGCACGACCCGACCCCCGGACAGCTCCAGGTGGTTCTCCAGCCCCCGGGTGATCCGGAGGTTCGCCTGGTGTGGGACGACCAGGTCCACCGAGCTCCAGTCCAGGTGCGCCCGTTCCAGGGCATGGTCGGCTGCCTTGGCCATGGCCTGAATCGCCCGTCGAAGGACCCGGGGGCCTCCGCCCATCCGGAGCCGGGGGTGAGGCTCGGCCTCGGTCTCCCATCCCTGGCCCACGATGTAGAGGTGCTCCCGAGCGTAGTCAGCGGAGAGGAAGGGCGGGCCCAGGATCCCGGGCTCGCTGCCGGCGGTCAGGACAGCCGCGGCAGCACCGTCGGAGAAGAGAACCGCGGTGGTCGGATCACCGTAGTCGGTGATCCGGGTGAGGACGTCTCCGGCCACGGCCAGGACCACCTCCGCCGTGCCGCTCTGGATGAAGCCATGAGCCGCAGCCAGGGCGTGGACGAAGCCGGTGCACGCGCCGTTCAGGGTGAATCCGCCTGCGTCCGGGACCCCAAGGAGGTCGCCCACCGTGCAGGCGGCGTTGGGGACGTTGTCGGCCGGAGTGACCGAGGCCACCAGGATCAGCTCCACGTCCTCGGCAGCCACCCCCGCTCGTTCCAGCGCACGGCGGGAGGCTTCGGCGCACATGGCCTCGGTGGTGAGGTCGTCGTGGGGACCCACCACCCGGCGTTCGCGGATTCCGGTGACCTGGCGGGCCCAGCGGTCGAAGACCTCCATGGGCTCGAGCGCCCCGGCGTCTGGTTCGTCCCGGAGCGAACCCCGGGCACGTTCGATGTCAAATGCCGCCTGGATGCTGTCCAGCTCAAAGAGCTGTGCGTTGGTCAGGACCGTAGGCGGCAGAAAGCTTCCCGTCCCCTGAATCCGGCTGGCTCGCTGCTTGCCCATCCCATGGTCTCCCGCATTCCGCGATTGTTGGAGGTCCAAGACGGCCCGGTGGCTCCGCCCTCGAGCGGCATCCTGGGCCCCGAGGGCTCGAAGCACAAGGGGCTTGCCCCAGGGAGGTGGTCGGGCCACTCTGTCACGCACTTTCACTCCGGCTCGTCCCCTGGATCGTCAGACGCCCATGGCCTCTCCGTCTCCCTCGTGGTCACCCACCCGCTCGGCGTTGGTGGTCACCTCGATCTATGCGGTGGTGAGCGGGGTCTGGATCGCCCTTTCCGACGAATGGGTGGCGCGGAATCTCCTGGCCTTCGGCCGAAAGCGGGAGTTCGCTCCGGAGCCCACCGACATGGGAGGCCTGGTCCGGGGGCTGGCCCCGATGTTCTCCCGCTTGCTCAGTGCCACCTTCCGGTTCGACGTGGCGGTGGAGCCTGACCTCCCTCCAGTGCTGGCCGACCCGGTGAGCGTGGAGCAGGCCCTCCTGAACGTGCTGACCAACGCCCGGGATGCCATGGGCGACGAGGGCGAGATCCGGCTCGAAGCGACGCTCCGGAGCTTGCGCGGGCCCCTGCCCTCCGGGAACGACCGGGTCTGCTCGGCTCAGCCCCTGGAGCCGGGTCGCTACGTGGTCCTCTCGGTTCGGGATTCCGGGAACGGGATCGAGCCGCAGGTACTCTCCTCGGTCCTGACGCCCTTCTTCACGACCAAGGCAGCGGGGGAGGGAAGCGGGTTGGGGCTCTCCATGGTGGATGATCTGATGCGAGAGCACCGCGGGGCCCTGCAGGTGGAGTCGAAACCGGCCGAAGGTACCACCGTCCGTCTCTTCTTTCCGGTGGCTGACAGGGACTGGGCTGCGGACTCGCCGACGGCCACGAAACCGACCGAGATCGATCGCTCCAGGGGCTCGGCAACCATCCTGGTGGTGGATGACCAGGAGGATCTCCGGCGGACGGTGGCCCGGGTGCTGGAGCGGCAGGGCTACCAGGTACTCCTGGCGTCGGACGGCGAGGAGGCGCTGGAGCTTTTCTGCACTACGGAGGTGGATATCGACCTGGTTCTGGCCGACTTGATCATGCCCCGGATGGGGGGACTCGCCTTGTATGAGGCCATCCGGGAAAAGCACGGTTCGGTTCCCTTCGTCCTCACTTCCGGCGGCGCCGGCGTGGGGGAGGGCGTGGCCGGTCGGGAGGGGGTGGCCGATCTCCCCATGATAGCCAAGCCCTGGACGGTGGATGAGCTGCTGGACGGAGTCGCAACGGCACTGGAGGCGGCTTCCCCATGACGGGTCGGATGGTGGCCGTGGGGGCTGGCCTGGGAGTGGTGCTCTGGTTCTTCCTGGCGGTGTACTTCGGTGTGCTGGTGGAGGCGACCTTCCCCCGGCGGGCCGCGTACCTGCGGGAGATGGCCAGCGCCGCCCTCTTTCCCATGTCGGTGATCAGCGCCCTGGTCATGGTTCGCCAGGGAATGACGGCGCCGTTGGCCCGTTTCGTGGCGGCGCTCACCGCGGGAGGAGTGCTCTGGTTCGGTCTGGCGGCGGGTGTGGGCACTCTCCTGGTGGCTGGCCTGGACCCTGAGTCCGTGCATCGCGTCCTGCCGGCGGTGAACGCAGGACTCCTCGTGATCGCCTTCGGGGTGGGCTGGTGGGTCGTTCGGCGGTGGGGTGCCGATGCCCTTGAGCGCTGGGGAAGCCGGGGCGGGACCGGGCAGGGGCAGCACGACGGGGAGCCCGCCTGATGCTCCGGTGGCTCCTCCTTCGGGCCTCCCGGAGCCGGACGCTTCGGCGCCTCGCGCCCCGACTTCCTCCCGTGCGACGGGCCGTGCGGCGCTTCATGCCCGGCGAAGAGCTGGATGCTGCGGCATCGGCGGCGCAGACGCTGCAGGAACGAGGGATGCCCACGATCCTCACCTTCCTGGGTGAGAACGTGGAGGATCCGGGAGCGGTGGAGGCGGTGGTGGCGGAGTACCGGAGGGCGCTGGGCGCCATCGGGGAGCGGGGCCTGGACGTGGAGCTCTCGGTGAAGCCCACCCAGCTTGGGATCGATGTGGACGAGGGGCTCTTCCGGGAGGCGCTGGATGGGTTGGCCACCGCCACCGAATCCTCCGGCGTCCCCCTGTGGATGGACATGGAGGATTCCAGCTACGTGGACCGGACGCTGGAGGCCTACCACAGCCTCCGATCCCGCTATCGTCACGTGGGCGTGTGCCTGCAGGCCTATCTGCACCGAACGCCGGACGACCTGGAGGCGCTCCTCCCCCTGGATCCGGCCATCCGGCTGGTGAAGGGCGCCTATCGGGAGCCGGCGGCGGTGGCGCTCGGGGACCGGGGAGCCATCGACCAACGCTTCCTGGAGCTGGGGCAGGTCCTCCTGGAGCACCGGCGTGGCTCGCCGGGTACCCGGGTGGCGTTCGGCACCCATGACCAGGCGCTGGTGGAGGAGCTCCGGAGGCGGGCCCGAACCCTGGAGCTTCCGGAGACGGCGCTGGAGTTCCAGCTCCTCTACGGGATCCGGACCGATCTGCAGGAGCGGCTGGCCCGGGAGGGGTCGGCGGTCCGGGTCCTCATCAGCTACGGCCAGGCCTGGTATCCATGGTACGTGCGCCGACTGGCCGAACGGCCGGCGAATCTCCTCTTCGTGGTCCGGTCGCTCCTTCCGGGAAGGGCTGGGCCAGCGGGAGGTGGCTGAGTCATGGAGGGCGGTCCCGTCTCCGGGTGGGACATAATGTCCGGTAAGGCGGGGCCGTCCCGGCGTCCTTCGGGGGCTTCCCTCCGGCCCGGAGATTGCAATGGCAGGGCGGGCGGAGGGACCCCTGGCGGGCCGGTGTCGTATCATGGGCCCGCATCGTTTTCGAACCAAGCTCAAGAGGAGTGCCGTAATGGCCAATTTTGAGATTCCCGCCCGGGAATACATGTCCAGCCCCCTGAAGACCGTCAGGGGGAGCAGCTTCATTGATCATGCCCATCGCCAGCTCCAGCAGTTCAGGGTGTCGGCGTTGCCGGTGGTGGATGACGACGACCAGGTGGTGGGAGTGATCTCCCGTACCGATGTGCTGAAAGTGGGCCGCCGGGAGGCCAACTCCCGGCCCGAGGCCAAACTCCTGGCCTTTCCGGCAAAGCCCATCTCCCAGTTCATGACCCCGGATCCCATCACCGTTTCGGCTGACACCCCCCTCTCGGAGTTGGCTGCCCTCATGCGCGAGCACCGGGTACATCGGATCTTCGTGGAGGAGGAGGGGGCCACGCTGGGGCTCGTGACCACCCGCGACCTGATGCACGCGATCCGCGAGAAGCAGGTCCGATACCCGCTCTCGGACTACATGTCGTCACCGCTGTTCACGATCCGAGCCACCGAGCCCGTCTCCATGGCCACCGAGCGGCTGGAAAAGGCCCGGGTCACCGGTCTGGTGGTGGTGGACGACGAGTGGCCGGTGGGCATCTTCACCCAGGTGGAGGCCCTGGAGTCCCGAGAGCACCCCCGGGACACGCCGGTGGAGGAGGTCATGAACCCGGCCATCCTGGTCCTGGACGAGCACACTCCGGTGTTCCGGGCGGCGGCGCAGGCGGCGGTCATGCAGGCCCGCCGGGTGGTGGTGACCCGGGACGGCCGCCCCGAGGGGATCGTCACCGGGCTGGACTTCGCCCGGATCGTGGGTTGATGGCGATGCGACTGATCATCAGCGTCCTCCTCGCCCTCTCCTTTTCCGTCCCCGGAGCGCTTGCGGCACAGGCGGGACCGGATCTCCAGTATCATCGGATTGCGTCGCTCAACCCTCTGGCCCTGGTGGTTCTGGGGCTGGTGTCGGCCGAGTATGAGCAGACGCTGGGGACCGACACGAGTTGGGGGGCATCACTGGAGTACTTCGACTTTCGGGACCGGACATATTTCTCCGCGGACGCAAAGGTCCGCTATTACATCCAGGGCCGGTCGCTGGACGGCCTCTCGGTGGGGGCTCTGGTGGGCTTCACCCGGGTGGACCGGGATTCGGACCCCGACGCCGGGGAGCGAAGTGCCCGGAGCGGATCGGCGGTGGGGGTGGGGTTCGTGGCCGAGAACCAGTGGCTCATGGGCTCGGACGAGCGGCTGGCCCTGACGGTGGGAATCGGAGGGAAGCGCCTCTTCTTTCTGAGGGATGTGGGTGCCCAGAGCGCGCTGCCTCTGGTTCGGCTGTCGGTGGGTTGGGCGTTCTGAGCCGTCGGATGAGACCCCTGAACGCAGAAGCGGCCCGCCCGGATTGGATCCGGACGGGCCGCTTCGAGCCTTTGCGGTTCGTTGAGGTCAGCTGATGACCGTCACGTTCTCCGCTGCGGGTCCCTTCTGACCCTCGACCCGGTCGAACTCCACCTTGTCGCCCTCGTTCAGGCTCTTGAAGCCCTCACCCTGAATACCAGTGTGATGGACGAAGCAATCCTTCGAGCCATCCTCGGGGCTGATGAAGCCAAAGCCCTTCGAGTCGTTGAACCACTTGACTGTTCCGACGGTACGCATGAACCGTACTCCGTGTGCTGTTGGTGAAATCGGGGTGCGGTCGTGCCGTACCGATCGATCACCTTTGATGGGTCGTGGGATTGTCCGCCCCCACGCTTTGCGGAGATGGAGACCGGAACCGAAGCGGTGATACAAAAAAGGACCCGGGCTCAGTCTGAACCCCAGGTCTCCTCTCTGTCACCAGGTTTCTATCCTCATGTATATGCTCCACCTTGAGGCCAGTATAACTTGGGACTGCAAGGGCGTCAAGAGCCATTGCGGTGCCCTGGGCCGCCGGGGGATCTTCGGCCGGGGCTCAGGGGTTTTCGATAGTACGACCTTCCCGCGAACGCCCAGCTCCTTACAGGTGCCATGAATCCAGGACGCCTCTCTCCCCGCCCCGAACCCGTCGCGCAGGAAAGGAAGCCGGAAGGCGCGGCAGAGCCGGTTCCCACCCCGCCTTCCTCCCAGGGTTTCGACCAGGGTTACGACCAGGGTGTCGACCAGGAGGGCACCGGCGACACCGGCGACACCGGTGGCCCGGGCACGCTTCTGGAGCGCTATCGCCGGGTGCGCCGCTTCACCGAGAGTTTGACCGAGGGGTTGGAGCCGGAGGACCAGGTGGTGCAGTCCATGGAGGCGGTCAGTCCCACCAAGTGGCACCTGGCCCACACCAGCTGGTTCTGGGAGACCTTCCTCCTGGAGCCCATGTTGGAGGGCTACGAGCCCCTTGATCCGCGCTACGCCTTCCTTTTCAACTCGTACTACGTACAGGCCGGCGAGCGCCACTGTCGGGCCCAGCGCGGCTACATCTCCCGCCCGGGGGTGGCCAGGGTGCTGGAGTACCGGCGCCACGTGGATGAGGCCATGGAACGTCTCCTGGTGGAGTGGGAAGAACCTCCCGCCAAAGGGAGGCGAGGAAATGGGACCGGAGCCACCCGCACGTCGGACCCGGAGTTCCGGTACCTGGTGGAGCTGGGTCTCAACCACGAGCAGCAGCACCAGGAGCTCCTCCTCACCGACATCAAGCACGTCTTCTCGGTGAATCCGCTCCGGCCCGTCTTCCGGCGAATCGCTCCGGGGCATGAGGCTGGGATCTCGGGACAATCGGCGGCCCCCGACCGGCTCCGCTGGGTGGAGTTCGAGGGAGGCCTGGAGTGGATCGGTCACGACGGAGAGGGCTTCGCCTACGACAACGAGGAGCCCCGGCATCGGCAGTACCTGGAGCCCTTCGCCCTGGCCCATCGGCTGGTCACGTGCGGCGAGTTTCTGGCCTTCATGGAGGACGACGGCTATCGACGGCCGGAACTCTGGCTGAGCGAGGGCTGGGCCACCGTCCAGGAGCGGGAGTGGAGCGAGCCCTTCTACTGGGAGAAGCGGGACGGGAGCTGGATGCTCTTCACCCTCTCCGGCATGCAGGCGGTGGACCCGGCGGAGCCCGTCTGTCACCTGAGCTACTTCGAGGCCGACGCCTACGCACGTTGGGCCGGATGTCGACTTCCCACCGAGGCCGAGTGGGAGGTGGCGGCCCGGGCCCTGCCCGTCCGGGGGAATCTGGCGGACAGTGGGCGACTTCATCCGGCGCCGGCGGATGGCGACGGTGGGCTGGAGCAGATGTACGGGGACGTCTGGGAGTGGACCCGGAGCCCGTACAGCCCCTACCCCGGCTACCGGCCGGCCCCGGGCGCGGTGGGCGAGTACAATGGGAAGTTCATGTGTAATCAGTTCGTCCTGAAGGGGGGAAGCGTGGCGACCTCCGCTTCGCACCTGAGGCCCACCTACCGGAACTTCTTCCACCCTGACGCATGCTGGCAGTTCACTGGACTGCGCCTGGCCCGGGACGTGAGCTGAGATGGCGTCCGACCAGCGACCGGACAAGGCAGTGGGGAAGGCGGTTCTGGAGCCGCCGAGGCCCGAGCGGATCCGGGCGGAGATCGCCGAGGGGTTGCGAGCCTCGCCCCGCCGGCTCCCCTCCCGGTTCTTCTACGACGCCCGGGGCGCGCAACTCTTCGAGGAGATCACCCGCCTGGACGAGTACTACCTGACCGACGCCGAGGTGGAGATCCTGGGTCGCCGGTCCGAACGGGTGGCCGAGCTGGTGGGCCCCCGGGTCCGGATGGTGGAGTACGGGAGCGGGAGCGGCCAGAAGACCTGGCTCGTCCTGGGTGAGCTGGAGTCTCCTTCGGCGTACGTGCCGGTGGATGTGGCCCGGCAGCAGCTCCTGGCCTTCGCCCGGCGGGTCCGGGAGCGGTTTCCGGAGCTGGAGGTCCTTCCGGTGGCTGCCGACTACACCCAGTTGGAGGCGCTTCCCTGGCCGTCGGCCGAGGCCGGCGCCACCCTGGCCTTCTTTCCCGGTTCCACGGTGGGGAACCTGGAGCCCTCGGAGGCGGTGGAGTTCCTGGGGAAGATTGCGGATCAGACCGGCTCCGGCGAATATCTTCTCATCGGAGCGGACCTGGTCAAGGACCGTCGAACTCTGGAGCGTGCCTACAACGACTCGCTGGGGGTGACCGCCGAGTTCAACCTGAACATCCTCCGTCACCTGAACCGCCTCCTGAACGCCGACTTCGACCCCGGGGCCTTCCGGCACCGGGCGGTCTGGAACCAGGAGCAGTCCCGGATCGAGATGCACCTGGTGAGCCTCCGGGATCAGACGGTGTGGCTGGGTGCCTCCGACGTGGAGGGCGGCGAGAGCGTGCGGATCGGAGAGGGAGAGGTGGTGGTTACCGAGCACTCGTACAAGTACGAGATCGACTCCTTTCACGAACTGACGGGCCGGGCCGGATACCGCCCGGTGGAGTTCTGGACCGACGATGACGAGCGATTCAGTGTGCACCTCCTTCAGGCGGCAGAATGATGACGGGCAGATTGGTGGGGATCTGCGTCCTCGTGCCGGGTCTCCTGGCGATCTCTCCATCGGGAGAGATGCCGGAGGGGGCTCATCCCGGTGAGGTCGCAGGTGATCCGACGGATCGGCAACCGATCCTTCGGGTGACCAGCTTCGTGCCCCGCTTCCTCGACTTCCACGAGGCGGCGCGGAGTGCGGAACGGGAGATCCTGGAGGAGGCTCTGGAAGCCGACCGGGAGCCCGAGCCGGAGGAGCTGGAGCGGATACGGCGGGCGCTCTGGGACGAGCACCTGGGTGAGGCGGCCCCGGACCTGGCCCGTCGTCCCGGAGAGCCCTGGCAGCCGGAGGGACTGGAGGCCGCCTGGGACCGGTACGACCAGCGGCTCGAGGCGATCCGCCAGGCGGATCGGGGGCTCTCGCCGGAGCCGGAAGGGGTGCTGCGCCAGGTGGCCCAGGAACTCAGACTCGATGTCCCGCTGGAGGTGCACCTCATCAAGTACGTGGGCACCTTCCGGGAGGAGCCCGCCTTCCGCCTCTGGAATGGCCAGTACACCCTGCTCCTTCCGGTGGAAGCGCTGCCGGGCTCGCTGCGGCCGGTCCTCATCGACCTCTACACCCGGGCCATCCACGCCCGCCTGTCGGGGCGGCCGGCCGAGGGAAACCTGTCGTTGGCTCAGCACCTCTTTCTCCGGGGGCTGGCACTCCGCGTGCACGAGGAGCTGGTCCCTGGCCGGCCGGCGCAGGAGTACCTTCTCCGTCCCCGGGACTGGCTCCTGACCGCCGAGCGAAGGGACGGCGCCATTCTGGATGGTGTGCGTCAGCGACTGGGCGAGCGGGACGGCGAGGCTCTGGAACCCTTCCTGGCCGGCGGCGGAACCACCGGTCTGACCGGAGAGTTCGACTATGCCGCCTGGCGGATCTCGGGGCTGCTCCTCATGGATGGCTGGACGCTGGACCGCCTGGCCCGGGTGTCGGAGCACGAGGTGGACGGGCTGGTGGCGGAGATCCTGCAAAGCGGATAGGCAGCGGGGTGTTTTCATCGGTGGGACGGCGACGTAGGTTGCTCGGAGCGCGACCCTGACCGTCGTCCCGCCCGGAGGGTTCCGGGTCGGGCCCAATCCAATTCCGTCCGACACCTGCATGCACCTGCCACCGTCCAGCTCCGTTGATTCCGCCGTGCCTCAGGACACCGCCCTGGAGATCCACCCCCTCCTGACACCCCTGGAGGGATGGATTACCGACAATCCCATCCTGGCCGGGGTGGTCATCGCCCTGACGGTGCTGGCGGTGGGAGAGATCCTTCACCGGATCTTCCGCCACTACGTCCTCCGCTTCCTCCACTACGTGGCTGAGCACAGCCCGGTGGACTGGGACCAGGCCTTCTTCGAAGCCCGACTTCCGCAGCGGCTGGCCTGGGGTGTGCCCATCCTGGTGTGGTACACCGGCATCGTACTGGTGCCGGGCCTTCCTGCCGACTGGGAAACCGTTCTGAGGCGAGTGCTCCTGGCCAGCATGGTGGTGGTCATGGTCCGGGGGGGCGACGCCCTTCTGAACGGGATCAACCTCATCTACCAGGGGTTGCCCCGGGCCCGGGAACGGCCCATCAAGGGCTTCTTGCAGGTGGCCAATGTGGTGATCCACCTGGCCGGACTGATCCTGGTGGTGAGTATCGTGATGGACCGCTCGCCCGTCATATTCCTGAGCGGTCTGGGGGCCATGACGGCGGTCATCCTCCTGGTCTTCCGGGACACGCTCCTCTCGCTGGTGGCGGGAATCCAGATCACCACCAACGACCTGATTCGGGTGGGCGACTGGATCGACATGCCCCAGTTCGACGCCGACGGGGACGTGGTCGACATCGCCCTCAACTCGGTGACGGTGCAGAACTGGGACCGGACCCTCACGGTGATCCCCACCCACAAGTTCCTGGAGCACTCCTTCCGGAACTGGCGGGGGATGCAGGAGTCGGGAGGGCGTCGTATCATGCGGTCGTTCCACATAGATCTGACCACGGTCAGATTTCTGACCGTGGACGAGGTGGAGCGGTTCGGAGCGTGGGAGTTGCTCCGGGACTACATCCGGCGGAAGAGAGAGGAGGTGGAAGCCCACAATCGGGAGCACCGGGCAGAGGGCGAGATCCGGGTGCCGCATCAGCGACGACTCACCAACCTGGGCACCCTCCGGGCCTACCTCTCGGCCTACCTTCGGAACCACCCGGGGCTCCACGAGGGGATGACCATGATGGTTCGGCAGCTCGAGCCCGAGCCGGAGGGGCTGCCCATCCAGATCTACGCCTTCGTCGCCGACACCCAGTGGCCGGTCTACGAGGGGATCCAGGCCGACATCTTCGATCACGTCCTGGCCACTGTGCCGGAGTTCGGATTGCGGGTCTATCAGAAACCCTCGGGCTTTGACCTGCGGGAAGGGGTTCGCGAACTGGGGGAGTCGCTCCTCTCGTTGCGGGACGGGTCGGCCCAGGATTCGGAGGGGCGAGCGGTGCCGGTGGGAAGTGAGCGAGGACGACTGGAGGGGGGGGGCGCGTGACCCGCTGGACCGAACTGCCCCGGTGGGGCCGAGGTGCGCTTCTCCTGGGAGTCATGGGGAGCATGTGGGCGTGCGGCGGTCCGCCGGCGCCCACGACGACCCCGTCCGCGGTGGAGCGGGCCATGGAGATGGCCGTCGAGGCGGCCGCCGAGGTCCGGGTCACCGAGCCGACGGCCCAGGTGGCCCGGTCGTCCCGGGGGATGGTCGCCAGTGCGTCGGTCCCGGCCAGCCAGGTCGGGGCCCGCATCCTGGCTGATGGCGGCAACGCTGCTGACGCCGCGGTGGCCACCGGCTTCGCCGTTGCGGTGACCGAGCCGGGGATGTCGGGGATCGCAGGACGGGCGTCCATCGTGATCCGCACCCCCGCCGGCGCCGTCCACGGGATCGACGGGCTGAACACCGTGCCGGCCTCCTATGCCGAGGGGGGTGCGCCGGGCTACGACCGGGCCGCGGTCCCGGGGGTGGTGGCAGCGCTGACACGTCTTCACGACGAGTACGGAAGCCTCCCCCTGACCACGGTCATGGCTCCTGCCATCCGATTGGCCGAGGAGGGCTTCCACCTGCCGGCGCGGGAGGCCGACCGGCTGGCCGCGGCGGCGGAGGAGCTGGACCGGTTTCCGGCCTCCCGGGATCTCTTCCTCCGCCCTGATGGCACGGCCCCCGCCGAGGGAGAACGGCTGGTTCAGGCCGAGCTGGCCCGGACTCTCCGGGCCATCGCCCAGGAGGGGCCGGAGGTCTTCTACGAGGGGTGGATCGCCGACTCGATTCACGCCGACATGGCCCGCAACGGGGGCTTCATCACCCGGGACGACCTGGCAGCCTACCAGGCGCTGGACGCCATCCTCGTGGAGGGCACCTACCGGGGCCACACCCTGGTCTCGAACTTCCGCCCCGCCTCGGGGCACGCGGTGATCCAGGCGCTCCAGACCCTGGAGGCGCTCCCCGACAGCCAGATCCTCCTGTCCGGGGAGGAGGCCTGGGTCGCGCTGGTGGGACAAGCCATGCGCCACGCTATCGGCGACCGGGGGATGTCGGTGGGCACCGAGGAGGAGAGCGCGGCCCACCTGACCTCTCCGGCCCACGCCCGGGAGCGGGCCGGGGGGCTTCGGTTGCCGGGAGGGGAGCGAGAGGACGGCGAGGATCGGGAGTCCACCACCCACTTCTCTGTGGCCGACGAGGCCGGAATGGTGGTGTCGGTCACCCAGTCTCTGGGGCCCAGCATGGGCACGCGCCTGGTGGCTCCCGGACTGGGCTTCCTGTACGCCACCCGCCTGGGTAGCGAGCCCGGCTCCCGGCCCTCCTCCACCATCGCCCCCACCCTGGTGCTGACGCCAGGGGGCGAGCCGTACCTGGCGCTGGGCGGCGCCGGTGACGCCCGGATCATCTCGGCGGTGATCCAGGTGGTGAGCCGGGTCCTGGACCAGGGGTTGTCGCTGGAGGCGGCGGTGGCGGCCCCCCGGGTGCACCCCACGGGCCCGCTGGAGCTCCGGATGGAGGAGGCCGCATGGGAGCCGGGGGTGAGGACGTTCGTGGAGGGGATGGGGCTCGAGGTGGAGCCCACCCCCTCTTCCTACTTCGGACGGGTTCACGCGGTGGGCCTGGATCCGGACGGGATGACCGGGGTCGCTGAGCCTCGCTGGAACGGAAGTGCCGTTGGGCTGGATCCCTGAGCCGAATGGGCCGTAGGAACAGGCCAGGGCAGCAGCCTTCAGCTACCGGGAACCTCGAGAGACTTGTGAGACAAGAGTACGTACAACGTTTGGGGACAAGGGCTTGGGTGTCTCTCTTCGTGCTGTCTTTAGCCGGGGCCTTCACGCTTGCCCCAGCCCTTGCGGCGCAGGACGCCGAGCCGCCGCCGCCCCTCCGAGCCGATGTGCAGGTGACTTCCGAGGGGGAGGCCAGCTTCGTTCTCGCCTACCGAAACCCCGCTGGTGTCCCGCCGGAGCTGGAAGCCCGGGCGCGGGAGGAGGGGGGCGATGAGGCCGTGGCCGAGGACGAGGAGGGAGGTGTGCGGCTCCACTTCCCCGAACGCCCCATGGTGGAGATCGTGCCGGTCCTCCGGGTCGCCCGGGAGGCCGATGGGCCCTTCCCGGTCGTAGTACGCATCCCCGACGAACTCCGCTCCGGCGACGTCTGGGAGTTCCAGGCACTCCTCTCCCAGGCCGGACTCCGGCAGGTGCGGATCGTGAGCGGAGGCGCGCTTCAGCCTCAGTCTTCGGTTCCCGACTCCTGAAAGAGGTGCACGTCCCGCTGGGGATAGGGGATGTTGCAGCCGGCGGCTTCCAGCTCTTCCTTCAGACGCCGATTCAGGTCCCAGCGCAGAGGCCAGTAGTCGGAGGCCTTGCACCAGGGACGCACCACGAAGTCTACCGAGCTGTCGCCCAGCTCGTGGACCGCCACGGTGGGGGCCGGTTCCTCCAGGATCCGCTCGTCCGATCCCAGGACCTCCAGGATGGTGTCCTGGGCCACCTGCAGGTCGTCGTCGTAGCCCACCCCCATAACCAGGTCGATCCGGCGGGTGTCGTTGGCCGAGAAGTTCTTGAGCGTCTGGCCGTAGACCTGCGAGTTGGGCACCACCACCTTCACGTTGTCGCCGCTGAAGAGAATGGTGGAGAAGAGCCCGATCTCCTTCACCGTGCCCGATACCCCGGCCACCTCCACCCAGTTGCCCACCACGAAGGGCCGGAAGATGAGGATCATCACCCCTGCGGCGAAGTTGGAGAGCGTGCCCTGCAGCGCCAGTCCCACGGCCAGACCGGCGGCACCGACCACGGCGATGAAGGAGGCGGTAGGCACGCCGAAGATCCCGAGCACGGCAATGACCACGAAGGCCATCAGGCCCCAGTAGACCATCGACGCGGTGAAGGGGACGAGCATGGGGTCGAGTCCCGCCTTTCCCAGCCGGTTTCGGAGGGCCGAACGAATGCGACGGGCGATCCAGGCACCCAGGATCAGGACGGCGATGGCGCCCAGGGCGCTCAGGCCCCATTCGGCCATCATATCGGTGAGGGTCTGCAGGGTCCCTTCGAGATCGAAGCCAGTGTCCATGGTCGGGTCTCCGGGTGATGTGAAGAGCGGTGCAAGCGTAGAACCCTCGTGCCGAGCGGGGCTCGCCGGGAAAACCCCGCATCGGAATCGCCGTTCCGGAGGAGGCGGAGGCTCAGGAGGAGAGGGCACCCTTTCACGACCCGGCCTCGAGGGCGACATTACCGAGATCGTGAACCATCGCTGGGAGGCATGCCCTTGAAGCAGGTAGGCGTATACGGATGGGGGATCGTGGCACCTCGGTCCCCCGACATGGAGAGTTTCGCCCGGAACCTGGAGTCCTCGGAGAGCTGGCTTTCGCCCTTCGACGGGTTCGGCCCGGATCCCTTCCTGGTTGGCCAGCCCGCCTTCGACTTCGAGCGCTACCGGGACTGGATCGAGGAACGCTTCCCGCCCAACCGGTATCCGCAGCTCCGCTCCAAGATGGACCCCACCACCCTCTACGCCATCGGGGCCTTCATCCAGTCGCTGGAGCAGAATCCGGGGATCGAGAAGGTTCTGCAGGAGTTGGGACCGGCGGCCCATGTCTACATCGGGACCGGACTGGGGGCGCTTCCCACACTCCACGACGCCTCACTCTCCCTGGATCGGGCCCAGCGGGACTGGGATCGGTTCTGGGCCCACCCCGACCGTTGCCAGGCGCTCCGGGCCTATCGCGATGACCCGGAGGGGATGAGCGAGGAGGTGCCACCCGATCCGTCCAGGGAGATCGAGGACGACTTCGAGCGGGTGGACGCCATGCGGCGGTGGAATGCCTTCTGGGCCGCACGATCCGACGCTCTGCAGGAGTACCTGGCGGACCTGGCGGCGATCGAAGCCATCTCGGTGGCCGGCGAGGTCGAGGCCGGCAAGATGAAGGTCCTGCGGATGAAGGAGAAGGAGAAGAGCCGGCTCCAGGAGCGCTGGGGTGCGCCTCCCCCTCCGTGGACCCAGGTCACCACCAACGTGCTCTGGAACATCGCCAACACCCCCGCCTCGCAGGTCTCCATGCTGGGCCGGATCACCGGGCTGGCGTTCGCCCCGGTGGCGGCCTGTTCCACCTTCGGGGTCTCGCTGAAGCTGGCGGTGGACGCCATCCGGCGGGGAGAGGCCCGGGCCGTGGTGGTGGGAGCCACCGATCCGCCGCCTCACCCACTCATCGTCGGCGGCTTCTACCGGGGCCGGGTCCTGGCGGCGGACCGACAGGTATCCAAGCCCCTCACCGGGCTCCGGGGGACCCACGTGGCCGGTGGGTCGGTGGTCTGGGTGGTGGGCGATCGGGAGTTCATGGAGGCCAGGGGCTTCAGTCCCCTGGGAATGGAGCCGGTTTCGGTGGGGGTCTCCTCCGATGCCGATCACATCATCACCCCGTCCCGGGAAGGCCCCACTCACGCCATCCAGCAGGCGCTGAAGGACGGTGGAGTCCAGCCGGCCGAGGTGGCGAGCTGGGACCTCCACGCCACCGCCACTCCTGGCGACTACCTGGAGGTGGAGACCCTGCGGGGCGTGCTGCCCGAAGACGTGCTGGTCACCGCCCGGAAAGGGACCTTCGGCCACGGAATGAGCGCCGGGGGCGGCTGGGAGCTCACCGCCCAGTACCTGGGGATGGCCCGGGGGGCCCTGTACCCCACGCCCCTCAGCCGGTCGGAGCTGAACGCCCAGATCGGCGAGATGCACGAAAGCTTCGTCTTCGACGAGGCCTGCCCGGCACCCCGCCGACCCATGGGGAAGCTCTCCATGGGGATCGGCGGGGTGAACGCGTGCGTGCTGTCGCGGCCGCTGGCTACTTGATGAAGAGCATGTCCCGGTAGGAGGGCAGGGGGCGGAGGTCGTCCGGAATCACCTTCTCCAGCCGATCCACCACGGCCCGGACCCGGTCCATGGCCGGGATGATGTTCTGGCGCATGTGGACGGCCTTGGAGGCCACCTCATCGCCGCCCAGCTCGGCGTTCTGCTCCACCAGCGCCTCCAGCGCCTCTTCCAGCTCGTCCACCAGCCCGGCCACCCGCTTGGCGGTCTTGGTGACGCCTTCGGCGCGGATCCCGGTCTCACGGGCCCGGACCACTCCCTCCTGCAGCTCGTTCAGGTACCGGACGGCTGCCGGCAGGATCATGGTGGCGGCGATCTCCGCCGAGGTCTCGCCCTCGATGTTGATGGTGTGGAAGTACTGGGCCAGGGAGATCTCGTAGCGGGACTCCAGCTCGCGCCTGGACAGGACGCCATACGACTCGAAGAGCTCGGCGTTCTTGTCATTGACCAGGTAGGGAAGGGCGTCCAGGGTGGTGGGGAGGTTCAGCAGCCCGCGCCGGGCCGCCTCCTCTTCCCACGCCTCGGAGTAGCCGTCCCCGTTGAAGATGATCCGGCGCACGTCCGGGACCACCTCGGCCAGCACGGTGCGGAGGGCCCGGGGCAGGTCCGGTTCGTCCTCCATGGCCGCTTCCAGCTTCGTGCGGAGCTCGTCGATGGCCTGGGCCACGATGGTGTTCAGCGCCGTGGCCGAGAAGGACACGCTCTGGGAGGCTCCCACCGCCCGAAACTCGAACTTGTTGCCGGTAAAGGCGAAGGGGCTCGTCCGGTTCCGGTCGCCGGCGTGCTTCGGCAGGTCCGGCAGGACGCTCACGCCCAGTCCCATGAGGCCGCCCTGCTTGGAGCTCTCGGCGTGCCCCAGGTCGGCGATCTGCTCGTAGATGTCGGTGAGCTGGTCGCCCAGAAAGACGGAGACGATGGCGGGGGGCGCCTCGTTGGCGCCCAGCCGGTGGTCGTTTCCGGCGAAGGCGATGGAGGCCCGAAGCAGGTCCTGGTGCCTCTCCACCGCCAAGAGCACGGCAGTGCAGAAGAAGAGGAACTGGAGGTTCTCGTGGGGCGTCTCGCCAGGCTCCAGGAGGTTCATCCGGTCGGTGGCCAGCGACCAGTTCAGGTGCTTGCCGCTCCCGTTCACGCCGGCGAAGGGCTTCTCGTGGAGCAGGCACACCAGCCCGAAGCGCCGGGCCACCCGCCGGAGCGTGGACATCATGAGCTGCTGGTGGTCGGCGGCGGTGTTGGCTTCCTCATACGTGTAGGCCATCTCGAACTGCCCCGGCGCCACCTCGTTGTGCCGGGTCTTGACCGGAATGCCCAGCCGGTAGAGCTCGGTCTCCACCGCCTGCATGTACTCCAGGACCCGGTCCGGAATGGCTCCGAAGTAGTGGTCCTCCAGCTCCTGCCCCTTGGGCGGCTTGGCGCCGAAGAGGGTGCGGCCGGTGGTGAGGAGGTCCGGGCGGCGGTAGTAGAACTCCTGGTCCACCAGGAAGAACTCCTGCTCGGGTCCCAGGGTGGGGGTCACCCGGACCGTGCTCACGCCGAAGAGCTTGAGGGCCCGGCGGGCCTCCTTGTTCAGCGCATCGATGGAGCGGAGCAGCGGGATCTTCTGGTCCAGCGCATCTCCGGCCCACGAGGAGTAGGCGGTGGGGATGCAGAGGGTGGCCCCGCCGGGTCCGTCGATGATGAAGGCCGGCGAGGTGGGGTCCCACGAGGTGTAGCCCCGGGCCTCGAAAGTGGTGCGCAGCCCGCCCGAGGGCAGGGAGGAGGCGTCCGGCTCACCCTGGATCAGCTCCCGTCCCGAGAACTCGGTGATGGCCTTGCCCGGTTCGGTGGGGACCACGAAGGAGTCGTGCTTCTCGGCCGTGGCGCCGGTGAGGGGCTGAAACCAGTGGGTGAAGTGCGACGCGCCCTTCTCCATGGCCCATTCCTTCATGGCCACGGCCACGGCGTCGGCCACCGAGGGATCCAGCTTGGAGCCGGCCTCCAGCGTCTCCAGGAGGCGCTCGTGGATGTCCCGGGGAAGGCGGGCCTTCATCTCGGCGGGTCCGAAGATGCTCTCGCCGAAGACCTCCTCCACGCTGAGCCTGGGACGATGGCCGTTGGCTTCGGTGGAGGGCCAGTTCTTGGCGGCGGTCAGGGCGTCGAAGCGGGGGGTCGTGACCGGGGGCATGAGCTCTCCAGGGCTTGGTTGGACCGTAGGTTCCGGATGCCGGCGGCGGCGGATCCGATCTGCACGTTCTGATTATACGGTGGCCGGAGGGGTGGTTGAAGGGGGAAAACGGGGGTATTTTAGAATAGTTCATTTAGGCTAAAGTCACTTATTCAAAGGAGGGGGCGTGCTCAACCAGGAGTCGGCAGGAGGGCCCCCCTCGCCTCGAGCCCGACACCGATGGTGGGAGGGCGCCGGGGGCGAGGCCCTTCGGGAGGCAATGTCGGATCCCACGCCGGGGTGGGTGGCGGTCCAGGGCCCGCTGGGTTCGGGGAAGACCTCGCTGCTTTCCACCGTGCTGGCCGACCGGAAGGCCGTGTGCCTGCAGGTGAGCCCCCTCTCCGATGGGGACCTCCTGGACGACTTCCGGGCCCTCCTCCAGGACGTCCTGGGCGAGCTGCCCCGCCCCAGGGGGCCCGGGGTGCTCCCGGACCCGGAGGGCACGCCCGGCTGGCGGACCCTGCTCCTGGGGCTGGTGGACCGGGCGTCGACCCACGGCCGGCCCCTGGTGCTGGCGCTGGACGGTTGGGAGGCACTGGTGTCGGCTCGACGGAAGCTCACCTCGGAGCTGGCCGAGGCGCTGGAGCGGGCGGAGCGGCGGGGCGCGCCGCTCCGGGTGGTGATCACCCTGGAGGGCGGGGGAGACGGGGCTGGCGACGAATCCGACCGATCTCCGGTGGAGGGGCTTCCCCTTCCGGCACGGGTGGTCCGGGTGGGCCCGCTTCCCCTCCGGGACGCCGGCCGAGCCCAGGGCGGACGGGACGCCCGGGACGCCTTCCTCCGGTGGGCCTGCCTGGGGGATCATCCCGGCCACCTCCCTGGCGAGGAGCCGGGGTCTGACTGGGAAGAAGCGGTGATCCGGCGGGTCCTCTCGCCCGGGGGAGACCTCCACGACGGCCCCCTCCGGCGGCTGGCCATGACCTTCCAGCGGCCGGAGCGGTACGGGTCGCTCCTCCGGGCACTGGCCTTCGGCCCCCTGGACTGGTCCCAGCTCCGGCGCCGGACCCCGGGGGTCCAGCGTGGGGGGCAGATGGCCCCCTATCTCCGCCGGCTGGAGGAGATGGGGCTGGCCCGGACGCTGCGCCCCCTGGGGGCCCCCGAGGGATCCCGGAACCGGCGGTACCGGCTCACCGACCCCTTCCTGGCGTTCTGGTTCAGTTGCATGCTGCCGGTGCGCAGCCACCTCCTCACCGAGTCCCCGGAGGACGTGTGGGCCCGGCGGGTCCGGCCCCGGCTGGACGGCCACCTGGCCCGCTGGCTCCCGGTGGCCACGGCCCAGTGGTTCGGCCGGCATGCGGCGGAGCGATTCCCGGCCCCGGGTCGGCAGGTGGGTGGATTCTGGGGAGGAGAGACCGAATTCCAGGTGGTGAGCTGGCTCACCAACGGTCAGATCTGCTACGTGGAGTCGGTGTGGAGCCAGGAGCCGGTGGGCGCCGAGGCCTTCGACGACCTGAAGCGGCGGATGAAGGTGACCCGCTACGGGATTGGCCGGGAGGCCCGCACCCCGGTCCTGGTGGTCCCTGGAGGGATGGACGAGGAGCTCCGGCGTCGGGTCGCCGCCGATCCCCTGGCCACCGCCCTGGAGCTGAGCGACCTCATGGGCGGATCGTTCGGGGATGGCGGCTGAGCCCCGGGGGTGGCGGGCAGGTGTGGCTTCTTCGAGCTTTTGACGGCCATGTCAAACCTCGAGGACGGGAGTGATGGTGTGACACAGAAATCGGAGCGCGGCCGGGCCCTGGTCACCGGGGCGTCGGCGGGGATCGGCCGGGAGTTGGCCCGGTGCCTGGCAGAGGAGGGATGGGACCTGGTCCTCACCGCCCGTCGGGAGGAACGGCTCCTGGAGCTCTCGGAGCAGATCCGCGATGAGGCCGGATGTGACGCGGTGGTGATCCCCTGTGCCCTCGCGGCACCGGACGGAGCGGCCGGGCTGGTAGAGGAGGTGCAGGG
>PWLA01000050.1 GCA_003559555.1 Gemmatimonadota bacterium | reverse complement strand
CGCCGTTTCCGGAGGGCTCTTTCTGACCCAGCAGTGGGTGACCGCCCTGGGGGTCTTCCTGGGCGGGGGGCTGATGCTGGCCATCATCTTTGCGGCTGCCGAGGGGCTCACGCGCCGGGCCATGCCGGCCGAACCGCGGCTCTGGAACCTGTGGTCGCCCGGGGTGGCCAATACCCGCGCGGTGCTGGGCCGAACCCTGGGCGGATACCTGCTGGCTGCCCTGGAGGTGGGGTTCGTGGTGGCCTTCTACCTCTTCGCCATGCGGCGGGAGGGGTGGTGGGTGCCGTCGGAGGCGCTGGTGCAGCCCGACCTGGTGGCCACCTACCTGCCCTCGCTCACCGCCATATCCGGCTCGCTCATGGCGGGGTTCTGGGAGGAGGCCCTCTTCCGTGCGGTCCCCCTGGCGGTGGCCATCCTCATCGGGCGCCGTTTCGGCTGGAAGGGAATCCTGGTGGCCTTCGCCCTGGTCCTGCAGGCCCTGGTCTTTGCCGCAGCCCACGCCGACTACCCGCAGCAGCCCGCCTACGCCCGGGTCCTGGAGCTGGTGGTGCCCGCCACCCTGTGGGGGTTGGTCTACCTTCGTTTCGGGTTGTTGCCGGTGATCCTGGCCCACGCCCTGTACAACCTGACCTGGTTCTCCCTGCCCATCTTCGCTGCGCCCGCCGGGCTCTGGCTGGATCGGGGACTCCTGGTGGCGGCGGCACTCCTCCCTCTGGCGGTGATCCTCTACCGGATCCGGCAACACGGGTTGGCCGACGAGGTGTCGCCTGCAGGTCTGAACCAGGGGGCCGGGTTGGGGAAGCCCCGCCGGGCCGACATGACGGATGAGGTCCCCCCCCACCGGGACACGGATACGACCGCCGCCGGCGTGGGTGGGGATCCGGAGGAGGACGTCGGGCAGCCGTCGGAGGGGACCGGGGGGCTGGCAGAAACCGGGGACGAGGGGCCCCGGGGCAGGGAAGGCGCCCCGCCGGACGGATCAGACCGGGACGCCGAGTTCGCGCTCCAGGAGCCACTCTCCCCGGCGGCTCGTCGCCGGATTCGCATGGGGGTGGGCGTGGCCGGCGGATTGGGGGCGGTGCTCTGGCTTGCCCTCACGCCCTTCCAGCCGGACGTGCCCACCCTGGCGGTGGACCGGGAGGAGGCGGTGGAGACCGCTCGGGAGCGCCTGGCCGACGAGGGGGTCGTCCTGGAGGACACCTGGCGGCCCCTGCCGCGGATCCAGGGCGGACCCGGCGGTGCCCACCGCTTCGTGTGGCGGGAGGGCGGACCGGAAGCCCACCAGGTGCTCCTGGAGGAGGGGCACCTCAGGGGACCCTCGTGGAACGTGCGCTTCGTCCGCTTCACCGGAACGGTGGAGGAGCGGGCCGAGGAGTTCCGGGTGTGGATCGGGCCCGGCGGCCAGGTCTTCCGGCGCCAGCACATCGTGCCGGAGGATCGGCCGGGCGCCGAGCTGGAGGAGGAGGCGGCCCGCACCCGCGTCATGGAGGAGGTGGAGACCGTGCTGGGCCTGGATCCGGCGGCCCTGGAGGACGTCTCGGCCGAAGCCTCTCGGAAGCCGGCCCGGGTGGACTGGACCTTCACCTTCTCCCGCCCGGGTATCCATCCCATGGAGGAGGGCGAGGCTCGGGTGGAGGTGGGTCTGGTTGGTGACCGGCCCTCCGACGGGGTCCGCTTCGTCCACGTCCCGGAGGAGTGGCAGCGTGACGAGCGGGAAAGGATGACCCGGTCCAACCTCCTTGGAATGGTTTCGGTGCTCATGCTGGTGACGCTCCTGGGAGGGGCGGCGGTGGTGGGGCTGATCCGGTGGGCCCGGGGGCGGGGCGGTTTCGCCACCGGGGCGTTCTGGGGTCTCGGGGCCCTGGTTCTGGGGGCCTCGGCCTTCTCCGAGTGGCTTCGCTGGCCCGTCACGGTAGGCGGCTTCGGGACGGCCCAACCGTATCGAGATCAGGTCTTCGTGGAGCTGGGGGTCATGGCCATGGGACTCCCGGTGATGGCGCTGGCCGCGGGTCTGGTGGCCGGCGTGATACATGGAGGGTGGAGGCAGGCTCGCTCCGGTACCTCCATGGGATGGCCGAGCGTGCTGGGGTGGGGCGGGCTCCTGGGGCTGGCGCTGGCGGGCGCTTCGGCGCTGGGCTCCGTGCTGTTTCCCCGGCAGGATCCCCTCTGGTTCGGGGCGTCGCCGGCGTCGTTCCGGTGGCCGTGGATGGGGACGTCGCCGGAAGCCGTGTCCGGACTGGTCTTTCAGGCCCTCCTAGTCCTCCTGGTGATCCTGATTCTGGGCCGGTTGACCCGGGGATGGCGATCGGAGCGCCTGCGGGGTGTCGGGGTAGCAGTCGCGGGCGGGCTCGCGCTGGCCGGGGGGTTGTCCGGGCTCGGGGTGGTGCCCTGGCTCCTGGGTGCGGCGGCTGGAGCCGGCGGTTTCGCCCTCCTCGTACCCATCACCCGGGCCCTTCACGTGGCGGTGATCCCGGTGATGGTGGCGGTTCCTGCCGTCCTTCCGTCACTCCGGGACGGGCTGGGGAGTGCCTATCCGGGAGCGCTGACGGCCGGCCTCATCACCTCGGTGATGGTGCTGGCTGTGGCCACCGGTTGGGGACTCGTTCTGCGTGGTGGCGGTGGCACCGGACCGGACGGCGGGCCGGAGCCCGGCGCCTGAGGATCGGACCCGAGGTGGCGCGATGCTTGAACAGCGCGATGCACTATTTTGGTGCATTGGCCAATAGGTATGCACCAAAATAGTGCATAAAGAGAGCCTTTGCCCTTCGAGTGAGACGACATCGTCACGGGACGAAGACTGAAGATGAAGATCCTTTCTGCGAGCCCGGCCGCCACTGTGACCGAGACTCTGGCCGTGATCCTGGCGGTAGCCCTGGCTGCCCCCCTCCTGGCGAAGGTGGGCCCGGCTTCGGTGGTCGCCGCACCGGAGCCTGTTGGAGTCGACAGGGGAGTCCTGGCTCGCTCGGCGGGGGAGGCTGTGCCGCAGACCCCGGCCCCGGGAGAGCCCATCGCCTTCCACTTGGCTCCGGCACCGGAAGATCTGACTGCCGAGTTCGATGCCGAGCAGCTGGGGCTCCTGGAGAAGGTGAACCGGATGGACCAGGAGTACCTGGCCCGAGCGGACTCCATCGTGATTCCCGACCGCTGGGACGAGGATCCCCTGGAGTACAGCCCGCTGCCCCGGGAGCTGGCTCCAGTGGACACCCTGCCCCGGGCGTTGGTGGTGCACCAACCCACTCAGGTGTTCGGCGCGTACCAGGACGGGCGGCTGGTCCGCTGGGGTCCGGTGAGCACGGGTCGGCGCGAACACCCCACACCCTCGGGCCGCTACTTTCTCACCTGGCGATCAGAAGGCCGGCACAGCACGGTGAACCCCGAGTGGTACCTGGAGTGGTACTTCAACTTCCACAACGAGAGAGGGCTCTCCTTCCACCAGTATGCGTTACCCGGAGAGCCGGCGAGCCACGCCTGCGTTCGCCTCCTGGAACGGGATGCCCGGTGGATCTACGAGTGGGGCGAAGGCTGGACCCTGGACGAGCGGGGCTGGGAGGTGCTTGAGGAGGGCACGCCGGTCTGGATCGTGGGCCAGTACGACTACGATGCGCCGCCGCCCTGGCGCGATCCCGAGACCCCGCACCCACCGGTGGAGCTGGAGTCGGACGACCTGGAGATGTGAGCCGGGTGGGTGCGGTCCGCCGAGTCACTCGGCTCGCCCCGCGACCTCCACGCCCTCCTCCCGGAGGACCGCCTGTGCCGCCGCCAGCCGGGCCACGGGAACCCGGTAGGGAGAGCAGCTCACGTAGTCCAGCCCCGCCCGGTGGCAGAACGCGATGGAATCAGGGTCTCCGCCGTGCTCGCCGCAGATCCCGATCTCCAGGTCCGGTCGGGTCCTGCGGCCCAGCTCCACGGCCATCTCCATGAGGCGTCCCACCCCCTCCTCGTCCAGGGTCAGGAAGGGGTTTTCCGGAAGGATCTTCCGCTCAACGTATTTCAGGAGGAACCCGGACTCGGCGTCGTCCCGGGAGATTCCGAAGGCCGTCTGGGTCAGATCGTTGGTGCCGAAGGAGAAGAACCGGGCCGAACGGGCGATCTCGTCGGCGGTGAGGGCCGCCCGGGGCACCTCGATCATCGTGCCGAACCGATAGTCGATCTCCTGGTTGCGCTCCTCCATGACGGCCTGGGCCTCGGCTTCCAGCTCGGACTGCTGTGCCTCCAGCTCCGCCACGTGGCAGACCAGGGGGATCATGACCTCCACGTGGACATCCACCTCGTCGGCCAGGCAGGTGGCCGCCGCCTCGAAGATGGCCCGGACCTGCATCCGGGTGATCTCCGGGAGAAGGATGCCCAGACGCACCCCTCGCGTCCCCAGCATGGGATTGGACTCCCGGAGCCCTTCCACCCGCGTCAGCACGTCCTGACGCACCCGGATCCGGGCCAGGAGATCGTCGATCTCGCCGAAGGTGGTCCGCTCCCGGAGGCCCAGCTTCAGGTCCGCCAGCTCCTCCAGCAGCTCGTCGTGGTCCGGCAGAAACTCGTGAAGAGGAGGATCCAGGAGCCGGATCACCACCGGGAGTCCGTCCATGGCGCGGAAGAGCTCCTGGAAATCGTCCCGCTGGAGAGGAAGGAGTCGGGCCAGGGCCTCCTCCCGCTCGGTCCGATTCCGGGCCATGATCATCTCCCGGACGATGGGGAGGCGATCCTCCTCGAAGAACATGTGCTCGGTACGGCACAGCCCGACGCCCTGGGCCCCGTACTCCCGGGCTCGCCGGGCATCGCGACCGTAGTCGGCGTTTGCCCGAACCTCGAGGCGCCGATACTCGTCGGCCCATTCCAGGAGCCGGCTGAGCCAGGCGTCCTGGATATCGGGGATGACAGTGGGGAGCTCCCCCAGGTACACGTCGCCCCGGAGTCCGTCCAGGGAGATGGCTTCGCCCTCCCGAACGGTCACGTCGCCCACGTGGATCTCCCGGGCCTCCAGGTCGATTCGCAGGCCTTCGACGCCCACCACGGCGGGCTTCCCGAACTGCCGGGCCACCAGAGCGGCATGGCTCGTCCTCCCCCCGCGGCTGGTGACGATCCCCTGGGCCGCCAGCATCCCGTGCACGTCGTCGGGCTTGGTTTCGGGACGGACCATGATCACGTCCCGATCCTCCTCCCGAGCCCACCGCTCGGCGGTATCGGCGTCCAGGGCGACCACTCCCACGGCGGCTCCAGGGGATACGTTCAGTCCCTGGGCGATCTTCTGCGCCTTCTGTCGGGCGCTCTCCTCCAGTTGCGGGTGCAGGAAGAAGTCCACCTGTGCCGGGCGCACCCGGAGGAGGGCCTCCTGGGGGGTCAGAAGCTCCTCGTCCACCATCTCCACGGCGATCCGGACCTCGGCCTGGGCGGTCCGCTTGCCGTCGCGGGTCTGAAGGAGCCAGAGGGTCCCGTGCTCCACCGTGAACTCCATGTCCTGCATGTCCCGGTAGTGGCGCTCCAGGGTGTCGCCGATCTCCGCCAGCTCCCGGTAGGTCTCCGGCATCTCGTCGGCCAGTTCGCCGATGGGGCGAGTGGCCCGGGTGCCCGCCACCACGTCCTCGCCCTGGGCATTGATGAGGAAGTCCCCCTCCAGGCCGGGCTCACCGGTGGAGGGATTCCGGCTCATGACCACCCCGGTGGCGCAGTCCGAGCCCAGGTTTCCGAAGACCATGGTCTGGATGTTCACCGCGGTGCCCAGGTCATGGGGGATGTCGGCGGCGTTCCGGTAATCCACCGCCCGTTTCCCCTTCCACGACTTGAAGACGGCCTCGGTGGCGGCCTGGAGCTGCTCGTACGGGTCCTGGGGAAACCCGGATCCGGTGTAGTTCAGGACCATCTCCTTGAAGCGTCGGGTCACCTCCAGCCAGTCGTCGCCGTCCAGCCCGGCGTCGCTGTCGGTCCCGGCCCGCTCCCGCTGGACCTCGATGACCTCCTCGAAAACCTCGTCGCGCATCCCCCGGACCACGGCGCCGAACATCTGGATGAGTCGCCGATACGAGTCGTAGACGAAGCGCGGATCGCCGGTGAGCTCCACCATTCCCCGGGCCACCTCGTCGTTCATTCCCAGGTTCAGGATGGTGTCCATCATCCCCGGCATTGAGACCTTCGCCCCGGATCGGCACGAAACCAGGAGGGGCGTGGACGGATCCCCGAAGCCCTTCCCGGAGATCTCCTCCAGGCGAGCCATGGCTGCCTTCTCCTCCTCCCAGATCTCTGCCGGGAAGTCCTCCTCGCTCTCCAGGTAGGTGATGCAGGCCTCGGTGGTCACCGTGAAGCCTGGTGGAACGGGAACGCCGATCCGGGCCATCTCGGCCAGGTTGGCGCCCTTCCCGCCCAGGAGTTCGCGAACGCCCTCCCAGCCACCGGCGTATGCCTCGGCATCTTCGATCTCCCGGAAGAGATAGACCCACTTCTTTGCCATCTGGACTCCTCAAAAAGGTTGTTGAACTAGTGCAGGGACCACCGAGAAGGGGTCTTGCAACCCTGGGCGAGGCGGAGGGCCGACAGCGATCGGGCCCCCGGCGAAGCCGCGTCGGCATCGGTGAGGGGCTCCAACGACGATCCAGGGCTGCAACGCCCCTTCTCCCTCCGGGTTCTCCTGCGCCCCGCCTGCATGGGATGCTCCACTGGGGGGTGTTGGTTCCGTTCCCCGTCCGTGGGTCGGGCCAGGGAGCCCGGTGGACGGATGTGCCCCGCAGCGAGGCGATGCGTTCACTCAGCCTGCGCCGGGATCGGCTCGGGAGAGCGGCGGTTCGCGCAGCCGTGGAAGCCCATGCGGCGGCAGCTGCCCCCCTGGCGTTCAGCCCGCCAGTCAAAGAGATTCGCACCAGGGTTCGTAGTACAAGGTGACCCCGTCGGAACCACCGGCTTCGTCCCACCTGACGTCGCCCATCGCCGACCGGGGTCCCGAAGTGGTCCGAAAAACGGGCATCCCGGCTCGGCACGCCAGCGCCCTTCATTCGCCGTTCTTTCCGAAGGAGAAGATGCATGCTCTGGATCGTTCTGATACTCATCGTCGTGATCGGTTTGTTCTTCGTGATGGGCTACAATCGACTGGTCAAGCTGCGGGAGCGATTTCGCAACGCCTTCGCCCAGATCGACGTGCAGCTCAAGCGTCGCTACGACCTGATTCCCAACCTGGTGGAAACCGCAAAGGGGTACATGAAGCACGAGCGGGAAACCCTGGAGGCGGTGACCCGGGCCCGGAACCAGGCCAGCCAGGCGGAGAAGAAGGCTGCCGCTGCCCCGGGTGAACCGGGGGCCATGAAGGAGCTGCTGGCCGCCGAGCAGGCGCTCACCGGAGCCATGGGTAAGTTCTTCGCCCTCTCCGAGGACTACCCGGATCTCAAGGCGAACCAGAACATGCTGGCGCTCCAGGAGGAGCTCTCCACCACGGAGAACCGGATCGCGTTTGCACGGCAGGGCTACAACGACGCCGTCATGCGCTACAATACCCTCCGGGCCAGCGTACCCACGAACATCGTGGCCAACGCCTTCAACTTCGGTCCCGCCGAGCTCTTCGAGATCGAGCTGCAGGAGGAGCGGGAGGCGCCCGAGGTGTCTTTCTGAGATGGACTTTTTCCAGGCGCAGGAGGAGGCCAAGAAGCGCTCCGTGGTTCTGGTGGGGCTTTTCGCCGCCGCCGTGATCGCCATCATCATCGGCGTCTACCTGGTCCTGGTGGTGGGAGGGGCCATGTCCATGGGCATGGGAGTGGGGTTCGATCCCGTCCTCTTCGGGGTGGTGGCGGTGGGCACCACGGCGCTCATCGCCGGAGGAAGTGCCACCCGAACGGCCCAGCTTCGGAAGGGGGGATCTGCAGTGGCCGAGCTCATGGGCGCCCGTGAGGTGGATCCCGGGACCCGGGACCCGGACGAGCGTCGCCTGGTGAATGTGGTGGAGGAGATGTCGGTGGCTTCGGGCGTACCGGTTCCCGGCATCTACGTCATGGACGATGAGCCGTCCATCAACGCCTTTGCCGCGGGCTACACGATCCACGATGCTGCCGTGGCGGTCACCAGGGGTACGTTGGAGAAGCTGAATCGTGAAGAGCTGCAAGGGGTTGTCGCTCATGAGTTCAGCCATATTCTGAACGGAGACATGCGGCTCAATATTCGGCTGGTCGGGCTCCTCTTCGGGATCCTCCTGTTGGCTGTGGTGGGTCGGGGGATGCTGCGGGGGCAGATGGTGCGTCGGCGTCGCAACGGCTCCAAGGGCGTCTTCCTGGGACTGGCCCTGATCGCCCTGGGATACCTGGGCGTCTTCTTCGGAAAGCTCATCAAGGCGGCGGTTTCCCGGCAGCGGGAGTTCCTGGCCGATGCAGCTGCGGTCCAGTTCACACGAAACCCCCGGGGGATCGGCGGCGCCCTTCGAAAAATCGCCGAGAACGCCCATGGGTCCCGCATACAGGACCACCATGCCGAGGAGTTGAGCCACCTCTTCTTTGCCGACGGAGTGGGGGGCGCCCTGGCCCGGAGCATGGCCACTCATCCGCCGCTGGACGAACGGATCCGCCGGATCGATCCGTCGCTGGCCGAGGGATCGCCGGGTGGGACCGCAAGGGGAGGGAAGGGCGTCCGCCCCGCCGGTGGTGATGTGGCTGCCGGGCAAGCGTCTGGCGGGACCGGGGGGCTGGGGCCCGGGGCCTCGGGGCTTGCCGGAGCGGCGGCAGGGATGGCCACGGCGGCCTCCCAGGGCGTTGGCGGCGGGGGAGGCGGCGGAGGGGAGCAGGGGACGAAGGCGATCATGAGCTCGGTGGGAAATCCGTCGTCGGATCACGTGGCCTACGCCAGCCGGCTTCTGGCGGAGATCCCGGACCGAATCCGGGACGCGGCCCATGACCGGACCGGGGCCCAGGCGGTGATCCTGGCCCTCCTGGGCGGAGACGACGAGGCCAGTCGAGCGGCCCGCGTGGAGGTCGCCCGGACGCTGGACTCCGGCGCAGCCACCGAGGAGGCCGAGGATTCCGGTGACGGGGATCGACGCACCGGCGCAGGGGATCCCCGCGTTGAAACCGAACTGGAGGAGGTGTCCGCGCTGGTGAATCAGGTTCCGCCGGCGGCTCGCCTCCCACTGGTAGATCTCTGTCTGTCGGCTCTCCACCGGATGTCTCCGGAGCAGGCCCAGGCCCTCCGGTCGGCCGTCGACCGGGTCATTCGCGCCGATGGGGAGGTGCGACCCTTCGATTTCGCCCTGGCGCACATCCTCTGGCGGCATCTTCCCACCGGCCGGGAGCGAGGGGGACGGCAGCGGACATCGGGGCGTTCCCTGGGTCAGGTGAGCCGGGAGCTGGAGGTGGTGCTATCGGCGCTGGCCTGGGCCGAAGGGCGCGGCGAGGAGGAGGCCGCTGCCGCGTTTGCTGCCGGCGCAGACGCGGTTGCCGGGGAGTTGTCCGACCTGTCCCTTCGTTCACGGAAGGCGGTGGGACTCCAGGAGCTGGACGAGGCGCTGGAGCGACTCGAACGGGGGAGCCTGGACGTGCGCCGGAAGGCGCTGGGGGCGTGCGCCCGGGTGGTCCTGGTGGACGAGGCGGTGCAGGTGGAGGAGGTGGAGCTCCTCCGGGCGGTGGCCGAAAGTCTGGAGCTCCCCCTTCCGCCGCTGCTCCCTGCCGCCTGACCCGGTTCCATGGATTCGCCTGACGTTCCCGATGGTGGGACCCGGAGGACCCGGGTCCTGCGCATCGCCTCGGCTTTGCTCGTGGGGGGACTCATCGCTGCGGGTCTGCTCAAGGTGGCTTCGGAGCGAGGTCTGCGGGTCGAGCCCCCCACCCCGATCCCCGGGGCCCAGGTCCCGTCGCTGCCGGAGCTGCCTTCATCGGACCTGAACCTCACCGTAGTGTATCGAGGCGACGACCTCCTGGAGGGACTGGAGGCCAGCGTGCCGGTTCGGCTGGGCGATGTGGAAACGCGCCACGAGCACCCCTCGATCCCCGGGCTGCGGTATGCGTTCGAGGCCGAGAGGGATTCCTTCGAGCTGACGGTGTCCGGCGACACCATCCAGCTGTCCACCGTCCTCCACTATCAGGGCCGCGGCTGGTACGATCCGGCGTTCCTCCCCGAGGTGACCGGGTCCTGCCCTTTCCGGGCCGTAACGGGTCCTGCCCCCGGGCCGGCGGTCCCGCCGACGAGCCTCCGACCCCGGGCCCGGGTCACCTTCACCACACCTCTCAGCCTGGAGGCCGATTGGAGCCTGAGCACCCGGATCAGCGTGGCTGCCCTCGAACCCCTCTCGACGGGAGAGCGGGATCGCTGCCGGGTGACCCAGTTCCAGCTGGATCTCACCGACTGGCTCCTGACGGTGGCTCGCATGGGACTGGAGGAGTGGACCGGGGAGGTGGATCGGCAGGTGGCGGACCTGGATCTCCGTCCCGCAATCGAGGAGCGGTGGACCGAGCTGCATGGACCGTTCCCGGTGGCGGACGGTCTCTGGCTCACCCTGGCCCCCGAGGGGGTCCGGAGGGGCCGGCTTCGCCTCGAAGAGGGGGAAGGGGCGGCGCTTCGCCTTCCCATTTCCCTGCAGGTACGCCCCCAGCTGACCACCGAGCCCCCGGGGTCTACGGAACACGCGCCCCTTCCGCTCCTGGACGGCGGGACGGTGGACGACGGCGGGTTCCGGGTGGTTGGAGAGGGACGGCTTCCCTATCCGATGCTGTCGGAGTTCCTGGCGGCGGAGCTGGAGGGTCGAGAGTTCACCGAGCGCGGGCGAACGATCCGACTGGAGCGGGTGATGCTCCGGGGGCTCGGAGACGGCAGACTTCTCCTGGAGCTGGACGTGGAGGGCGACCTGAGGGGGCGGCTCTTCCTGGTGGGCACCCCCCGGCATGACCCGGATACCAATCAGATCCGGTTGTCGGATCTGAAGGTTCACGTGGCCACCCGCAACCTGCTGGCCCAGGTGGCGGCCTGGGCCCTTCGCACCGGTCTGGTTGGGGATCTCCGCGAACGGGCCCGATGGCCCCTCGACGATGTGTTGACCCAGGGCACCCTCACCGTGGGCGATGCCCTGAACCGCCAGCTGGGACCCGAGACCTGGCTTTCGGGAGAGGTGACGGCCATGGAGCTGATCGACCTGGTGGCCACCGGCGACGCGCTGGTGGTGCGGGTGGGCCTGGAAGGTTCGGCCCGCGTGGAGGTGGGCGACGGGTGACGTCTGACGGCGAAAGGGCTGGCGCTCTTCCCTTCAGTGGTAGACATTTCGGCCCGCTGATCCATTCGATGACTGAGCCACGGCCGATGTGAATCGGCCCCTGAGCGGGTACGCATGAGAGCAAGAACACAGCAGATCAGTGCCGGTGTCGTGCTTCTGGTGGTCCTGGCGGCCGACCTGGCCACCAAGTCCTGGGCCCTCAGGGCCCTGGGAGACGGCCGCCAGATCGAGCTCCTGGGGGGCTTGGTTCCCCTCACCCTGGCCTTCAATACCGGCGCGGCCTTCGGACTGACCATCGGTGACGATCCCCGCTGGATCTTCATCCCCGTCACGCTGGTGGCGGTGGTCTTTCTGGTGGCCCTCCTGGTCCAGGCCCGTCCGGGTGACGAGCTCAGGAGCCTGGCGTCGGCCCTGGTCCTGGCCGGGGCGCTCGGGAACCTCTACGACCGGGTCCGGTGGGACCGGGGTGTGGTGGATTTCATCGGGCCCGTCGACCTGGGATTCATGCTCTGGCCCATCTTCAATGTGGCCGACATGGGCATCACCGTGGGTGCGATCCTGCTGGCCATCGCGTTCTGGCGCGAAGACAGTGAGGATGCCAGGCGTGAGAAGGAGGCTTCGGGCCCGGAAGAGCGGAGCCGCTCCCCTCGACCGACCCCCGATTCCTGAGCGTACCTCGACCCACCCTCTGAACTTCGACTGCTCCAGCGGTTCGGCTCTGCCCGTCGGCCCGTCCCCTCCAACCTCCCATTTCAGATGATCCAGGAAACCGACGACCCGTCCGGAGCCCCATCTCTCGGCGACCTGATCCAACTGCCGGAGAGTCTGGCCTTCCTGGAGTGGCAGTTCCTGGGTGCCTCACTCCTGAACTGGGGGGTGGCGGTGGTGGTGCTCATGGTGGCACACCCGCTCTTCAACGTGGCCATCAGAATCGTGGCCGGACGGCTGGAGGCCCTCAGCCGGCGGACGCCGGGTCGGGTGGACGAGATCGCCGCGCTGCTTCTGCGCAAGACCAAGGGGTTCGTGGTTCTGGCTCTGGCACTCTGGGTCGCTTCGCTGACGCTGGGACCGGTGTGGGCGGGACGGATGGCGATCCTGGCCAAGCTGGCGGTGCTGGCGCAGGGGGGGTTGTGGGGGGCCGACGTGGTTTCGTGGTTCCTGCAGCGCTACCGGGATCGTCAGATCGAGGACGACCCCGGCGCCGCCACTGCCATCGGGGCCATGGGCTTCCTGGCTCGCCTGGTGGTTTGGTCCATCATCGTCCTGACGGCCCTCTCGGTCATGGACTTCGAGATCGGACCGGCGCTGGCGGGACTGGGGGTTGGAGGGATCGCCGTGGCGCTGGCGGTCCAGAACATCCTGGGCGACCTCTTCGCCTCGCTCTCCATCATCTTCGACCGCCCCTTCGTCATCGGCGACTTCATCATCGTCGGCGACCACATGGGTACCGTGGAGCACGTGGGGCTGAAGACCACCCGGATACGGTCGCTCTCGGGTGAGCAGCTCATCTTCGGCAACTCGGACCTCTTGTCGTCCAGGGTCCGGAACTTCAAGCGAATGGAGGAGCGTCGGATCCTCTTCACCTTCGGGGTTCAGTACGACACCGGCCACGAGAAGTTGAGACAGATTCCCGGAATCGTGGAAGAGGTCATCGAGGCGGCCGACAACTCCCGCTTCGACCGGGCGCACTTCGCCGAGTTCGGCGACTCCTCGCTGGAGTTCGAGGCGGTCTACTTCATGACCGTGCCGGATTTTCCCTCGTACCGGGACACGCAAGAACAGATCAACCTGGAGTTGTACCGCCGGCTCCAGGAGCTGGGCGTCAGCTTCGCCTTCCCCACCCGGACCCTCCACTTGCACGTGGACAGTGCCGACGCCGAGATCCGCACCGCCCCGGTGCCGGAGGAGGGAAGCGCGAGTGGTGACCGGGTGGCAACGGGGGGATAGAGGGGGACGAAGGCGAGGCGGTCGGGATGTGAGGGGCCCCACCAGCCGGCCTTCAGGGGGTCAGTCCAGGATCTGTTTCAGCTCGTCCAGGGTGGGATCCGGGTCATCGTCGAGCAGGCGCCGGCGGATCCGGTGGGCCCGTCCCGGCCGGTTCCAGATGAGCACCCCGGTGATCCGACCCTCCCGAAGGATCCGGGCCAGGCCCACGCCCTCGGGCGAACCGGGGGGCGCCGCCTCCACCTGGTCGTCGGGTGACGGGAGCCCCAGGATCTCGAGGGTGAGGGGACCGACGCCGGAGTAGACGTAGGGAAGGGGCTCGTAACTCACCTGCTGGCCGGCCATGGCCTGTCCGGCTGTCAGCCCGGATTCATTGGCGTGTTCCTCGTGCTCCACCCTGTGGAGGCCCCCCAGGAAGGGCACCGGGAAGCGGGCCACGTCCCCGGCGGCGAAGACCCGGGGGTCGGCGGTGCGGAGGGAGGCATCCACCACGATCCCTTCGTCCACCTCCAGGCCGGCTTCCCGGGCCAACTCCACCCGGGGATCCACCCCGAGTCCGGCGACCACCGTGTCGAACCCAGCCGGCATGTCGGGCCGTGGCCGCGACCGGTCGCCGGCCAACGACGCCGTCTCCGCGTCCGGCGTCCCCTTCGCTGGCTCCACCTGGAGCTCCAGCTGCTCCGGTCCGCCACCGACCTCGCTTACCGCCCATCCCGGATGCAGGGCCACCCCAACGGACTCCAGGTGCCGGGCCAGGAGCTCACCGAAGGGACCAGGGAGCGATCTCTCCAGAGGAAGGGATTCAGGATAGATGAGGTGAATTTCCATCTCCTCGGGAGGGGGATACTCCTCCGATTCGGCCCCGGAGGTTCGGATCAGGGAGCCAGCCAGCTCGCAGCCGATGAAGCCTCCTCCCACCAGGGCCAGGCGTCCCCCCTGGCGAACCCGGTGACGCAGGGCCCGAAAGTCCTCCAGGGTCCGAAAGTGGATCACCTGGTCGGCGGCGGGTCCGTTCAGGGTCCGGGGGCGGGCGCCGGTGGCCAGGAGGAGGCGTTCGTAGCCCACCCGCTCGCCGCCGCGGATCTGAACTTCCCGGGCCTCCCGGTCCATCGACTCCACCCGGCATCCGGTCCGGATGCGGGCGCCCACGTCGCCGGTCTCCCGCCAGATCCGTTCTTCGTCGTCTCCGGTCCAGAGTCCCTTGGAGAGGGGCGGGCGGTCGTACGGCGGGTGCGGCTCGTCGGTCAACACGAGGATCGTCCCCTCCTCGTCCACGCTCCGGATTCCCCGAACTGCGGCGTCGGCGGTCATCCCGCCTCCCACGATGAGGTAGGAGACTGTCTCAGGTCCGCTCACGCCTTCCTCCTGTTTCGCGTGTGGGTTCGACTTCCCCTTCTGGGGTTGTGGACGTGGCGGCGGGTATGTCGGGGTTCACGCTCGCCTGGCGGATGGCCTCGGGTGAGAAGAAGCGCAGGTACTCCACCCGCCGGCCCCGCATCTTCACCACCCGGAAGCGACCCCCTTCCACCTCCACTTCGTCCCCCACCAGGGGCACTCGGTTGAGGGCCCCGAAGACGAAGCCGCCAAGGGTGTCGTGCTGGTCGTCGGGGAGGTCGAGACCCAGGCGGTCGTTGATCTCCCGGACCGGGACTCCACCCCACACGCGGATGATCCCACCCCCCACATCGTGGAAATCCACCGGTTCGTCGGCCTCGTGCTCGTCCTGGATCTCCCCCACGATCTCCTCAAGGAGATCCTCCAGCGTGGCCAGCCCCGCCGTACCGCCGAACTCGTCCACCACGATCACCATCTTGCTTCGCTGCAGGCGCATCTCGATGAGGAGGTCCTGCACGGCCTTTCCGGCCGGCGCATAGTAGACCGGTCGGAGGATCCCCCGGATCTCCGCGACCCCCTCCCGGTCCGCCTGCCAGAGGTCCCGGGCCAGGAGGATCCCGGTGATCCGGTCCATGCTCCCATCGTAGACCGGCAGCCTGAGGTGCCCTTCGTCCAGCATGAGGGCCTTGGCCTCCTCCACGGTGGCATCCACCGGAACGGCCACGATGTCGGTCCGTGGCGTCATGACCTCGCTCACGGTGACGTTGTCCAGATTCATGACGTTGGTGACCACCCGCCACTCCTCCTCGGCGAGGGTCCCCTCTCGGCGGCCCATCTCTGCCAGGACCTCCAGTTCGGCCCGGCTCACCGTGGACTGACCGGCCCGGTCCCGGGCAATGAGGCTCGAGAACATCCCCAGGGGAATGAGCACGGGCTTCATGACCCAGATGAGGATCTGGAGAACATACGCCGTGGTGGGCGTCAACTCCTTCCAGAAGGTGGCGCCCAGGGTCTTGGGGAGGATCTCCGAAAAGAGGAGGATGGCCAGGGTCAGGCCGGCCGAGAAGAGGGCCATCCACTCCTGGCCGAAGACCTGAAGTGCCAGCCCACCGCCCATGGCGGCTCCCACCGTGTGGGCGATGGTGTTCAGGGTCAGGATCGCCGAGATGGGCTCGTCGATCCGCCGCTGCATCCGTTGAAGGAACACTCCGGAACGCCGGCCCTGCTCCCGAAGCACGGCCACGTAGGAGTGGCTGATGGAGAGGAGAACCGCTTCCAGGATCGAGCAGAGGAACGAGACGCCCAGCGATATGCCCAGGACCCACGCAAGCGTCGTCATCGTCCCGGATTATCGGAAGGGGGCATACCGGACACAAGGGACTCACCCAGGGAGGCGTGCCCCACCAGAGGTTCCACCGCAGGCCGTCCAGGCCACCTCGGGTCAGGAGACGAGCTGTGCCTCCACTTCGATCTCGATGGCCCCCAGGGCCTGGGAGACCGGACATCCGTCCTTGGCACCCTGTGCGTGTTCCTGGAAGGAGGCTTCATCGATTCCCGGTACCCGGGCCTCGCACTCCAGGCGAATCCGGGAGATGGCGAACCCGCCCTCCACCTCGTCAAGGTGGACTCGAGCCCGGGTCCGCACGTAGTCGGGGGTGTGACCGTCTCCGGCCAGTCCGTTGGCCAGGGCCATGGAGAAGCAACCGGCGTGGGCCGCCCCGATGAGCTCCTCGGGGTTCGTAGCACCCCCCTCCTGGAAACGGGATTTGAACGAATAGGGAGCCTCGTCCAGGGCTCCGCTCTCGCTGGAGAGTCGACCCGAGCCCCCTTTCAAGTCTCCCTTCCACTCGGCGTTCGCGCTTCTGACCGGCATGATTGCTCCTTTCCCAAAGGTGAGTTCGTTGCCATCGTAGATGGACCGCCCACGACTACCCGGCGACCTGGCGGGCGATCCGCTGAAGGAGCGCTTCCCGGGATCAGCGGGGGTGAAGCCGGCATCATGGAAAGCATGGCCAGAAGGCCTTCCAGTGGGAGCGGAAGCCGCTTCCCCTTCAACGGTACTCCAACAGGAGACGCAGACCCGGTGACCGAAGAACCCCAGACTTCCGGACCTCCGGAGCCGCTCCAGAAGGATGAGCGGCTCCCGCCCGAAACCTTCCAGCTCCCAGTGGACAAGATGCGGAGCGGGTACTACTCCGACAAGTATTTCGTACGGGCCCGGGAGGTGCTTCTGGCCGATGGACAGAACCCCACCGTCACCATGCAGGTCTTCCAGAAGAAGGACGCCTGCGTGGCGGGCACTGACGAGGCCATCGCCATTCTGAAGCTCTGCCTCACCGAGGGCTTCAGCTGGGGCGACCTGGAGGTCCGAAGCCTGCGGGACGGAGACTGGGCTTCCCCCTGGGAGACGGTGATGGAGATCACCGGGCCATACGCCGCCTTCTCTCACCTGGAAACCTTGTACGTAGGCGTTCTGGGACGGCGAACCCGGATCGCCACCCGGACCCGCGAGGTGGTGGAGGCCGCCTGGCCGAAGCCCATCATGTTCTTCCCGGCCCGCCACGATCACTGGATGGTGCAGACCGGCGACGGATGGGCGGCCCACGTGGCCGGCGCCATCGGGGTCTCCACCGACGCCCAGGCCTCGTGGTGGGGCTCAGAGGGGATGGGCACCGTACCCCACGCACTGATCGCCGCCTACGGGGGCGATACGGTGGCTGCCACCGAGGCGTTTGCCCGGCACATGCCCGACGACGTGAAGGTCATCTCGTTGGTGGACTTCGAGAACGACAACGTAGGGACCTCGCTGGCCGTGGCCCGAGCTCTTGGAGATCGGCTCTACGGGGTCCGACTGGATACCTCGGAGAAGATGGTGGATCGGGCCCTCTTCGACGAGATGGGGGACTTCGATCCCCGGGGTGTGAATCCGCGGCTCGTGGAGAAGGTCCGCGGGACGCTGGACCGGGAAGGATTCGGCGATGTCCGGATCATCTGCTCGGGGGGGTTCGACGCCGAGAAGATCACCCGGTTCGAGTCCATGGGGATCCCGGTGGATTCCTACGGGGTCGGATCGACACTGGTGCGCGGGTCCTACGACTTCACCGCAGACGTCGTGCTGCTGGAAGGGGAACCGTGCGCCAAGGCGGGACGCTGGCATCGGCCCAACCCGAGGCTGGAGCTGGTGGAGTAGCTCCCTGCCGCCGGCAGGGTGGCAGCTTGGCAGATCGCGGGGTGGCGAACGGGGCCTGCGTGTGGGTAGGTTTCGAGGGTCGAAGTGAAGGTTCAACCACGTCAGGGTGATTTCATGCACAGACTCGGTTTGTCACCGAACTCCAGAACCCTCCTGGGCCGCTTGACCGTGGCGTTTCTCCTCGTCGGGCTGGCGGCGTGCGCCTCGGCACAGGAGCACTCGGTTGCCACGGATCTCCCGGCAGGGTCACATGCCACCGAGGACGATGGCCAGCGGGCGATGAGCTCGGCGCCCGAAGCCGACTACTGGGTCTACGTGGGCGCCGAGTCGGCGGACAAGATCCATCGGGTCCGGTTTGGTCCCGACGGCGTGGAGGTGGAGCAGACCACCAACATCGGGCGCCTTCCCACCGAGGTGGAGGGCCCCCATGGGCTCGCGATCTCCCCGGACCGTCGGTATCTCTACATGACCACCGGGCACGGTGTGCCCGACGGTCACTTCTGGAAGTTCGAGATCGGACCCGATTCCCTGGTGGCCGAGCCCATCCTCCTGGACCGATTCCCGGCTACCCTGGATGTGACGCCTGACGGGCTCTACGCCTTCGTGGTGAACTTCAACCTCTACGGCGCCATGGTGCCGTCCACCATGTCGGTGGTCTACACCCCCGACGTGGTTGAGGTGGACCAGATCGAGCTGTGCACCATGCCCCACGGAGTCCGGACGCACCGGAGCGGATCCTTCGTCTACACGGTGTGCATGATGGACGACCAGCTCGTGGAGGTGGACACCCGCAGCTTCCAGGTCTCGCGACGCTTTTCGGTGGACCTGGACGGACCCGGTCCGCTGACGGATCCGGTGACCATGGAGGATCACCATCACGCCGGCCATGACCACGAGGTTCCGGATCCCGACGAGCAGAGGGACCGGGACGCCATCGTGGAGGCGCACGCCCACCAGGTCACCTGTTCTCCGACCTGGGGGCTCCCCTCGCCGGACGGCTCGCGGGTCTTCGTGGCCTGCAACGCCGGCGACGAGATCCTGGAAGTGGACCACGACTCGTGGGAGCTCATCCGCCGGTTCGAGACCGGTCGTGGACCGTACAACCTGGAGATCACCTCCGATGGCCGGCTGCTCATCGCCACCTTGAAGCAGGGGGATGCGGTGGAGTTTTTCGACCTGGAAACCGGGGAGAGTCTGGCCCGCACGCCCACCTCCACCCGGGTGGTCCACGGTGTCACGGTGTCGCCCGACGACCGCTACGCCTTCGTGAGCGTGGAGGGGATCGGTGCCGAGCCGGGAAAGGTGGATGTCTTCGATCTGAGCACTTTCCAACGGGTGGCGTCGGCGGAGGTGGGCCAGCAGGCGTCGGGGATCGACTTCTATCGGATGGAGGCCCGATGACTCCCCGCTTCTCCCTCGTCCGGACCCGGTCGCCAGCGTCCGCCCCGGACCGCCTGCCGATTCCGACGCTCTCCGAGCGCCCGGCCCGGGCGCCACGGCATGCGCCATTCCGGGCGCTTCTCCGGGGGGAGATCCCCTGACCCTCTACCGACGGGGGGCAGGCCAGGGCCTGGAGGAGTCGGACCCGGCCTCGTCGTTTTCCGGGCAATCCAGAGACGACCTGGGCGTCGTCCTGGACCGACGGGCGCGTCGCATTCTGCCATCGATCCTCCTGGGACTTGCCCTGGTCACGGCCATTCTGGCTCTGGCCCGGGCCGTCCTCCCGGGCCAGCCGGACGAATCGGCCCTCCTGCTGGTCAAGGTCGGAGCCAGCGCGGCCTTCCTCCTCCTGCGCCTGGCGCTGGAGCGGTGGCCCATTCCGGCGGGCCGGGGACACCTGGCCATGACCATGCTGGGCGCCATGGCGCTCTTCGTGCTCATCTACCAGCTGCAGGTCACGGGCGAGCCCAGGTAAACCACCTTTCTCCTCCTCCTGATCCTGGGTGCGGGGCTCTGCTACCTGGATGCCGCCTGGTTCGCGGTTCTGGCCGCCCTCACCCTGGGGGGATGGCTCCTGGCGGCCGGAGGTGCCGTGGGCGAGCCCGAGTGGGCCTACTTCGGGATGGCCCTGGTGGTGGCCACGGGGTTGGCGGTGGTGGTGCTCTCGGTGCGGATCCGGGGGATGGCCAGGCTGGAGAGCTTCCGCCGCCAGGAACGGGTTCGCCAGCTGGAGCTGGAGACGGCGTTGGAGCAGACCGAACAGGCCCGACAGGGGGAGGAGGCGGCCCGGAAGGCCCTGGAGGAAGCCCTGGTCCAGGTGAAAGAGAGCGAGGAGCGGTTTCGCCGGCTGGCCGACGCCTCCTTCGAGGGGGTGGTGATCTTCCGGGAGGGGCGGATCGTGGACGCCAATGCCCGGGCCGCCGAGCTCTTCAGCGTGGCCGTGCCTCAGCTCATCGGTGACCCGGTCCTGAACCTGGTGGCCCGTCCCCAGCGGGAGGAGGCCGAGCGCTTCCTGGCCCGGACCGGACGAGGCGGAAGTGCCGAACCGTTCGAGCTGGAAGGCCGGCGTTCCGACGGCACCCGCTTCCCCATGGAGGTCTCGGTGGTAGACTCCTTCATCGAGGGGCGAGAGGCTCGGGTGTTGATCATCCGTGACGTCACGAACCAGAAGCGAGTAGAGGGGATTCTCCGGCGGGCGCTGGAGGAGGCGGAGGCCAGCTCCCGGGCCAAGAGCACCTTCCTGGCCAATATGAGCCACGAGCTGCGAACCCCCCTGAACTCGGTGATCGGCTTTGCCAACATCCTACGGAAAAAACAGGAGGACCGGGTCCCGGCCCGGGAGCTGGACTACCTCCAGCGGATCATGGCCAATGGGGAGCACCTCCTGGCCCTCATCGAAGACATCCTGGACCTCTCCAAGATCGATGCCCGCCGGGTCGAGCTCCAGTTGGAGGCCGTGGAGCTGGATCGGGTGGTGGCGGAGGTGGCACAGACGCTGGAGTTCCAGGCCCGGAAGAAGGGGCTCAGCCTCCACTCGGAGCTCCCCAATGACCTGGAGCCCGTCCGCGCCGACCGGCGACGGCTCAAGCAGGTCGTGCTGAATCTGGCCGGGAATGCGGTCAAGTTCACAGGTGAGGGCCGAGTCGACATCCGGGTGGTGGCAGAGCCGGATGGCACGCCGGTCCGGATCGAGGTGGAGGACACCGGGATCGGAATCCCGGAGGACCGCCTCGACCATGTCTTCCAACCGTTCGAACAGGCCGACAGCTCCCAGACCCGGTCCTTTGGCGGGACGGGGCTCGGCCTCGCCATCTCCCGTTCGTTGTGCGAGCTCATGGGTTTCGATCTCCGGGTCGAGAGTCGGGTGGGGGAGGGCTCCCTCTTCTTCATCGACATGCAGGCGGTGCCTCCGCGGTCGGAGGCCAGGCACGGGGAGGAACCCGCCAGCGTCCGGGGCCGGATCCGGCGGGACCCGGTCCGAGACGCCGAATCCGCCGCCGGCGGCCCGTAGAAGGCGGCTGGAGGCCACCGGGGGCGTCGGGTCATCTCTCTTGCCTCCGGCTTGCGTTCGGCTCCGGGTTTGTAGAGACTTTCTCGGTTGCCTTCCCCCTGTTCCCGCCAGGCGCGATCTGAGGGGCGGTGGGTCCGTCGGTCCCTGGACAACTCTCCGCGTACGTGGCCTACTCCAAGAGCGCTTCCGTCAGTTCCGGCATCCTTCGCCGACCGCTCTCTGCGGTGGGCCGAACGGCCCAGAGCACGGCGGAGCATGCTGGCGAGATCGCGCTCCTGCTGAGCGCCACGGTCCGGAGCGTGGTGCGGCTTCAGGTCTCACTCCGGTCGGTCCTGCAGCAGATCTACATCATGGGGGTCCAGAGCATCCCCATCGTGGTGGTCACGGCGGTGCTGGCCGGCATCGTCACCAGTCAGCAGGGAGGCTACCAGTTCCAGGGCGCCGTGCCCCTCTACATTCTGGGCAGCATCGTGGTGGCGTCGGTGGTGCTGGAGCTGGGTCCGGTACTCACGGCCATCGTTCTGGTGGGAAGGGTCGGCGCCCGGATCACCGCCGAGCTGGGCACCATGAAGGTCTCTGAGCAGCTTGACGCCTTTCATGCCCTGGGCCGCGATCCGATCGCCATTCTGGCCGCTCCCCGGATCATCGCCGGGGTGATCGTGGTGCCGGTCCTGGTGGGCATCGCCAACCTGGTCGGTGTGTTGGCCGGGATGGTGGCTGCGCGTATGACGCTGGATCTCGGGTACGAATCGTTTCTGTATGGAGCGCGCCTCTTCTGGCACAACTGGGATCTGTTCTATTCGTTGACGAAGGCGGTGACCTTCGGCCTGGCGATTCCGGTGATCTCGATTCACATGGGGCTGCGAACCCGGGGGGGCGCAGCCGGGGTTGGACGGACCACCACGGCCTCGGTCATGTTCATGACCCTCACCGTTCTCATTCTGGACGCCCTCTTTCCGCCCCTGCTTCTCCAGTGATCATTCGCTACCGGGACCTCTGGAAGGCCTTTGACCACCCCATCCTCGCCGGGGTCGATTTCGGCGTGAACGAAGGTGAGATGTTCGGTGTATTCGGGCCGTCCGGTACGGGTAAGAGCGTCCTCCTGAAGACGACCATCGGGCTTATCGACCTGGATCGGGGCGACGTGGAGGTGGACGGTGAATCGGTCTATGGAGGTGGTCCGCGGGCTCTGCAGCGGATCCGCTACAAGGTGGGATACGTCTTCCAGAATTCGGCCCTGTTCGACTCCCTGAATGTCTACGAGAATGTGGAGATGGGAATGGCCTAAGGCGAGTTGAAGGAGATGACCCGTCACCAGGCCTCCGGGCGGATCTGGGAAGCACTGGAGAAGGTGAACCTGGAGCCGCGGGAAGTGCTGACCAAGACTCCGGCGGAGCTGTCGGGTGGAATGCGCAAGCGAGTGGGGATCGCCCGGGCCATCGTGGGGCGCCCGCGGATTCTCCTGTGGGACGAGCCCACCACCGGGCTGGATCCGGTGAACACGGCCGCCGTGGAGCGGCTCATCATGCGGCTCTCCGACGAGCTCCGGGTCACGTCGGTGATCGTGACCCACGACATCCAGGGAGGGCTGGAGATGTGTGACCGGGTGACCATGCTCCACGGGGGCAAGCTGCAGTTCGTGGGGGATCCGGACGCATTTCGAGCCAGCGACAATCCGGTGGTTCGAGCCTTCGTCAACCGGGCCGCCGCCATGGCGGCCCTCGATGAGATCGAGGTGTCATGAGTTCAGACCGCGCACAGGATGGAGACAGCCGAGGCCGCACCTCCAACGGTCCGACCCGGGAGGAGCTGGAGCAGGCCACACCCTCGGCAGTCGGTGGTCGGGAGGTTCGCATCGGGATCTTCGTCCTGGTGGGCGCCCTGGCCACCCTGATCCTCCTCTTTCTGCTCACCGATCCGGCAACCTTCCGTGGCCGCTACATGGTGGTCACCGAGATGGCCGATGCCGGAGGCGTGCGGAGCGGCGATCCGGTGCAGATGCGCGGGGTGAACATCGGGAGGGTCCGGAGCTTCGAGATGCGCCCGCCCGGGGTGGCGGTGGTGCTGGAGGTCGACGGACAGTGGGACATCCCGGCCGATTCCAGGGTCCGGCTGGCCGGGGTCGGACTCCTGGGGGGCCGAACGGTGGAGATCATCCCTGGCGAAGCGGAGGAGTCACTGCCGCCGGGGGGCGTCCTTCCGGGATCGGCCGCCGACGGACTCATGGAGCTGGTTGACACCCTGGGAGACGATGCCGTTTCCATTGCCCAGAGTATGCGAGCCCTCCTGTCCGACACCACGGTACAGCATCTTCAGTCGTCGGCCTCGGAGCTGGATGCCTTCCTGGCGCTGGCCAACGCAGTCGCTGAGGAGCAACGACGGGAACTCCTGGAACTGTCGAGTTCGCTTTCCTCGGCGGCGGGGCAGGTGGATGACGCACTGGCCCGAGGCGACCTGGAACGGGCTCTGGCCCGGACCGATTCGACGCTGGCCGTCTTTCAGGAGGCCGGTGCCCAGTTCGAAGATGCCGGCGGAAACCTCAGCCGCGCCACCCGGTCTCTGGAGGAGATCCTGCACCGGATGGAGGTGGGAGAAGGAACCCTGGGACAGCTTTCCACCGACGACGAGCTCTACGACAACCTGAACCGGGCGGCCGAAGCGATCCTGCTCCTGGCTGAGGACGTTCGGGAAAACCCGTCCCGTTACATCCGGCTCCGGATTTTTTGAGTGTGGTGTCGCCGAGGTTCGGTGACGCCTACCACCCCGGGGCGAGTTGGAACCCCCAGTGGCTCCCCCGCTGGGGTCGCTGCCAGGGCCGGGCGTAATAGAACTCGAAGATCATCATCCCCATCAGGTTGAAGCGGGCACCCACCCCGGTGCTGAAGACCGGAATCCGGTCCAACGAGGTGGTGCTCCACGTCAGATTGGGCTCGTTGTCCTCATCCCAGGCGATGCCGGCATCGGCAAAGGCCACCAGCTCCGTCGGCAGGAAACTCACGTCCAGAACCCCCAGCTGATCGTTGCCCAGGAAGGGGATGCGGATCTCGGCGTTGGCCACGCCGATTCTGTGGCCTTCCAGCCGCTGAAGCTGCGGGCAGGGCCCCAGATCCTGTGATGGCGTGCACTCGAGGCTCGGTTCGAACGAGAACTGAGAGTAACCCCGGATGTTCGTTTCCCAGCCCAGGAAATAGGGTTGCAGGATGCTCTGTTGAACATCGGACCCATATCGGCCTCGATGCATTCCCCGGAACGCCAGGGTGAGATTCCGGTGGGGGTTCAGGTACCGGCGGTAGTCCAGGATCAACGTCTGGTAGTTGATGCTTCCGACGGTATTCTGGATCTGAGCCCGATAGCGGGAGCCCCGGATGGGCGAGGTGAATCCGAAGAAGGAGTTGTCGCCCACCAGCGCCATGGATGTCTGGAAGAGGTTGACCGGATCCGGCACCCCCTCCTCGACGCTCCGGACCTGGGTCTGCTGACAACGCCCGAAGGGATCACAGATGATCGTCTGCTCCTCCAGGTCGAAGCTGATCCGGTTCACCCCACCGGTCAGATCGATCCGGCGAGTGCTGGAGAGGGGATAACTGGCCAACCCCAGCGCTGACGAGTCGAAGATCCGGAAGAGCCGCTGCGTGTACTGGATGCTTCCATCCGGCAGTCGAGCGGGAAAGGTCCGGGGGATGAGGAAGGGAATGCGGGCAGCCGATGCACCCCAGTTCCACCTTCGCTCCAGATTCTGGTACACGACCTGTCCGCCGATGTCCTTGACGGTCCCCTGGGCCTGTACAGCCACCCCCAGGTGCCGGTTGCCCAGCATGTCCGAGAAGTAGGCCGCGGCCGACCCGCCCACAAAGGTGCCGAAGGGCCCACTCCCGACCCCGACCGAGGGCTGACCCACCCAGTCGAGACTCAGGCCGGACTCGTACTCCCGGGCTTCATCGGCTCCGTAGCTCCCGGGCTCGGCCAGTGCCGTCTGGTGATCGGCCAGGTACGTGGCCACTCTCGAGGGCACGGCAAACTCGCCGGGCGGAACCAGGCGACCTGCCGGATCCAGGGCTTCGGCGACCCGACGGGTCTGGTCTACTTCCTGCGAGTCCATGCTGTAGACGTGGTATTCAAACTCGTCAAAGACGGAGAAGACCACGGTGCCCGTCTCCCTGGCCACGCTCATGGCGGGGGCGTCCCCGGTGATCCCGCTCACGCCGGTGGCGATGCGGGTCACCTGCTGGATCTCCCTGGAGTCCAGCTCCAGCCGGAAGATGTCGCTGAAGCCGTCGGCATCGGAGATGAAGTAGAGTCCGTTGCCGTCGGGGGTGAATTGAGGGTTGATGTGCTTGGCGTTCCCGAAGAGATCCAGAACCTCGATCTGTCGACTCTGCAGATCGTACAGGGCGATCTGCATTTCGGAGTAGGTGAGGTTGTCGAAGTTCGTCTCGGGTCCCCGGTCCGACACAAAGGCGATGGTCTGTCCGTCAGGCGAGAAGACCGGCTGGTAGACTGCGTGCCGATCCTGGGTGAGCCGGGTCACCTCGTTGCCCTCCACCTCGACCAGGAACAGGTCGGTGAGGCCTCCTACCTGACCGGAGAAGGTCAAGTACTGGCCATCCGGCGACCAGTTGGGTCCGCTCACCTCGCCGATCTCTTCTTCCAGGGGAATTCGGCCCTGAACCCGCCCACGTTCGGAATCCACCATCACGATTTCGTTTCGGCCCCCGGCGAAGACCACGAAGGCGATGAGTTCACCGTCCGGCGACCAGGCGCCGGAGGAATCGATGAAGCGGAGCGCGTCCCAGTGTGGGTCGGCGCTGGCGCTGGTGAGCCGTCGGATCACGTCACCGGTGCGGGCATCGGCCAGGTAGAGATCGAAGGAAAAGAGGTCCTTCTCCGACATGAAGACCACGTGCCGGCCGTCAGGGCTGATGGAGGGCGCCACATTCTGGCGTCCCGCCCCGGTCTCCGATGAGAGCAGGAGCGTCCCCACCTCTGCCGGTGGGGTCCGCCCTTCCATGAGGGGACCGTAATGCTCCTCGGCCGAACGGCGCCACTGCACGGAGAGGGAGTCGGACGAAATCCCCAGCACCTGCTCCAGCGCGGGCTCCCAGCCGGTCCGGAGGGCAGTGCGGAACACCCGGACCACCGCTTCATCGCCGTACGTACCGCCGACATAGGTCCAGAAGGCCTGCCCGAAGCGATAGGGGAAGTAGCGGCGTTCCCGGGTCAGGGCCCGGAGGGTGGGGAAGTCGTCCCTCAGGAGCGCGTCCCGGAGCCACATCCCCGTATGGGGGTCCTCCTGGCCCACTGAGAGGTATTCGGCCATCCCCTCGATCATCCAGAGGGGGATCCGGCCCAGGGCCTGGATGCCACCGCCCCGTCGGGACTGGGCCAGGTCGTACTGGAAGGCGTGTACGAGCTCGTGACCGAGGACGTGGTCGGTGGAGCCGTAGGAGCCGGCCAGGGGCATGATGATCCGGTTCTTCAACGACTCGGCCACACCCCCCGTGCCTTCTCCGATCATCCCGCCGATGACGTTGGTCTGCTGGAAGTCCGGGTGATCCGCATAGAAGATGAGCGGCTTGCGCTCGGTGAATTCATGTTGGAAGAGCCGGGCCAGTCGCTCGTACCACCGCTCGGCCATCCGGGTGACGTCCTGGATGGCCTCTTCCTTTTCGGGGTAGTAGTGGATGTCGAAGTGAGGCGTCTCCAGGACGCGGAACTCGAACTCGTCGTACTGGACCTTGTTGCGTCCGAAGTACTGGGCTTCCACCGGGACGGGCAGGCAGAAGGCCAGGACCAGGAGGGCTGCGACCCAGCCCAGAAAATGGGAGGGGTAAAGTGATGCGCCGCCGGGGTTGCTGGGCATGAGGCGTCCTCTGGTGGTCGTTGAAGCATGTACTACCACCGGAACGCTCCTCTTGTCCTTCCGGCGGCGGGGCGGGGAGCCGCTATCGATCCTACCCACGGGTTCCCGGGTGGATCCGTCGAGGTGCCCGGAGGGGTCCCGACCGGGAGGTGGGTCGTCCCGTTGCCCGATGAGAGCCGGGGCACCAGAATAGGATGTCCTGCGCCCAATCCCTTCCCGCTCCAGCTCCATTCCTGCCTTCATGATTTCATCCCGTTCAGAAAAGCTGATTCCCCGTCACCTGGTGGAGACTCCCGCGGCCGTCGTGGACCTGAGCCGTGCCCGTGCCAACGCGGAGAAGGTGGTCCGCTACCTCTCCGACCACGGGCTCGCCTGGCGTCCCCACGTAAAGACGCACAAGAGCCGGATGCTGGCCCGAATCCAGTTGGAGGCGGGTGCCCGCGGGCTCACCGTTGCCACCCTCCGGGAGGCGGAAGCCATGGCCCCCCTGGGGGCCGACCTCCTCCTGGCCCATCCTCCGGTGGGCGAAGCGCGCCGGGTACGCCTCACCCAGGTTCTGGCCCGAACGCCTCTTAGCGTTGCACTGGACTCCCCCGAGGCGCTGGACACCGTGCGCGCCGCCGCCAACGCCGCTCAGCGGGCCGTCCCGGTCCTGGTGGAGATCGACGTGGGCATGGGTCGAGTGGGATTGACCGAGACCGCCGAAGTCCTGAAGCTGGCGGAGGCTGCTGCATCCTCGAAGCTGACATCGTTCAGGGGTATTCTTTTCTACCCTGGCCATATCCGCAAGTCCGGGGCCGAGCAGGACGTCGAGCTCGAGGCTCTCAGAGACCGGCTTTCCCGGGTTCTGGCCGACTTGCGGTCCGCCGGACTCCCGCCGGAGGTGGTGAGCGGAGGCTCGACGCCGACCCTCTGGCGGAGTCACGATATTCCGGGCGTCACAGAGATCCGCGCCGGTACCTGCATCTTCCATGACCGCGACACCCTGGCCCTGGGGGTCTGCGATCCGTCGGAGGTGGCCTACCGGGTCGAGACCACGGTGGTGAGCACTGCCGTGCCGGGACAGGCGGTGGTGGACGCAGGTTCCAAGGCGTTGGCCCGGGAAGAGTTTCGGGCTGATGGCCGGGGGTACGGAATCGTACTGGAGCACCCCGAGGTCCCCCTCTCGCGTCTCTCGGAGGAGCACGGGGTCCTGGACCTCTCGGGCACCGAATGGCGGCCTCGGGTCGGAGACCGGGTCTCGGTGATCCCGAACCACGTCTGCGTGTCGGTGAACCTGCAGGACCAGTTGCTGGCGGAGGAGCCCGGGGACCAGGGGGGCCAACCCCTGCGGGTCATCCCCCTGGAGGGGCGGGGTCGGACTCCGCTTCCCGACCAGTGACATTCCTGGCCGGTGACATCTTCAGCCCCGGTCCGGGGTAGGTGGTCAGCAGGCCAGGCTCGTCGATCCCCTGGGCAGACGAGGGTCCGCTGGGCCGGCGAGCATGATCACGTCGCAGCCAACAATCCTACGACCAACCCGACGATTCACAGGAGCCCGCATCCAGATGAGCCGAATCCAAACCGTGAAGACCGACCGTGCCCCCGCCGCCATCGGCCCCTACTCCCAGGCCGTCGTGGTGGACGACTGGATCTACGTGTCCGGCCAGATCCCCCTGGACCCGGAAACCGGAGAGCAGGAGAGGGGCTCCATCGCCGAGCAGACCCACCGGGTGTTCCGAAACCTGCAGGCGGTTCTGGAAGAAGCTGGCGGTGGGCTGGAGACGGTGGTGAGAACCACGGTCTTCCTCTCGGACATGCAGAACTTTCAGGAGATGAATTCGGTCTACGCGGAGTACTTCGGAGAGCACCGTCCGGCCCGTTCCACGGTGGAAGCCGCTGGTCTTCCCAAGGCTGTCGATGTGGAGATCGACGCCATTGCCCGGGTGGCCGGATGACGCCGCCGTCTCCCATGTCGTCCCCCCTCCAGGCCGAGTTGAGCCGATCAGGATGAATCGACTTCCCTTTCCGCTGATCCTGGCTACGGTCCTCCTCCTGGCCGGTTGTGGCGTGGTTGGAGCGGGTCGGGGGGACTGGGACCCCTTTCGTGGAAGCGACGAGCGACAACTTCGGGTGGCGGTGGATAACCTGGGCAGCTTCGACGTCACCGTGACCGTGCTGGCACCGGGGCGGCGTGAGCGGCTGGGTACGTTGAACCCCAGGACCCGGCGGACCTTCGGTGTGGACTGGACCAGCACCCAGGAGGTCCGCTTTCGGCTGGAACCGCTGGGATCTCGCTCGTTCACCACCACGCCCTTCACGGCCGGGCCCGGGGAGTTTGTGGAAGTGATCGTCCAGGAGCCGGTGACCCGATCCTTCGTCAGACGGTGAGGACGTCTACGCGCCGTAGGGCACCCAGATGTTCTTGACCTGAGTGGCGGCCCGGAGGAAGCGGTGGCCCGAGCCCTCCACCGACGAGATCCACCGTCGCTCTGCATCCCGATCGACCCAACAACGCTTCAGGTTCCCGGTAGACCGCAGTTCCACATCCCGGGCCAGCGCCTCGTCACCCCCGAAGTACCAGATTCCGTCCACATCGTCGTGGTCGGCCAGTGTCGGCACCACCTCGTCGGGCCGACCCGTCACCAGGTTCACAGCTCCCGGGGGGAGGTCGGACGTCTCCACGAGCTGGATCAGATCTCCGGTCACCAGTGGATAGCGCTCCGAAGGGATGGCCACCACCGTGTTGCCCACGGCCAGGGCCGGGGCCACGATGGAGACGAGCCCCAGAAGGGGGGCATCGGGAGGCGCCACCATCCCCAGGACTCCCACCGGTTCGTGCATGGCCAGCGTCACGTTGCGGAAGGGTGTTTCGTGGACCCGTCCTTCCCACTTGTCGGCCCAGGCGGCGTAGTCGAAGAGACGCCGGATGGACAGATCCACCTCCCGGTGGGCCCAGTCCGCGGCGACCCCGGTGTGCTGGGAGAGTCTGTCCCCGAGTTCGTTCCGACGCAGCGCGATATTCTCGGCCAGGTAGTAGAGAATCTGAGCCCGGAGGTGGGCCGGAGCCTCCTGCCATCCGACCGCCGCCTTTCGGGCGGCCTCCACGGCGTTTCGGACATCCTTGCGGTTCCCCCGGGAGACGACCCCCACCGGAACGCCGTCGGGGTTCGTCACCACCAGGCCCTGGTCGCCGTCGGGCCGACGCTGACGGCCGCCGATGAGCAGCTTCACGGTTCGGTCCACACCCTGCTCGCTGCCGTTCGCGTCGGGTGATCGGTCGCCGGGAAAGGGGCGACCCCCATCCCTTTCCGGCCCCGAGCCCGCGCTCCCCACCAGGGCGTCCCCGATCCGGGAGCCCGTTCGGGGGACTGCCTCGGCTTCGGGGTCCCGCTGGACTCCCAGGTACTCCTCCATCCCTTCCCGCCCCCCCTCGCGACCGAATCCGCTCTCCCGGTAGCCTCCGAAGCCAGAGGCCGCGTCGAAGAGATTCGTGCAGTTCACCCACACCGTCCCGGCCTTGATCCGAGGGGCGATGTCAAGCGCCAGGTTCACGTCTTCGGTCCAGACGCTGGCGGCCAGTCCGTACCGGGTGTTGTTGGCCAGGGCCACCGATTCGTCGGGCGTTCGGAACGTCATCATGGCCACCACCGGGCCGAAGATCTCCACCCGAGCCAGGGTGCCGGCCGGGGCCACATCAGTACAGAGGGTGGGGGGATAGAAGAGGCCCTCTTCGGGGGTGGCCCAGGCGGGCTGCCAGATCCGTGCGCCCTCGCGCCTGCCTTCCTCAACCAGCGCCTCGATCCGTTCCAGCTGGACCGGAGCCACGATGGCTCCCATGTCCACGGCCTTGTCCAGGGGATGGCCCATCCGGAGCGTCTCCATGCGGGCTCTGAGCTTCCGCTCCAGCGCCTCGGCCACTCCCTCCTGGACCAGGATTCGGGATCCAGCGCAGCAGACTTGCCCCTGGTTGAACCATATGGCGTCCACGACCCCTTCCACCACCGAGTCCAGATCGGCGTCCTCGTAGACCAGGAAGGGTGACTTTCCGCCCAGCTCGAGGGAGAGGGCCTTTCCCGAACCTGCCGTGGCTTCTCGAATCCGTCGACCCACCTCGGTGGAACCTGTGAAGGCCACCTTGTCCACCTCCGGATGGGACACCAGCGCCTCGCCGGTGCGGCCGTCGCCGGTGACCACGTTCAACACGCCGGCGGGGAGGCCCGACTCCAGGGCCAGTTCCGCGAAAAGGAGGGCAGTGAGCGGGGTGTGTTCGGCTGGTTTCAGCACCACGGTGTTTCCCGCCGCCAGGGCCGGTGCCACCTTCCAGGCCATCATGAGAAGTGGGAAGTTCCAGGGGATCACCTGCGCCGCCACACCCAGGGGAGGCCGTCCCGGAAATTCCCGGTCCAGGACCTGGGCCCATCCGGCATGGTGGTAGAAGTGTCGCGCCACCAGGGGGATGTCCAGATCCCGGGACTCCCGAATCGGCTTCCCGTTGTCCATGGACTCCAGGACCGCAAAGAGGCGGGCGTGCTTCTGCACGCCCCGGGCCAGCGCGTAGAGGTGCCGGGCCCGTTCGTGTCCATCCAGTTGCGACCACTCCGGGAAGGCGCTCCGGGCCGTCGCCACGGCATGGGAGACCTCGTCGGGGGTTCCCTGCGAGACATGGGCGAGAAGGGTGTCGTCGGCGGGGCACCGGCTTTCGAAGAGCCGGTCGTCCGCGGGGTCGGTCCAGGCACCTCCGACGAAGTGACCGAACCGCCGTCCGTGGGCCTCGAGCCAGGCCTCCGCCGGCCCGGGGCTCTCCGGGGCCGGTCCGTATTCCATGGTCCGAAAGAGTTCAGCGATGGTGGGCATGGGATTACGCCATGGGGTGTCGGTGGAAGGCGGAATACCGCCCGGTCACGTGGTGCTCGAGCTGTCGTTCCAGATCGGCCAGGAGTGACGAGGCGCCGAAGCGGAAGAGCTCCGGAGCGAGCCAGCCGTCCCCCAGTTCCTCCTTCATCAGGATCAGCCAGGTGAGCGCGTCCCGAGCCGCCCGGATCCCGCCGGCGGGCTTGAAGCCCACCCGGTAGCCGGTGCGCTCTGCGTAGGCCCGGATCTGCCGGACCATGGCCAGCCCCACCGGCAATGTGGCGTTCTCCGATTCCTTTCCGGTAGAGGTCTTGATGAAGTCGGCTCCGGCCATCATGCAGACGGCCGAGGCCCGGGCCACGTTGGTGAGGGTGGCCAGCTCTCCGGTGGCCAGGATCGTCTTCAGGTGGGCCTCTCCGCAGGCTTCGCGGAAGGCCCGAACCTCGTCGTAGAGGGCTTGCCAGTCCCCAGTGAGCACGTGCATGCGGGTAATGACCACGTCGATCTCCCGGGCACCGGCCTCCACCGACGCCTGGATCTCCGCCAGGCGAGTGCTGAGAGGCGCCAGCCCGTGGGGGAAAGCCGTGGAGACGGCGGCAACCGGAATGTCCGATCCCTCCAGCGCTTCCAGAGCCGAGCGCACGAAGGGATGGTACACGCAGACCGCGGCCACTTGCGGAGCGAGTTCCCGAACCTTCAATCCGTCCAGCAGATCGGGGCTGAGGGGATTGCGGGCCTTTGCGCAGAGTCGTCGGACCGTTCCCGGAGTGTCGTCACCGGAGAGGGTGGTCAGGTCCATGAGGGTGAGGGCCCGAAGGAGCCATGCAGCCTGCCACTCCTTCTTCACACTTCGCCTGGTGCCCAGGGTGGTGGCCCTTCGCTCCACGGCACTTCGATTCAGATGAATCGCCCCGACCCGGTCCAGGTCCAGGGGCATGCCGGGGTTACGGCCTGGCGGGTCGGTGGGGGCTCGGATGTCGACACGGCCCCAGCCGGATGTGCGTTCGCGGGTGTCGGGCATGGTCTCGTTCTCCCCGGGGAAGTGGGAGGTGCTCGCCAAAGGACCTGAGGGTGCGGGACGATCCCGGCCTCGCCTGCGATCTCGGTTCAGAAGATAGGGTTCTGGCGCACGGGCATCCACCTCTCCGACGGATGCGCTTCCAGGCGGTTGGGTGTCGCGGCCACCGGATGGCCCGGGGGGATGGGGCCCCGTCAGCGCGAGCCCGGGTCGGGATTGGATCCGGGTGTGGACTCGCCGCTTCGGCGGGGCAGGAAGGGGACCGAATCGCCGGGCGCGGTCGTCCACTCCTCGAACCAGTGCGCTCGTCGAACCGTGTGTTCGCCGCGCGGCGTCTTCCACGCCATGCTCTCTGCTGGGAGCAGGGGAGGGGGCGTGCCGTCGGCGGCGGCCGACGGGAAGACGGCCACGCCCCCCGCGTCCTCGTCAGGCTCGGGAGTCTGGATGGCCCACTCGATGCGGCGGATGAGGGTGTCCGGGGTGATGAGCATCTGGCCCTCCAGGTGCGGGCGGCGATCATCGCGAGCGCAGAACCGCACGTACCAGCCGTCGCTCCCCTGGGAGAGATGCTGGAAATAATGGAGCGAGCCGAACTGCCGCGAACCGAAGTGGGGGGCGAAGTCCGACTCCAGCGGGGGATAGGACCAGGAGGCGAACGAGCCCATCCGGTCCGTCCGACGCACGGGGAAGGCGTAGCCGTCCCGGTCGATGCGTCGAGCCCAACCCAGGCGGAGAATGGGAGCTGACCCCCGCTGGCCCATCTCCGGTTCCTGACCATTGACCTGGGTGGTGCCGAGGGCTCCGTCCGGAAGGGTATCGGTCCGCGAGAGCGTGTAGGTGGCCACGCCCAGGGTGTCGAGTCCTCCGGGGTGGCGTGCCGCTGCCCGCTGCCAGAGCCGCCGTCCGAGTCCGGCTTCGTCGTCCTCGCACTGGCTCCTGACCGCCTCGATCTCGAAGCCGGGAAGGGGAAGGGGCGCAGGGACCAGCACCAGCTCCACGGTGGCCTGGGCGGTGTCGAGAGGGACTTCCTGTTCTCGATATCCGAGACGCTCCACCCGGATCCGAACCCCTCCGGCGTCGAATGCCTCCCGGATCCGTTGGGAGATGAAGATTCTGAACGTGCCATCGTCGTCGGTGGTCGCAGAAGCCAGGACGCGATCTCCGTGGCGAAGCTGGACGGTGGCGGCCCCCAGCCCCGCGCCGGCGGTGTCCACGACGGTCCCCCGGATCTCGTCCCGGATCGGGACCCCCGTCTCAAGTGCGACAGCACTTCGAACACCGGCTTCGGGGCCGGCGGAGACTCGATCGTTCGCACCCAGAAGGGCAACCCCCACCAGCACCAGCCCGGCAAGGTGAATTCGGAGGGTAGAGGGCACGGTGATCATCTCGGATGAGTGCGGACGGAACTCCTACCCATGTAACGCACGAGTGCGGGTGAGGTTCCTGAATCGTCCAATTCCGGGCTGGACCAGGAGGGTGTCCGAGTCGTGGGGCGACACGAGCGCCATGCTCCCGGATGTGACATAATGTCCCAGTCCGGGGTGCCCTGGCCCGCTTCAGCCCCCGGGTGGTTCCTGACCGAACCCGTTATGCGGCGGTTCACCTACTGGCACGACAGGTGCATCCGATGAGTGGCGACCGTTGGGGAGATTATGCCCCGGTCGCGCCTGTCCCATGAATCCATACTTCGTCCCTGGGAGGACTGCTTCGATGAACAAGATCCTGATTCCCCTCGATGGCTCCGAACTGGCTGAGGCGGCGCTCGACCCCACCATCCGACTGGCTGCCCGACACGACGCCGGTGTGGTGTTGGCCTCGGTGGTCTCGGACCTCCCGCCGGTTCCCCTGGCGGCCGGCGACGGTGATCTGGTGGCGAGCTGGTTCGACGAGGAGAAGGAGCGGGCCAACACCTACCTGGACCGGATCAGGGAACAGATCCGGGGAGACCACCCCGAGTTGGAGGTGGAAACCAGAGTGGAGATGGGGCCGGTGGTAAGCACTCTCCTGGGGGAAGCCGGCGAAGCCGGGGCCGACCTGGTGGCCCTCACCACCCATGGCCGGGGCGCGTGGCAGCGAGCCTGGCTCGGAAGCGTGGCCGATGGCCTGGTGCGAAGAGCCGAGCGCCCGGTTCTCCTCCTTCGGGGTGGAGATCGGAGCCGGGATCTCTTCGCAGATGACACCTCGCCTTCCCGGGTGATCGTCCCCCTGGACGGCTCCCGGGCAAGTGAGCAGATCCTTTCGCCCCTGACATCGCTTCTGCCCTCGAAGGGGGGGCGGGTCACCCTGGTCTCTGTGCTCCTGCGGCCCTTCCCCCTGGCTACGACGTACCTGCCGCACGCGGTCGAAGAGACCAACATGATGGAAGAGAGGGAGCGGCGAAGCGAGGAGTATCTGAAGGGAGTGGCCGAGTCCTGGGATCCCCTGGGCGTCGACATCGACACCCGGGTGATCGGTGCCGACGATGTCGCCAAGGCGCTCCTGGAGTTGATCGAGGAGGAGGAGCCGGAGCTCCTGGCCCTCAGCACTCGGGGCAGGGGAGGGGTGAGCCGGTTCGTCCTGGGAAGCGTGGCGGACAAGCTGGTTCGGGGGGCCGACCTGCCTGTGCTGGCCGTGCGCCGGCCTCCGGAGAACGACTGAGGCTGGTCCACCCCGACGGGCGGGCCGTCGACGGCGGGGACATCGCCTGTCGGGGCGCTGGTGTCGGGGGCCGTCAGGGCCAGAGGAAGATGATGGCCAGGATGGCCCCGGCACCAGCGCCATAGAGGGGAAGGAGCCGCCGAACGAGGGCGCGACCGCCCATGAGCCAGCAGATGCCCAGCTTGAAGACCAGGTTGGAGAGCGAGGCCACCAGCACCACCCGCCACAGCATGTCGGCCTCGACTCGACCCTGGCGGGTGAGCTGGGCAGTGGAGAGGGTGATGGCATCCATGTCGGTCATCCCCGAGATCAGCGCGATGACGTAGAGCCCTTCGCTGCCGAACCACGATTCTCCTGCGGCCACCGCCAGGAGGATGAGCCCATAGAGAAGCCCGAACGCCAACGCGGGGCGGAGCTCGGTGGGGTTGTCCTGCTCGGGCATGGGACCGGCGTCACGGGCGTCCCGGCGCCAGGCCCACAGGGAGAGTGCCGAGAAGACGAGCAGGACGGCGACCACGGGCGGTGCTACGGTGGAGAACGCCCCGGGAGCCACCACCCCCATCTCCACCAGGACTCTCACGAAGACCACGGTGGAGGCGATCATGATCACCACCCCTGAGGTCGTCGCCTCCCCCTCGGCGCGGCGGACCCGTCGGGCGTAGCTCACCGTGGTGGCCGTGCTCGAGATGGTTCCGCCCAGGAGGCCGGAAAGGGCGGTCCCCGCCCGGGTGCCCACAAACCGGTAGAGCAGGTAACCTCCGAATCCGATCCCCACGATGAGGACCACCATGAGCCAGATCTGTCGGGGATTCAGCACCTGGAACGGGCCGTAGGTCTGGTTCGGAAGAACCGGAAGGATCACCAGGGTGAGCAGGGCGAAGCGCATCACGGCCGCCACGTCGCGGTCGCCCAGCTTGCTCACGATCCGCCGGGCCTGGGCCTTGAGCTGGAGGAGGACCGCCAGCGCGCCTCCCACCACGATCCCCACCTCCACGTAGCCCACCATGAGGTAGGCTCCGATCCCGAAGGTGAGGAGGATGGCGACCTCGGTGGTGAGACCCGGGTCGGGAAGGCCGGCCCGCAGCTTCATGATGTTGCCGGTGACCACGAAGGCGCCCACCGCCAGGAATCCGGCAGCAACCACCCACCCTCCGAACTCCAGAGAGAGGAGTGCGGTGATGGCCCCCAGGAGGGCCGTCAGGGCGAAGGTCCGAAGCCCAGCGATCCGACTGTCGGCCTGCTCCCGCTGGAGTCCCACCAGGAGGCCGAGTCCGGTGGCGATGCCCAGGCGCCCCAGGATGCTCGCGAGCTCACCCTCCACCGGTACCCCTCAGTCCGACGGGCCGTGGGGAAGAGTGAAGTGGAACGTGCTCCCCCGACCCACTTCGCTCTCCACCCAGATCCGGCCCTCGTGTGCGCGAACGATTCCCTTCGCGATGGCCAGGCCCAGCCCGATCCCCTTTCCTCCGGTGCGCTCGGCCCTCCAGAACCGGTCAAAGACCGAGCCCAGGTGTTTTTCGGGGATCCCTTCACCGGTGTCCTCGATGGAGATCTGGATGTCGTTCGCAAGGCCTGCGGCCCGAATCGTGACAGTGCCACCGTTCGGGGTATGCTTCACCGCATTTCCCACCAGGTTCGAAAGGATCTGGAGCACCCGATCGGCATCCACGGGCACCGGGGGGAGTGCGTCCGAGTCCAGGGCGCTTCGGAGCGTGATGGACTTGACCCGGGCCAGGGGATCGATGAGTTGAAGCGCCTCGTCCACCAGGGGGCCGATGGGTTGCTCCACCCGCTGGAGGCTCAGGTGACCCGCCTCCATTCGTCGTACTTCCAGAAGCTCGTGGATCAGACGCTGCATGAGCTCGGCGGAGCGGCGGATGGCCGAGAGGTAGTAGTCCTGACTCGTCTCCTTGTCACCGTCCCGGTGCCGGGTCCGCTCCAGGGCCTCGAGCCCGATGAAGACGGCCTGGAGGGGATTGCCCAGGTCGTGGGAGACCACACCCAGAAGGTCATCCCGGGCCTGGACGGCGCGCTGGGCATCGCGGTAGAGCTGGGCGTTGTCCACCGCCATTCCAGCCCGGAGTCCCACCTCCCTGGCCAGCTCCACGTCCTGTCGGTCGTACGGCCGGCGGCCGGTGGAGGCCACCAGGAGGAGGGTGCCGAGCATCCGGCCCCGGGCCTTCAGCGGAACCGCGATGTAGGAGCCCGGATCCATGCGACGAAGCGCTTCCAGGTGCGTGTCTCCTTGTGCGATATGCTCCAGATGCTCGGCCGTCACCGGCGACACGAGTTGAGCCTTCCCTGCCTCAAGCACATGGTGCATCAGGTGGGGCTGGCTCCGGTCCAGGGTGACGTCCCGGAGAACCCTGGCCGGCCACGGGTCCGCTCCATCCCGGGCGGAGACCCGGATTCGGCGCACCTTGCCGTCGGGCTCGAGGAGATCGATGACGCAATAGTCGGCCAGGAATCCCACAGCGGCGTCGGCCAGCGTGGAAAGGGTCGTATCCAGGTCCAGCGACGACGCCAGGAGCTGGCCTATCTTTACCAGAAACTGCTGCTCCCTCCGGCTTCGGTCTCGCTCGGAGACGTCCCGAAGGACCACCGTGTAGAATCGGTCGCCGGCCACGTCGACCTTGATGATGGAAGCCTCTGCCGGAAAGGTCGTTCCATCCTTCCGCCGTCCGGAGATCGCCTGTCGCTCTCCCATCCGGCGAGCCTGGACCTCCGAGCGCCCGAACTCCTCCACGTGACCTCGGTGTCTCTCCCGGGCGTGCTCCGGCAGGAGTGTGTCGAGGGAGCGCCCCAGCACTTCCGAAGCCTCCCAGCCGAAGATGGCCTCGGCACCCCGGTTGAAGAGGGTGACCTGGTGGTTCGAATCAATGGACACGATGGCGTCGGAGGCCATCTCGACAATCCCGGAGAAGCGGGCCTCGGAACTCCGGAGCGCCTCCTGGCGAGCTTCTCGCACGACCTCTTCCGCCGCCAGTTCTCGTGTCCGATCCTTCAGCTTCCGAAGCTCGGTCAGGTCCACCCCGGTGAGGACCAGGCGAACCGGCTCGCCCTCGTCGTCGCGGATCAGCGCCGACGTCCAGGCCATGGGCCGCCGCTCCCCCTTCCGCGTCATCCACGCCACTTCCACGCCATCCAGGTGGTCGCGCTCTCCCTGGAAGAGCTCCCGGAAAATGGCGCGCGCCCTGGACTCCTCGTCCTCTGGCAGGAGGCACCAGACCGGCTCACGGCGGAGCTCATCCTCCGAGTACCCGGCGACCCGCTCGGCCGCTCGATTGAAGAGCTGGATCCGGGCTTCTCCGTCCAGCACCACGACCGGAGTCGCCACGATCCGAAGGATCGAAGGGAGCAGTTCGCGGTTCAGGTGCAGGGAAACGGGTTCCATTGAAATCTACGCTGCAGGGGAAGACGGTGCCCCGGAAGGTAAAGGAGTGGAATCCATATGGGAAGCGGAGAACGGCCACCGGGAGCCGTCCCGTCCCTGGATGAGACACATTGTCCCGTGGCGGGTCGTGGCGAAGGTGCTGGG
>PWLA01000349.1 GCA_003559555.1 Gemmatimonadota bacterium | reverse complement strand
CGAGCCGGCGGGCCCGACCGCGCTGGGGGTGCCGACCGCGTAGGCGGCTGCGACCGGGTTGGCGGAGCCGATCGAGCCGGCGGTCCTGACTGCGTCTGGGGCGCGGACCGTGTCCTGGGTTGCGGCCGCGTCTCGGTATCGGATCGCGCCGGTGGGCCGGAACGGGCAGGGGGCGCCGACCGGGTCGGTGGAGTCGGCGTGGCCCGGGTCCGATCGGGCGCCGGGTTCACCCGGTCGGAGGGGCGAGCCGGTCCGTCGGTGCGGGTGTCCGGCCCAGCCTGAGAGCGGGGCGTCGGTCGGGTCTCGGGCTGCGTACGGGCCCGATCCTCGGATGCGGAAGTACGAGCCCCGTTTCCACGGATGACGGTGGGAGGCTGAGCAGCTCGGGTATCCCGCTGGCCCGCCCGTTCGGAGGGACGCTCCGCCGGGGCGGTGCGCTCCGGTCCCGACGTGGTGGCTCGGCGCTGGTCGGCCGAGGCGGCCCCGGTCGACCGAACGTCATCGCGACTCACAGCCGTCCGTGTGGAATGGGTCCTGAGATCAGGGGACGGTGCCGCCCTCGGTGCCGGGTTGTCCCGGCGTACGGCGGTACGGGTCGACGGCGCGGCACCCGGGTGCTCCTTGTAGACGGGAGCGGCCGAGCGGAGACCCAGTCCCCGGTCCCGAACCACGTACCCGGGCCGGTGGACCACCCGAACGGACGGCTGCACGACGTAGATGCGCGGCGAATAGTACACGTAGGTGGGCCGGATCACCCGATGCCGGTGCGACCGCCAGTAGTAGTGGTGGTACGACGGGCCCCACCACGGATCATACCAGCCCCCCCAGGACGACCATCCGAAGCTGAAGGAAACGTGGAATCCAGAACGATATCGAGGCGCGTGGTAGGCCCAAACCGGCGTCACGAAGAGCGGAGCCCAGGCGTGGTACGTCCACCAGAAGGCATCACATGCGGGTCGATATCCGTACCACGGGTCCCATGGATCCCAGCACACGTCGTAGCTGGCGTAACCGTGCCCGTAACTGCTCCGGGTCGTTCCGGGGTGGTAGGAGCGACCGGGAGCGTAGGAGTGGGAGGCTGCCGCCGCCGAATAGGTGGCGCCCAGCGACACGTCGGCGAAGACGCCGGAGCCGGCCGAGCGGTGGGCCATGCCCAGCGACATGCCGTCGAGAACGTGGCCCGATCCGGCCTGTCCCCAGGCCGCGAAGGAAGCGGAGGTCTGCGCCTCGCCCGGCGATGGGACCAGGAGGAAGGCCAGGAGCGTGGCAACCGCAAGCGCGGCACCGGGTCGGAGCGGGGGCGGCGGCGAGTCCATATTCCATTCCCTCCAGCGGTAGGAGAAACAACGGTCCACTGACCATACTACGCAGGAACGGTGCCAGGGTTTCCCCCGGGGTTATGGGGCTGCCGCACCCTCAGGCGTCCCCGGTAGAGGACACCGGGTGACGCAAAACAGGACAGGTCGCCGTCAGCGAAGCAGGCGGTCCACGACCCAGAGGACCAAGAACAGCAGGAAGGGGGTAAGCGCGAGGAGAAGGATGGCAGGGGTCATGGCCCGGGTGCCGGACGACTCCCGGCTTCCTGTCCCGTCCTTCGCAGGAACGTTCTCTTGACCCTGGATGGCCATTCCGAGCTCGGGCTGCCTGTCGTTTTTTTGCGTTTCGTCCGTTGCCACGGCCCGCTCCTCCCGGGATCTCTCTTGTCCTGAGCCCTCCGACCATGTAGGCTTGATGCTCGCAGACTGTGTTTTTCGGGAACCCGCCACGCATCATCAGGGGGTTCCCCTGGCCAGGATGGCCGATTCCGGCGTCCTGTTCCCTTTGCTCCCCAAACAATATACGACGTAACGTGACCAACGATCGCTGGCTGGGCATACTGGAGGTCCTCTCCGGTGGCTCGGGTTTCGTGCGGCGACGTGCCGCAGGGTATACGCCGAGCTCGGATGACGTGTACGTGAGCGGGAAGCTCGTGTCTCGCTTCGGTCTACGGACCGGCGACGAGATCTCCGGCTCCGTGGGCGGCCGCCCCAAGAACGGGAAGGCCCCTCCCCTCACGAACCTCGAGGCGGTGAACGGCCGTCCCCCGAACGAGGCCAAGGACCGCCCCGATTTCGACCGGTTGAGCGCCATGCATCCGGATGAGCAGCTCAAGCTGGAGTGCGAGATCGACGCTCCAGGCGGACCGGACTACACGAATCGGGTCATCGACCTGTTCTGTCCGCTGGGCAAGGGACAGCGGGCCATGATCGTGGCGCCGGCCAAGGCTGGTAAGACCACGGTCCTGCAGCGGGTCGCCGAGGGCGTCACCCGCAACCACGAGGAGTGCCACCTCTTCATCCTCCTGGTGGACGAGCGTCCGGAAGAGATCACCGAGATGGAGGCCTGCGGGTTCGGGGAGGTGGTGGCTTCCTCCTTCGACTTCCCTCCGGAGCGCCACGTGGCGTTGGCCGAGATCACCATCGAACGGGCCAGACGCCGGGTGGAAATGGGTCAGGACGTGGTCATCATCCTGGACTCCATCACCCGGCTCGCCCGAGCCCACAACACCACCGAGGACGGAAGCGGCCGGACCCTGTCGGGTGGCCTGGACGCCACGGCGCTGGAACGCCCCAAGCGGTTGCTTGGGAGTGCCCGGAAGATCGACCCGTCACAGGGAGGCGGCTCACTGACCATCGTGGCCACCGCCCTGGTGGACACCGGATCCAGAATGGACCAGGTGATCTTCGAGGAGTTCAAGGGCACCGGCAACAGCGAGCTGGTTCTGAGCAGGGAACTGGCGGACCGAAGGATCTTTCCGGCCATCGACCTGGTGGCCTCGGCCACCAGACGTGAGGAACTCCTGTTGGGCGAGGAGGAGCTCCGCCTCTCCCGGGCCATGCGCCGTCAGTTCGCCGGGTCCGGCCCGGCAGAAGCCATGAATGAGCTCCTGGGCGTCATGCGCCGTACGAAGAACAACGAGGAGCTGATCAGGATGAGCCGGGCGAACCGGTAGGGGCTTCGTCGGCTTCATCCAACTCCAGCGGCTCGCCCTCGGTCACCAGCCGATCCAGAGCCTTCAGCGACTGCTCGAGCTGGGAGCCCTGCAGGTCCTCCATTCGCCGGGCCAGATATCCCAGAAGCGGGTTCCATCCGAAATCCCCGTCCTCCCTCCAGGTGAGACGCGTCTGGTCGGCATCGACGGACTCCAGGACCATCTGCCCGACGATCCGGATCGCTCCACCCTCCACCGCGACCTCATAGTGGAGCTGGCGGGGCCGGTCCATTGCGGTGATCACGAACTCCCCCTCTCCGTACATGTCGTCGTCCCATCGGCGGCCGGAGCCCTCCCCTTCGTCGGGTCCGAAGAGCTCGAATCCGGTTTCCGGTGACGGCGTCCAGAGCGACCAGGCCTCGGCCCCGGCCAGGTAGGGGAAGACCTCCTCCGCCGGCGCCTGGATGGTGGTGCTGCGTTCGACGGACCAGCCGCTGGGGAGGAGGAACCCCAGCACCAGGAGTCCGATGAGGATGAGCGCCAACACTCCGAGGATGATTCCGGCGATTCGGATCCCTTTCACCCGCTGCGTCTCCATCTGAAGGAAGGTCTCCGGGCGTGGCCGCACGGGCCGTGCCGAGGTTCTGGAAAGCTGGGGGTCTGGGCCGTCGGGTCAAGGTCCGAACGGCCCGGGCCGCCCGGCGAAGGGGGCGACCCGGGCATGCGGCGCGGTAGCCGCCAGGTGCGTTCGGAAGTCCTGACTTCTTTCTTCCAGGCGTCTAACCGATCCGATGCAGGATACGGCTTCGCTCACTCTGGCCCAGCAGGGGTGACGACGACAGGATCCGGGCTTCCTCCAGGTGTTCACGTGCCGTCTCTCCCTGCTTCAGCTCTCCGGCGAGCCAGGCTGCGTCCAGTCGGGCCTCGGCCGCGGCGACGACATCTCCGCGGCGGAGCGCCACCTCGGCGGCTTCCTCCATGACGGTCAAGGCCATCCGGTCATCCCCGACATAGTGTAGGAGCAGGGAGGCTTGCTGGAGGTTCAGCACCTTCTGGTGGTCGTCTGCCGGGCGAAGCTCCGCCGCCTTCTGGTAGAGGCGGGCCGCCTTCTTCCACTGATCGGGCTGGTTCCGGAAGTCTTCCGCCCGGGCTTCCAGTTTCCGGGCCCGCTCCACGTCGTCTGCCTGAAGCTCAGCTTCAAGGACGGGCGCCTCAACCGGCGTGGAGAAGGGAGTGGCGGGACTCGCCTGGACCGACACGGGGCTCAGCAGGAGGGCTCCTGCGAGGGCTGTGGCCAGGACTGCGGCCGAGTGGCGAAGGACTGATGGGGAAATCGAGCTCGGGGTCTGCATGGGTCTGCCTCCTGAATGAATTCGGGTTCTCGTCTTGTCCGTCCGGGCCGGCGCAGTCGCACCGGTGACCCCGGCGGGGAAGGGGGTGTGCCCCTTCCTCCCGACATGACGGGAACCTGGAGGCCGAGGTTTCAGACCGGGGCCCGACGAGTCCGGTCAGCTCCCGCCGGCGGCGCTGAACCGGATCAGCCGCTCGACCCCATCCTGCAGGGTGGACATCTGCTTGCAGAAGGCGAATCGGACCAGCGAGCCGCCGCCTCCCCCGTGGAAGAAGCTGCTTCCGGGCACCGGGGCGACACCGGCCTCCCGGGCCAGGCGATGGCTGAAGGCGGTGTCGTCGTCATCGGAGAGCTGGGAGAAATCGGCCAGGATGTAGTAGGCGCCCTCGGGCGCCTGGCAGCGGAACCCGGCGTCCTGGAGGCCTTGGACCAGCAGGTCCCGCCGGGCCCGGTACTGGGTGGCCAGCGAGCGGAAGTACTCGTCGCCCAGTTCCCGGATGGCCCAGGCCCACGCCTCCTGAAGGGGAGCCGGAGCACCGACGGTGAGGAAGTCATGCACCTTGCGGATCGCCCCGGTGATGGACTCCGGGGCCACGATGCCGCCAAGCCGCCAGCCGGTGACGCTGAAGGTCTTCGAAGCGCCGGAGATGGTGATGGTCCGGTCGGCCATCCCGGGAAGGGTGGCCATGGGCCGGTGCCGCCCCTCGTAGAGAATGCATTCGTAGATCTCGTCGGTCACCACCACCAGATCGCGTTCCCGGCAGATCCGGGCCACCGCCTCCATCTCATCGTCGCTGAAGACCCGGCCGGTGGGGTTGTTGGGGGTGTTCAGGACCAGAGCTCGGGTCCGGGGCGTGACAAGGGCCTCGAGGCGGTCCGCGTGCAGCCGGTACTCCGGCGGGTCCAGGGCCAGGAACCGGGCCTCCGCACCGGCCAACAAGGCGTCCGGGGCGTAGTTCTCGTAGAAGGGCTCCAGCACCACCACCTCGTCTCCCGGGTCCAGGAGTCCCAGAAAGCCCGAGGCCATGGCCTCGGTGGCCCCGCATGTGATGGTGACGTGCTTGTCGGGATCCACGTCCATGTCGTACCGGCTCCGGTACCACTGGGCCAGGGCGTTCCTGAGGGAGGGGGCGCCCCAGGTCACCGCGTACTGGTTGATGTCACCGCGAATGGCCCGGACAGCCGCTTCTTTCATGCCTTCGGGAGCCGGAAAATCCGGAAAGCCCTGGGCAAGGTTGACGGCTCCCGTCTCCCGGGCCACCCGGGTCATTTCCCGAATGACGGATTCGGTGAAGGATCGGGTTCGCTGGGCAGGACGGAGGGTCTGGCTCATGGGCGGTCTCTGGGGTCGGGTAATGGGTGGGCACTCCTGTCTGTATGGTGGATGGTGATTCCAGGGCTCAGGGTTCCGGGCCGCGGGGTGTGGGTTCTCGACGCCGGGTCGAGGAGCTCTGCCCCGGGGTGGTGGCGTCTGAGCTCCCAGAGGTCGGGGACTCCTCCGTGGCTTTGGCGTGCTCGGCACGATAGATCTCGGCCAGGACGGGGAGTGCCTCTTCGAAGGGTTTCAGGAGACCCGGGTCGAAGTGGGTGCCGGTGCGAGCCCGGATCTGCTCCACAGCATCGTCCCAGTCCAGGGGCGCTCGGTAAGCACGGGGACTGGTCATGGCGTCCAGCGCGTCGGCCAGCGCCACCAGACGAGCGGGGAAGGGAATGGCCTCGCCGGCCAGGTGGTCGGGGTACCCCTTTCCGTCCCAGCGCTCGTGGTGCCATACGGCCACCACCAGAACGAGCTCGTCTCCCAGCAGGGGCTCCAGGACGGTCCGGCTCGTCTGGGGGTACCGTCGAATCGCCTGGTATTCATCGTCGGTGAGCGGTCCCGGTTTGTTCAGGATGGCATGGGGGATGGAGAGTTTGCCCAGGTCGTGGAGCTGGCATGCCAGTCGCAGACGTTTCCGGTCGATCCCCCGATCATCATTCAGCGCATCCAGGAGCGCCAGGGTATACCGGGTCACGCGGTGCGCATGCCCCCGGGCGAAGGGGTCCCGCAGCTCCGCCGCCTCCGCCAGGTCCCGCAGCCCGGAGAGAAGGGTCTTGCGGACGGCGGGGTCCCGCTCTGCACTCCCGTCCCGGGCGTCGGGCACCCCCTGCCTGGCCTTCTCGGACTCCTCCCTGCGGGTCAGGAGCTCGCGCATATGACTCTCCAGCTCGGACATCCCGAAGGGCTTGAACAGGTATCGATCGGCGCCGGCGTTCAGGGCCTCGGCCGCCAACTGGGCGTCGCGGAAGCCGGTGATCACCACCACCGGGGTTTCGGGCCACCGGGCCTTCACCGTCGACACCAGGTTGTGCCCGGGGAGCCCCGGAAGCCGGAGATCGGAGATGACCAGATCGAACTCCTCTGCCAGCGCCTTCACCCCCTCCATGGCATCGTGGCCTTCCACCACCTCGAATCCCGACTTTCGGAGATGCGTGGAAATGAGGGTCCGGACCGATGTCTCCTCCTCTACCACCAGGACACGCCGGCCCCCTCCCACCCAGTCCGACCCTGTCGCTCCGGGCGTGCGGTCCCGACTGCCCAGGGCGGTGTCCTCCCGGGATGCACCTGCCGAGGAGGGGATCCGGGGTCCGTTGCCCGAAGCCTCCTCCGGAACGGCCCCTGTGGTGGAGGCCGGACGACCGAACACCCGGACGCAGTCTCCGCCCCCTTCCCGGGCACGCTGCAGGGCCAGCTCGGCCGCCGCCATGAGGTCGTCGGGATCGGTCATGGAGGATCGGAAGCTGGCGATCCCCGCGCTCACGCCCGGGTGCCCGCCGTCGGGATGGGCACGGGCAAAGGCCTGACGGACCCGGTCGGCGAAAGCCACCGCCCCCTCCTCGTCGGATCCGTCCAGGATCGAGATGAAGCGGGCCGGCCCCAGACGGCCGGAGAGATTCATTCGTCGGGTGGTGGACTTGAGAATCTCGCCAAAGGCCACCAGTGCCTGGGCGGCGGCCTCATCGCCCTCGCGGTTGAGGTAGGCAGTGAAGTCCTCCATGGCGAAGAGGACCACTGCCACCGGCCGGCCCCGGCGTGCGGCCCAGAACTCGTTTTCCAGGAGAAGCCGTGCCTGGCGCCGCGATGGGAGTCCGGTGAGCCGGTCCGTGAGATCGCCCTCGTCACCACCGGAGGCGTCTCCTCCCAGGTGCTCGGAAAGCCAGCCCACACTGGCGCCTGCCACCAGGAAGAGGGGGAGCACCCAGACCAGGTTGTCGGGCACCCCGTAGCCCATGGCCCCGGCCAGAAGATAGGTCACCACCACCACACCCACCGAGGAGGCCATGGCGACGGCCGCGCCGGCCCACCCGGCCCGGGAGGCCATGTGCACCGTGGGGACCAGAGCCAGGAACCAGAGGGGCCCCACCACCTCGTGCCACTCTGGAGGCAGGAGGACAGTGGCTGCCACCGGAATGAGGAGGAGGGAGAAGAAGAGGACGGTAAGCCTCAGGGAGCGGGCGGACGATGTCTGGTCCAGAGCTGGTCTCCTGGGTCGGTTGAAGGAGATCGGGGGCGACCGATGCGAATATGGTCCATCCAGGTCTCGGACGATAGGATGTAGAGGGAGGGTGCGGGATGCGGAGCGCGGTATTGCCTCGGCAGGCAGTGTGTCACTATGGTTATAGTTGACGTGGGCAGGTCAACGTACTAACTTCATCGTTGTCGGCGTGGATCACAGCTCGGGAGGAGGCGCCCGCCATGGCCATCTGGTTGCTGTACATCATCGTGGTTTCTGCTCTGGTGGTGACGGCGGCGCTCCTGATGGAGCGGGCGGCGGCGCCGGGTGGAGGGCGTCTGCGGTGGATCTGGGTCGGCGCCTTCGCCGCTGCACTTGCGGTGGCCGGCCTTCCGGGTCCGACACTGGGCGCCGACTGGCTCTCCGGCCTGACCGAGCACTGGGCCCCGACCGGGTCCGGCTCCGCGGTGCTGGGTACGTCCATCCTGGCTGCACCGGAGACAGCAGCGGCGCAGTCGGGCCCGTCCACAGGGCTGCTCGCGGTCTGGGACGGGATGGGAGGACTCGATGGCCTGGTCATGGCACTCTGGGCGACCATGGTGCTCCTCCTCATGGGCCGATGGACCTGGGCGGCGCTTCAGGTGAGCCGTCAGCTCAGGCGATGGCCCACGCTGGAGCTGCCCGAAGGCAGGGTGACGGTCTCATCGGCCACCGGTCCCGCCGTCGTGGGGATCATCCGGAACCGAGTGGTGCTCCCCCGCTGGTGCCTCGAGCTGACCGAGAGCGAGCGGGAACTCATCGTGGCCCACGAGAGGGAGCACCTCCGAGCCCGGGACAGCCTGCTGCTGGGTGTGACCACCCTGCTCACCGTGCTCATGCCCTGGAACCTGCCGTTCTGGGGCTACCGGAAACGCCTCCGGGAGGCGGTGGAGATGGATTGCGACACCCGGGTCCTGCGGCGACTTCCCCGGGCCCGCCACGCCTACGGCAGCCTGCTCCTGACGGTGGCGGCCCGGACGGCCGCCGCGCGACCGGCATTCCTCACCTTCTCACCCCACTCGTCTGCCCTTGGAAGGAGAATTCAGATGTTGACCACAGACACTCGCGGCGTTTCCGGTATCCGTACGATCTCCCTGCTGGCCGGGGGATTGATGCTGGTGGCGGTCTCCTGTCTGGTCCCCGGCCCCGATCGGGATACCGAATCCCCCACGGCCCCGGCGGAGGAGGCAGCCCTGGAGGTCCCCCAGGAGGAGGCGGAAGTGGCCGAGGAGCCCACCTTCACCCCCTTCACCCAGGCTCCGGAGATTACGAACCGGACGGAGGTGGCCCGGGCTGTGCAAAGGGAGTACCCGTCGGAGCTCCGGGAGGCGGGCATTGGCGGGACGGCGACCCTTCACTTCTACATCGACGAAGAGGGGACGGTTCAGAACGTGATGGTGTCCGAGTCCTCGGGCCACGAGCGGCTGGATCGCGCTGCAGAGGCGGTGGCCCGGGAGTTCAGCTTCTCCCCGGCCATGAACCAGGACCAAGTGGTCCCGGTCTGGATCCAGCTTCCGGTGACCTTCCAGGCCGACGAGAGTGGAGCCGGTGAAGGCGCAGCCGGCGAGGAACGGATCGAGGTGGGCGATGCGGAGGACCCTGCGGACGACGGGGCTCGCCAGGCCGATGCCCAGGCGCCCACCTTCACCCCCTTCACGGTGGCTCCCGAGGTTCGCAATCGGGATGAGGTAGCGAGGGCGCTGGAGGCGGCCTACCCGGACGAACTCCGGGGTGCCGGGATCGGCGGAACGGCCCTCGTTCACTTGTACATCGACGAAGAGGGGACGGTTCAGAACGTGATCATGTCCGAGTCCTCGGGCCACGAGCGGCTGGATCGAGCTGCAGAGGCGGTGGCTGGGGAGTTCAGCTTCTCCCCCGCGTTGAACCGGGATGAGCCGGTGTCGGTCTGGATCCAGCTTCCCATCACGTTCCAGGCCCGGTAGATAGAACCCGACAGGTAGCACATCGAGGCGGACGGCATTCGGTGGGGGAGGTCCGCGGCGCCCCAGAGTCGTAGGTTGCCCTCGGCCCGGCCGTGGCCCATCTTCGGCCGCCATGCACCCCCACTCTCCCCGTGCCTGGACCATGCTGGGCCTGCTGGCGGTGGCCGAGCTGGCCGGCATGTCGGTCTGGTTCGCCCAGTCGGCCATCGCCCCGGAGCTGCAGGTAGCCTGGGGCCTGGATGCCGCCCAGGCAGGGTGGCTCACCTCGGCGGTCCAGATCGGCTTCGTGGTGGGAACCCTGGCGGCGGCGATCTTGAATGTCGCCGATGTCATCCCGAGCCGGCGCTATTTTGCCATCTCGGCGGTTCTGGCGGCGGGCGCCAACCTCCTCCTTCTGGCAGTGCCGGGGTACGAAACCGCGCTCGTGACCCGCTTCTTCACCGGATTCTTTCTGGCGGGGGTCTACCCGCCGGCCATGAAGATGGCGGCCACCTGGTTCGTGTCGGCCCGGGGGCTGGCAATCGGGACGGTGGTGGGAGCCCTGACGGTAGGGAAGGCCATGCCCTTTCTGGTGCACGCCCTGGGCGGGGCGGAACCGGCGCCAGTGGTGTGGGTCACCAGCCTGGCGGCTACCGGAGCGGCCCTCCTGATCCTGCTGGGTTACCGGGACGGTCCCCACGCTTTCGAGCGACGTCCCTTCCGCTGGGCACTGGTGCGGGACGTGGTCAGGGTCCGCGAATGGCGCCTGGTCACTGGGGGGTACTGCGGGCACATGCTGGAGCTCTACAGCTGCTGGACCTGGCTGGCGGCCTTTCTGGCGGCCAGCGCCGTGACGGAGGCGAGTCTGGTGGCCTTCATCGCCATCGCCCTGGGCGGGGTCGGTTGCGTATGGGGGGGTGCGGTGGCCGACCGGATCGGCCGGGAGCGGCTGGTGAACCGGGCCATGGCGGTCTCCGGCGCATGCGCCCTGGCCATCGGCTTCGTCTTCAATGTTCCCTGGGCCCTGGTGGTGGTGGCGTGCATCTGGGGGATTGCGGTCATTGCAGACAGCGCCCAGTTCAGCGCCCTGGTCACCGAGTCGGTTCCGTCGCATGCGGTGGGCACGGCTCTGACCCTGCAGACGTCCATGGGCTTCGCCCTCACGGTCGTCACCGTGCAGCTCGTCCCCACCCTGGCCGAAGCCCTGGGCTGGCAGTGGTCGTTCGCGGTCCTGGCGGCCGGACCCGCCCTGGGCATCCTGGCCATTCGGAGGCTGGCGAAGGGGCTACGACAGACCTGAGCGTCAGAGACGATCCCACCACCGGGGGTCCAGCGAGAGGAGGAGCTGCCACTCTCCGTCCCGGAGACCCCGGGCCCCCTGGATCCGCAACAGATCCCATGCCACCCCGAACCCAAAGGTGACCGCTGGACGGATCCCTCGGGTGGCACTGGCGTCCCAGCTTTCCATGACGGCGGCATCGGCCCCTCCGGCCCACCCGGCGTGCAGTCCGCCCCGGAGCCGGAGGAGGGGAGAGCCCAGGTCCATCGCCCCCTCCACGCTTCCCACCACCGCGTCGCGGCCGACCCACTTTCGGAACCGGTATCCGGGGAGGGTGCCCCGGCCTCCCACGAGCCGGTGCGCCTGGGGGAGGGGATCCCCGAGCCAGCTTCGGCCCAGGAACCGAGCGTCCAGCTCCCGGGCGCCAGTGGGGCTGGCCCAGAGGCCGGTCACCTCTACCCGGGGCTCCAGGCCGCTCCCTTCGCCTCCGGTGAGCAGGTCGCTGGAGAGAGTCATCCGCCCCCGTCCACCGCCGGGCCACTGCACGGTGCGCTGGAGGCTGACCTGCCCGGTGAAGAAGGTTCCTTCCGTCACGGGGCGGACCTCCCGAAAGGGGCGACCCCGGTCCAGAGGCGCCCGTTCGGTGACGAGGGACAATGACCGGTCCCGTCTGATCCCGGCGGCCACGTCGAAGCGAGTGTCGTCGCCGCCCAGAGAGAGGCCCGCAGTGGCGCTGGAGGTGCGAAAGGGGTCCATGTAGTCCTCTCCCCGGATCGTGGCGGCCAGCGACGAGACCAGAGGGTCGGAGCCGGGCCGGAGACCCAGATCCTCCACCCGGTTCACCGTTCCCGCCAGCTCCCAACCGTGCCGCTCCCGCCAGACCCCGTCCAGCCGGAGAGATCCCGTGGGGAGATCCGGGCCCATGGCCCATCCGCCGTGGCCCCGGAGCCGGAGCTGGGCCGAGGGCCGGAGGGTGCCGCCCATGCCTACCACCAACCCTTCGCTCCGGTTGTAGCGGAGAGCCGAAGAGAACCGGGGGAGGTGAAAGCGGAGGGGGCTGAGCCCCGAGGTCGGGCGGTTGGCCAGGAGCTCGACCGCCTGTGCCCGAAGCTCCCGAGGGTCGGCTCGGGTCCGGATTCCCACCAGCCCATCCCGCTCAAGTCCGTCCAGGAGTCCTTCTTCGAACGGGTATTCGACGCGCTCGTCCTCGGGCGCGAAGACCACCGGGGGAGTGTGCTCGAACGCAGCCGGAAGGGGCACGTTGAGCTCGTAGTCGCCCACCCTGAGGATGGCCCGGATCACCGTGCCCACGCCCAGGTCCACCTCCGGGAGCTCGCGGCGCACCTCGATGCGCTGGCTGTGGGGAAGCCAGTAGCTGCCCTCCCACAGGCCGTAGTCCACCTCCACCTCGATCCGGTCCGTGCGCCGGTCCACGTACGATGCCGGGGTGAAGGTGAGCTTCATCCGGACGATGGATCCGGTGGCCCGCTCCAGGAGGAGGGTGCCCAGCGCCCCTGGTGCCTCCGGATTCCGAGGGCGGACCTCCAGCTCGGTGAGCCGGATGGGATTGGGCTCGCCGGGCAGCGTGAGGGTGAGGGAGTCGACGATCCGGTAGTCGTAGGGCGAGGATTCCGGGTCGCCATCAGGCAGGGCGGCCAGCGGATGGGGGACGCCGGCCACATCCATCCCGGACCCGACCTGGATCTCGTCGCCGAACCCATACTGCACCAGGGTGAGCCGGTCCAGGTAGTAGCGGAAGTCCCGAACCGGGAGCCGGGTCTCGCTCCGCTCGCCCACCACCCGCTGGCGGACCACGTCGGGGGCCTGCCATCGGAGCTCCACCGCTACCTGGTCCACTCGGATGAGCGAGGGCTCGCCCTCCTCGGG
>PWLA01000051.1 GCA_003559555.1 Gemmatimonadota bacterium | reverse complement strand
GCATGCCTTGTCCACGCTGACCCTGCATGCCCTGGCCACGCTGACCCTGCATGCCCTGGCCACGCTGGCCACGCATGCCCTGCATCTGCCGCATCCGTTCCTGCATCTGCTCGACCAGGGGCTGAGCCCGTTCCCGGGCGTCCGCGGTGCGCTCCATGGATGCTGCGTGCGCGGCCTGGACCGCTTCGACCTGCTCTCCGGTGAGCTCCAGCTCCTGTCGGTGCTCAAGGGCCACCTCCAGCGGGTCCAGCAGGCTCATCATGCCGCCGGGGGCGTCCGGGCCACCACGGGCGTGCTGGGCCTCGAGGGCGGGAGCGCCCAGGAGGGCGGCCGCGACGACGAGGAGGGGAAGGCGAGTATGTCTTTTCATGGTAGTCTCCGTTTGGCGCTGGGGATGAATGGAGCGCGGCCGGAAGCCGCCGCTCCGGTGAAGGCGCTCTGGTGAGACGCCTTCAGCTGGGTTCTCCGTTGCCCACTTCGATCCATCAGTTGGATGCCTCCTGGGTGACGTGCGTTAACCACCGGCGTCGACAAGCGCCAGGAACCAGCGGCCGGCTTCGCCCGAGTGATGTGGAGGCCACCGGGTGAGACGGCGTGCACCATAATGGTGCGTTGTGACGCGCTCAGGCACTAAAATGGTGCACGCTGCTTCGGCCGTGTTGAAACGGCTTTCCGAACCTGCCCCTGGAACGTACCTTGGATCTCCTGAACCAGTAACCGTCCCACGGGACTTCCGAACGCAGGCGCCTGACCATGAGCTCCTCCGACGACCCTTCCCCCGAGTCCTCCCCGGAACTCCGACATCGTGTGGATGCGGCCTTCCAGGAGGTGCTGGCGCTCTCCGGCGACGAGCGGAGGGACTTTCTGGAGGCGTTGGCCCGGGAGGCGCCGGAGGTTCACCGGGAGGTCTCCCAGCTCCTGGCCCTGGATGCTGAGGCGGCCCGATTCATGGAAGAGTCGTCCCGAGCCATCTCCGATGCGGTGCTGGACGGGGGCCTGGGGCGTCCCGAATGGCCGAAGGCCGAAGAGGTGGCCGGACTCACGGTGGGCCGCTATCGGCTGCTGGAGGAAGTCGGACGAGGAGGTGCGGGGACGGTGTACCTGGCCGAACGGGCCGACGGGTCCTTCGAGCAGCAGGTAGCCGTGAAGGTGCTCCGGCGTGGGCTGGACACCGAGGACACGGTGGGTCGGTTCCTGGCCGAGCGCCGGATCCTGGCGTCGCTCCATCACGACAACATCGCCGCTGTGTACGATGGGGGGGCCACCGAGGACGGACGGCCGTACTTCGTCATGGAGTACGTGCAAGGCCGTCCCATCACCGAATACGCCGACGCCCACCGACTGTCGGTGGAGGAACGGGTTCGTCTGGTCGCGGAAGTCGGGCGCGCTGTGCAGCATGCGCACCACCGCTTGGTCATCCACCGGGACCTGAAGCCGTCCAACATCCTGGTGACCGACGACGGCGTGGTGAAGCTCCTGGACTTCGGGATCGCCAAGCTCCTGGATCCTTCGCAGGATCCCGAGTCTTCGGTTCGGACGCGAACCGGCGTCCTCCTCTTCACGCCCGAATATGCCAGCCCGGAGCAGGTGAGCGGCCAGCCTGTGACCACGGCCACGGACGTCTACCAGCTCGGGGCCGTCCTCTACACTCTCCTTACCGGGCACCGGCCCTACCGAGCCGCCGATGCCTCTCCCATGGCCTTGCGGGAGGCGATCCTGGAGCAATCTCCGCGGCGACCCAGCCAGGTAGTCGTGGCTCCAGCCAGGGAACAGGTGTCCACGGGGGGTGGTCTCGACCCGGGCGACGAGGACTCCTCTGCCATCTCCCGGGAGCTGGCCCGCGTGCGCAGTTCCGAGCCCCGGAGTCTCTCCCGAAGTCTCGCGGGAGACCTGGATACCATCATCCTGAAGGCCCTTCGGAAGGAGCCGGAGCGCCGCTACGGGTCGGTGGACCGGTTGGTGGATGACCTGGAGCGTTACCTGGGCGGGCATCCAGTGTCGGCGCGCCCCGACACCTTCTGGTACCGGAGCCGGAAGCTGCTGGGGCGTCGGCCCTGGATCCTGCCTTCCGTGGTGGCGGCCCTGATCGTGGGGCTCCTGATCGGAGGCGGGCTCCTGGTCCACTCGGAGCGGATGCAGGAGGAGCGGGATCGGGCCATGGTGGAGGCCCGGAAAGCCGAGGAGGTCACCGAGCTCCTGATCGGGATGTTCGAGAGCGCCAATCCCGAGACGGAGCGGCGGGACACGCTCACGGTTCGTACTCTCCTCCAGAGTGGGGCCGAGACGCTCCAGGAGCAGCTGGCCGGGCAACCGGAGGTTCGGGCGAGCCTGATGCACGCCCTGGGTCGCGTGAACCGGAACCTGGGGCTGTACGATGAGGCGAGGCATCTACTTGAAGAAGCGCGGGAGATCCGGTTTGCCGAAGGCGGCGAGGATCACCCGGAGATGACCGGGACCCTCGTGGATGTGGCACGAGTCCACTTCGACGAACGCCGGTTCGACGAGGCCGAGGCGCTCTACTCGCGGGCCCTGGAGCGAGAGCGTCGGCGAGCATCGCCGGACACCGTCCTGCTGGCCCGGACGCTGGAGCAGCTCGGGGCCACACTGCGAGAGACGGGTGCGCCGGACTCGGCTGCGGTTCTGGTTCGGCAGGCCCTGGGGTTGAGAGCCGCCCACCAGGGTCGCTCCCACCCCAGCTTCCTGCAGGCTCAGTCCACGCTGGCGTACATCCTCCGGGGCAAAGGAGCGCTGGACGAGGCCGAGGCGCTCTATCGGGAGGTCCTGGGGCGTCACGAGGCCGACAGCGTCCTGGGGCCCCGGACTGTCGCCGCCACCCGGAACAACCTGGCCTACCTGCTTCGCGAGAAGGGGGAGCTGGAGGAGGCCGAGGCGCTGTATCGGGCGGCCCTCGAGACCAACCGTTCGGTCCTGGGCGAGGGCCACCGGATCACCGAGATGACCATGTCCAATCTGGCCACCGCCGTGTACTTCCAGGGCCGGGCCCAGGAGGCCGAAGCGATCCTGAAGGAGCGGGCCGAGATGACCCGGTCCGCCCTGCCCGACGATCACTGGCGGGTGGGTGGGGCGCTGACTTCGGTGGCCCTCTTCCTGGCCGAGGAAGGGCGGCATGAGGAGGCCGAGGCATACCGACGGGAGTCGCTGGAGGTCTACCGGGCCGGGCTCGGTCCCGATCACGAACGCACCTTGCGGGCCCAGGGGCAGCTGGGAGCGCTCCTCCTGGCCCAGGAGAAGTTCGAGGAGGCCGAGGAGGTGCTGCTGGAGGCGCATCGCCTGGCCGAGGGGGCGGGCCAGAGCGAGGCCGTCGAGGCGGCCGCCGAAGAGCTGGCCCGGCACCTGGTGGGACTTTACGAGGCATGGGGGCAGCCCGAGGCGGCCGAGCCGTACCTGGCGCAGCTGCGCTGAAGCAAAACCCCCGGGCGCGTGTCCGAGTCGCTGGCCGCGCGCAAGGCCGCTCGCCCCATGAGTCGGACACGCGCCCGGGCCGGTGCAGCGGCAGGGGACAATGAACGGATGGGATCGGGCGCACCTTGCTTCACGGGGAGCCCGCCGCCAGTATGCAGATTCGATTTTCCGAGATGATCCTGAGCCCGCCCTGTGCACCCGAGCCGGTGTTCCACAACCGTTCGGCGCTGCTGGGGCCGTGCCGAGCTGCCCTGAAGGAGGCCTTCGCGTGACTGTCCAATCTCCCCTCGTCCGACCCTGGCGTCGCCCCGCACCCCGACGACCGAAGTCCGCATTCGCGCTGCTGGCAGGGGTGTCGGTGCTGGTCCTGTGGGCGCTCCTGCCCCTGGACCTTTCAGCCCAGGAGCTCTGCCCGGAACGCTACGACGTGGAGGTGGACGGGCAGGTGCTGAGCCTCCCCTTCTGCTCCACCGCACCCATCGATGAGCCCGACCCGGGCATCCGGCGGATCGTCTTTTCGATCCACGGAGTGGCCACCAACGCCGGCACCTACTTCGACAACATGGTACAGGCGGCGGAGCGGGTCCCGGGGGCCCTGGACGAGACGCTCATCATCGGGCCGAAGCTCATGACGGCCTCGTTTGCCGACGACAACGAGATCGGCCCCACCGACGTCTTCTGGCGCACCAGCAGCCAGCGGTTCTGGGGAGGACCGTCCGGGAGCACGGACACCCATCCCCGGGACGTCTCCATCAGCTCCTTCGAGATCTTCGACCGGCTCCTCACCGACCTCACCGATCCGGATCTGTTTCCGAATCTGGAGATCGTGGTGCTGGCCGGGCATTCGGGTGGTGGCCAGTTCACGAACCGCTACGCCGTGACCAGCCGGTTCGAGGAGGAGGTGGCCCGGCCCCGGGGCGTCCACATCCGATATATCGTCGCCCAGCCCTCCACCCACGTCTACCTGACGCCCGAGCGCGTGGATGCGGAGGTCCGGACCCGGGACGAGTTCGCAGTGCCCTCCACAGAGGTCATCGACGGGTGCGAGGGCTACAACCGATACGGTTCCGGGTTGGAAGGGTTGGAGGACTGGCCCTACATCGCGGGGGTGTCGCCGGAGCAGATGGAGAGTCAGTTCGGTCCCCGGGACGTAATCTACTTTCATGGGATGAATGACAGCGACCCCCAGGGGGGCGCGCTGGCCCGGGGATGCGCCGCCATGATGCAGGGCGCTCATCGTCTGGAGCGGGGGATCACCTACTTCAACTACGTGAACCACCTGTACGGGGAGGACGGCCACAACCACCGGATCTCCTTCGTGGCCCGGGTGGGGCACGACAACAGGGGCATGTGGGCCTCCGACCAGGGGCTCCTCCACATCTTCGATTATCCCGTGACGGTGGAGGAGGGACCGCTGGTCCGGTAGACGCCGGGGGAACGACCACTGGCCCGGCAGACCCCGGGTCGTGGCCCGGACGGCGACCCCACTGGGGGCGGCCGGGGGAGTCGGTCGATGTCAGCCGGTGAACGTGCCGTCGGCTCGGCCCTGCGGTACTTCAGCCGGTTCCTCCATGGCCCGGATCTGAACCTGCAGGACGTCGTCGATGGTGACGTAGTGGTTGCGGGGGATCATTTCCCACATCTGGCCGTCGCTGAGCGGCTCGGAGCTCACCAGGGCGGCCCGGGTGCCGATGTCCGAGTCGTCCACCATGCGGCACACCCCGTTCCGGCACTGGTATCGTTTACCGTGGCTTACGTACAGACTCTCGGCCCGGACGGCCTCCAGGTTCGAGAAGCGGCAGGCCACCGCGGTCTCGCCATCGCTGGCCAGGAGGTTCAGGCGGCTGAGAGCGCCCGGCGCGTACTCCGCCACCAGTGCCATGGCCCGGTCCACGGTGCGCTGGAGGGCTCGGGACATGGGTTCGCATCCGGTGGAGCGGTCCTCCCTGGCCAGCTCGTCCATGAAGACGGCAAAGAGGAGCTCGGAGTCGGTGGTGCCCCGGATGGCGTGGAAGGAGGGGTCGCTGAGCGTGGCCAGGAGGGGACGGCGGACCTTCCGAAAGCCCCCCAGTTCCCCATTGTGCATGAAGGAGTGGCGGCCACGGACGAATGGATGACAGTTGGGCTCGGTCACATCGAGTCCCTCGGAGGCCGCCCGGACGTGGGCCAGGATGCAGGTGCTCTCCACCACCCGGGCCAGGGCCCGCAGGTTCTGGTTGCTCCACGCCGGATTGATGGACCGGAAGAGGCCCGGCTCGTGGCTGCCGGGAACGTACCAGCTCACGCCGAACCCATCGCCGTTCAGGGGCTCGGTTCGCTCCCGGGCGTGGGTGCTCTGGTGAATGAGCGAGTTCTCCGGCTCGGTGATGAGTGAACTCAGGGGGAGGGATTCGCCCCGGTAGAAGGTGAAGCGGCACATGCGCGGGTCTCCGTCGCTGCACTGGAAGGGGGAGGTGGACTGTTGCGGATCCGCTTCCACGATACATGATCAGCCGGCGGGACGCAGGGGCGGCGCGCCGCGTGAGCTCAACCCGGGAGGCGAAGCATGGACTACTCCTTCGAACCCTTCATCGGAAACCTCTCGGACAACTGGTTCGACGACGACCCCCTCCTGAGGCGACTCCTGGACCACTATCTGGGCTCCGGCGCCTACGATTCGGCCGGGCTTTCCCGCTGGGGTGCCGAGGTGGCAGGCCCGCTCCGGGAGCTGGCGGAAGGCTCGGCCCGGGCCGACGGGCTTCCCCGGATCGAGCAGCACGATGCCTACGGCCGGCGAGTGGATCGGATCCTCCTTCCCGACGCCACCCGGGAGGCTCTGGCGAAGGTGCACGGCAGGGAAGGACTGGGCGCGCCGCACGGCAACCCTTTCGTCTTCTACGCCAAGGGGTACCTCTACGGGCAGAACGGGGAGTCGGGGGTGGTCTGCTCCCTTGGGTGCACCGACGGGATGGTCCGGGCGCTGGAGGCGCTGGGTGACGGTGAGCCGTGTCGGGAGGCGGTGCAGCGGATCCGGAACTCCTCCCCGGAACGGATCTGGCACGGGGCCCAGTTCGTCACGGAGATCCAGGGGGGCTCTGACGTGCCGGCCAACCGGGTGGAGGCCCGGCGCGACGACGGTGAATGGCGACTCCACGGCCGGAAATGGTTCTGCTCCAACGTGAATGCGGACTACTTCCTGGTCACGGCCCGACCCGAGGGGGCGCCGGAGGGTGCTGAGGGCGTGGGTCTCTTTCTGGTGCCAAGCCATCTGGATCCGGAGGCCCCTCCGCGGAACGGCCACACGGTGGACCGGTTGAAGGAGAAGCTGGGCACCCGGGAGCTGGCCACTGCCGAAGTGACCTTTCAGGGGGCGCTGGCCTGGCCGGTGGGTCCGCTCGATCGAGGCCTGTCGAACCTGGTGCGGCACGTGCTCACCACCTCGCGCTTCTATTGCGTGCAGAGCACGGCATCGACTCTCCGGCAGGCTCTGCGGGTGGCCACGACGTATGCCGACTTCCGAACGGCCTTCGGTCGGCCCCTCCGCGAGTTCCCCCTGGTGGACGAGCGGCTCTTGCGGATCCGCCAGGCCTCCCGCCGGGCGCTGGCGGCATACATGGAGCTCCTGCGCCTCTGGCAGCTGGCCCGGGGGGCGGGGGGTCGGCACGAGCCGGATGGGAAAGGGGGCCAGGCAGGCCTCGAGTTGTCGGATGGGACTTCAGTTGAGCGCGATTCGGTGGGCGGCGATCCGGTCGACAGCGATCCGGTGGAGGGAGATTCGGCTGAGGAGGACCCGGTGGCGGCCATGGATTTCCGGATCCTCCTGAGCCTCTGCAAGCCGGTGCTCACCATGACCTCCACCCGGATGACCCACGAGGCCATGCTCCTCCTGGGGGGAAACGGGATCGAGGAGCGTTTCTCTTTGCTCCCCCGGCTGTACCGGGACGCGGTGATCATGGAGATCTGGGAGGGCCCCCACGACGTGCTCTTCACCCAGGCCCTGAAGGATCTTCGGCGATTCGACGTGAACCCCCAAGCCTTCGTCCATCGGGTGCTGGGGGCAGGGAGCTCGAAAGGGGAAGATGCGGAAGATGCCGCGGCGCCGGCCGGTTCCGGGGCGAGGGCGCTGGCCCAAGAGCTGGCGCACGAGCTGGGGAAAATCCTCTCGGGCGCGGCCCACCAGGAACGCCGAGCAGAGGAGACGGGTCCCGCAAGCCATGAGACCGGCCCCGCAGTCGAGCGGACCGATCCTGCAGCCGAGGGCGGCCGCGCAGCCGAGAGGACCGATCCTGTAGCCGAGGACGGCCCCGGAGACGACGTCGGGCCGGCACCCGAGACAAGCCGGAGAGGTCCGACGCCGGATCCGGCCACTGTGCCCTTTCGCCGATGGGCGTTCCGACTGGTGGAGGCCTTCGCCGACGGGGTGCTGGCCCGGGTGCAGGACAGCGCCACGGAAGTCAAGGACGGGGGAGCAGGGCGGTCGCCATCGGGGTAGGAGGGGCGCGCTGAAGGAGGCCAGCCCAGGTCCGAGCCTTCGGACCGGGAGTCGAGCCTTCGGAGGTCCGGCCGCAGTGCGTGCCCGGATTCCTCATTCTCACCTGGAGCTGACGACCTCATGGGCGGCATCTCAACAAGCGGGATTCTCTTCTACGTGGCCGGGGGCCTGGCCGTCCTGAGCCTCATGCTGCTGGTGGTGGGAGTGATGGCCCTGCGGCGCCGTGCCTGGTTCGGGTCGCTGGGCAGTGGAGGTGCGGGAGCGCTCCTCCTTTCGCTGGCGGCGCTGGCGGGCACCCTGGGAGTGTCCACCCAGGGGTACCAAGCCCTGACCCACGAGGAGGTGGCCGCCACGGTGACCACCGTGCCTACAGGGCCCCAGGCCTTTCAGGCGTTCGTGGATTTTCCCGACGGTCGCAGCCAGACGGTTCCCGTGGCCGGCGACCAGCTCCTGGTGGACGCCCACATCCTGAAGTGGCACCCCCTGGTCAACGTTCTGGGACTACATACCCACTACGAGCTGGACCGGGTGGCGGGCCGATACCGAGACATCGATGACGAGCGGACCCGGACCCGAACCGTCCATTCCCTGAAGGAGGACAAGCCCCTGGATCTCTTCCATCTGGCCCGGGAGTACCACCTCCTGGCCCTCCTGGTGGATACCGAGTACGGGTCGGCCACCTACATCGATGTGGACCGGCCCGCCCGGTTCGAGGTGCGGGTGTCCACCACCGGGCTCCTCATCCGGGAGGTGGAGTTCCGGTAGTTGACACACGGGGGGAGTCCCGCGGCGGAGGGCGTCGCGGGGCTCACCGCCGCGTGCATTGCCGACCTCCGGCCCGCCCCACGAACGAGACCCCGCCCGGAGCCCGAATTCGGACTCCGGGCGGGGTCGTGCCCGCACCACCCTCGGCGGGGTCTTCCCGGCGGCTTCTTCGCCGCCATTCCCGGCGGCCTCCTATTCCCTCTGTCCCGCCTTCAACCAGGGCCTGCGCTCGAAGTAGGAGTCGGCGGTCTCCTTCACCTTGCCGGTGAGGAAGACCACGGCGATGAGGTTCGGAATGATCACCAGTCCCAGGAGGATGTCCCCGATGGTCCATGCCAGGATCAGCGGGCTCACCGCCCCCACGAAGTGCATCAGCACGAAGAGGAGCTTGTAGGGCAGCACCGCCTGGGGACCGAAGAGGTAGAAGGCGCACCGATCGCCGTAATAGCTCCATGCGATGGCGGTGGAGATGGCGAACAGGAGCACAGTGAGGAGCACGATGTAGTGACCCCAGTCACCGGGCAGCCCTCGCCGGAATCCCAGCATGGTGAGGGGTGCTCCGTTCGTCACTGCGTTTCCGTACAGGACCGCGTACTCCACCCCGTCGTCGGAGATGGCCAGGTTGTCGCCCGGATAGATGATCCCGGAGAAGGCCTGGGTGTGGTCCGGATCGGTGTAGAAGTGGTCTACCGCCACTTCGTGCCAGGCGAGGCGCACGTCACCCACGTCGGTGGCCACCGGCGCACCCTCCTCCACCACGATCTCGTCGGGGGAGCTCTGGAAGAACTGGAAGCGGCCGTCCTCCCGTTCGGCCACGTAGGAGATGGCGCCGGCCGAGAGATTCAGGTCCGTGGGGATCTGGTCGTCCCACGACGATGTGATGATGATGACCATGGCCGTCATGGAGCAGATGACGATGGTGTCGATGAAGGGCCCGAGCATGGCCACCATCCCCTCTTCCACCGGTTCCTCGGTCTTGGCCGCGGCGTGGGCGATGGGGCTCGAGCCCTGCCCCGCTTCGTTCGAGAAGAGGCCTCGCCTCACCCCCCAGAGCATGGTGAAGAGGAAGGTGCCCACACCGGCTCCCGCCACCCCTGCCGAGGGGTTGAAGGCCTCGGTGAAGATGAGGGCCAGGCTGGGAAGGACCTGGTCCCAGTGGATAATGAGGATGACCAGCGCTGCGGCCACGTAGAGCCCCGCCATGGCAGGGGCCAGGATCCCGGTCACCTTACCGATCCGGCTGATCCCGCCGATGATGACCATGCCGATGATCGTGGCGGTGGTGACTCCGGCGATCCACGGGGCGATCCCGAACTCGTCCCGGAAGACGTCGGCCACCGTGTTGGCCTGCACCCCGTTTCCGGTGAAGAGGGCCACGGCGGCCAGAAAGACCGCGAACATGACGGCCATGGGTTTCCATGCCTGGCCCAGCCCCCGCTCGATGTAGTACATGGGGCCCCCGGCCACCATCCCCTCCCAGGGCCGCTCCGGATCGGGCTCCTTCACGTTCCTGAACTTCTGGGAAAGGGTCACCTCCGAGAACTTGGTGGCCATGCCCAGCACCCCCGTGACCCACATCCAGAAGAGGGCGCCGGGACCGCCCCAGTGGATGGCCAGGGCCACACCGGCGATGTTACCGATCCCCACGGTGGCGGAGAGCGCCGTGCTCAGGGCCTGGAAGTGGGAGACGTCGCCAGGGTCGTCCGGATGGTCGTACTTGCCCGAGACCACTGCGAAGCCGTGGCCCAGGCGGCGGAACTGGATGAACCCGAGGCGTAGGGTGAAGTAAAGCCCGGCGCCCAGGAGCAGGATCACCACGAAGGGGATGCTCTCGTCCCCCACGGGGATCCCCCAGTTCCAGACGATGTCTTCGATGGTGTCGACTACCTGAGTGATGCCTTCTAGCATACCGTACTCGAGGCTGAGGGGGTCGGTTGGTTTCCGCTTGAACAGCACAGACAGTAGAAGGGCCAGCGAGAAAGGACAAGAAGCGTCCGCAAAAAAAAGCGGGAGGGCGGCGCTCGGCAGCCGGGTCGGTCCCCGGGCCGACATCGGGTGTGTTCACCAGAGGCGCGTGCCTATGAGAATGGCTCGAGAAAGGGGTTGAGAGGATGGGGACCAAACGGTGCGAGCACTGCGGGCGGGCGCTGAGTCAGAGCGCCTCGGTCTGTCCGGGATGCGGGCGGAGCGTGCCGTCTCCGGTCCGCCGCTGGACGGCGGCCCTCGTGGCGCTTCTCTTCGTGTTGGCCCTGCTGCTGGCGTTGTTTCAGGCCTTTGCCGGCAAGGGGGAGGCGGCCGTCCTTCGGGTTTCGGACGGTGCCGAGGCCGGGAGGCAGGTGTCGGAGCCCGGGGGACATGTGCCGGAGCCCGGGGGACATGTGCCGGAAGACCGCCAGGTGGAAACTCCGGCAGGGGTTCGAGGATTACGGTGGTGGAGCGCAGGGGAAGGGGACGTGGGGGCATGCCGGCCCGCCGCCAGGGCCCCGCATGAATCGCAGCCAGGGGAAGCACATACATGAAATATTCGAAGCTCGCGGTGGTCGTGGTCATTGCGGCGGCCGTCATCACCTTCTTTGCCCTGGACCTGGGGCAGTACTTCGACCTGGAGTGGTTCCAGAGCCAGCAGGCGGCCATCGACGCGTTCTACCGTGAGAACACGGCGCTCACGGTAGGGATCTACTCGGCGGTCTACATCGTCATGGCGGCGCTGTCGCTGCCGGGGGCCGCCATCATGACGCTGGTGGGCGGCGCCATCTTCGGGCTCCTGTGGGGGACGGTCATCGTCTCCTTCGCCTCGACCATCGGCGCCACTCTGGCCTTCCTGGTGGCCCGGTTCCTCCTGCGGGACGTGGTGCAGCGGCGCTTCGGTCGCTACCTGAAGGCGGTGAATGAGGGGGTGAAGCGGGACGGCGCCCTCTATCTCTTCCTCCTGCGCCTGGTCCCGGCCTTTCCCTTCTTCGTCATCAACCTCGTCATGGCGCTCACGCCCATGAGGACGGTGACCTACTTCATCGTGAGCCAGGTGGGGATGCTGGCGGGAACCATCGTCTACGTGAACGCCGGCACCCAGATCGCCCAGATCGACTCCCTGGACGCCATCCTCTCGCCCCAGCTCATCGGGGCCTTCGTGCTCCTGGGGATCTTTCCGTTCATCGCTCGCTGGATTGCCGGGCTGATCCGGCGCCGAAAGGTGCTCAAGGGGTGGAAGAAGCCCCGGTCCTTCGACCGGAACCTGGTGGTCATCGGCGCGGGCTCGGCCGGGCTGGTGACGGCCTACATCGCCGCCGCGGTGAAGGCGAAGGTGAGCCTCATTGAGAAGAACGAGATGGGCGGCGACTGCCTGAACACCGGGTGCGTTCCGTCGAAGGCGCTCATCCGCTCCGCGAAGCTGGCGGCCGATGTCCAGCGGCACCAGGAGCTGGGATTTCGGAGTGCGTCGGCAGAGGTGGAGATGGCCGATGTCATGGAACGGGTGCAGCGGGTGATTGCTACCATCGAACCCCACGATTCGGTGGAGCGCTACGAGGGGCTGGGCGTGGACGTGATAAAGGGGGAGGCCCGGATCACCGGCCCCTGGTCGGTGGAGGTGGACGGCCGAACCCTCACCACCCGGCATATCGTGGTGGCCACCGGCGCCCGACCCTTCGTTCCGCCCATTCCGGGCCTTGAGGATGTGGGCTACCACACGTCCGACACCATCTGGTCGCTCCGGGAGGATCCGGGCCGGCTCCTGGTCCTGGGCGGCGGCCCCATCGGCTGCGAGCTGTCCCAGGCCTTCCAGCGCCTGGGTGCCGACGTAACCCAGGTGGAGATGCTGGACCGGGTCCTGAACATGGAGGATCCGGAGGTGTCGGAGCTCATCGAGTCTCGCCTCCGGAAGGACGGGGTTCGGCTCCTGACGAGCCACCGGGTGACGGGCTTCCAGATGGAGGATGGAGAGAAGCTGGCTGTGGCGGAGCATGGCGACGAGACCGTTCACATTCCCTTCGACACCCTCCTGGTGGCGGTGGGACGGCAGGCCCGGGTGGAGGGCTTCGGCCTGGAGGAGGTGGGTGTGGAGGTGAAGAACGGACGGATCGACACCAACCGCTACCTGCAGACCCGGGTCCCCACCATTTACGCCGCCGGAGATTGCGTAGGGCCCTACCAGTTCACCCACGCCGCGTCGCACCAGGCATGGCACGCTGCGGTGAACTCGCTTTTCACCAATCCCTTCAAGCGGTTCAAAGTGGATTACTCCATGCTCCCCCACGCCACCTATACCGATCCGGAGGTGGCCCGGGTGGGGCTGAGCGAGGCGGAGGCGGTGGAGAAGGAGAAGGAGTACGAGACCACCACCTACGACCTGAAGGACCAGGACCGGGCCATTACGGAGGAGGCGGCCCACGGGTTCGTGAAGGTGCTCACCGTGCCGGGCAAGGACCGGATCCTGGGCGCCACGGTGGTGGGACCCCATGCCGGTGACCTCATCACCCAGTTCACCCTGGCCATGAAGCACGGAATCGGGCTGAACAAGATCCTGGGCACGATTCATCCGTACCCGACGCTGGCCGAGGCCAACAAGTCGGTGGCCGGCGAATGGAAGAAAGCCCATGCGCCCGAGGGCGTCCTCCGCTGGATCGAGCGGTACCACGCCTGGCGAACCGGGTAGCGCCCATGGGCTGGTCCCTTTGACGCCCCGCGCCGGACCTTCCGCCCTCTACGGGGGTCTTGTCGCATGATGGGGCCCGCGAGGGTGTGAATTCGAACCGAGAGAACCCCGCAGAATGGAGGATCGAAAGGCACTCCAGAGCCGGGGTTTCGGGGGTTGTCTCCTCGTGGAGCCCGTGGGATCTTAGTACGCTCGACGGGCTTTCCCGTCGGACGACGGAGCGAGACCAGATCACCGTTGGGATATCCGGAGGAGACCAGATGGCAGAGAGCGGGACCGAACCGCGGAACAGCTTGTCGATACGGGACAACCGTACCGGCCGGGACTACGAAGTGGAGATCAAGGACGGAGACGTGATCCGGGCCATGGATCTGCGCCAGATCCGGGTGAACGAGGACGATTTCGGGATGATGTCCTACGATCCCGCCTTCACCAACACCGCCTCGACACGGAGCACGATCACCGAGATCGACGGGGGACGAGGGATCCTCCGGTACCGCGGATACCCCATCGAGCAGCTGGCGGAGAAGAGTTCGTTTCTGGAGGTGGCCTATCTGCTTCTCAGGGGCGAGCTTCCCACCCAGGATGAGCTGGACCAGTTCGTCCACGAGGTGACGTACCACACGTACGCCCACGAGAACATCATCAAGCTGCTCAGTGGCTTCCGGTACGACGCCCACGCCATGGGGATCGTCATCTCGTCGGTGGCGGCGCTGTCCACCTTCTATCCCGATGCCAAGGACATTCACGACCCGGAGGCCCGCTGGATCCAGATCATCCGGCTGGTAGCCAAGATGCCGACGCTAGCCGCGTTCGCGTACCGCCACCACCGGGGGCTGCCCTTCGTCTATCCCGAGAACGAGCTGTCGTACACGGCCAACTTCCTGAACATGCTCTTCCGGATCGGGGTGCGGGACTACCGGCCGAACCCGGTCCTGGAGCGGGCCCTGGATGTGCTCTTCATTCTCCACGCCGACCACGAGCAGAACTGTTCGGCCACCACCATGCGGACCATCGGAAGCTCCCACGCCGATCCGTACTCGGCGTTGGCCGGCTCCATGGCGGCCCTCTACGGTCCCCTCCACGGCGGCGCCAACGAGGCGGTGCTCCGGATGCTCACCGAGATCGGGAGCACCGACAACATCCCCGCCTTCATGGAGAGTGTCCGGAACGGCGAGCGGCGCCTCATGGGCTTCGGCCACCGGGTCTACAAGGCCTACGACCCCCGGGCCAGCATCATAAAGGAGACGGCCCACGAGGTCTTCGAGGTGACAGGCAACAATCCCCTCCTGGACATCGCCCTGGAACTGGAGAAGATCGCTCTGCAGGAGGAGTACTTCGTGGAGCGGAATCTCTACCCGAACGTGGACTTCTACTCGGGGCTCATCTACCAGGCCATGGGCTTTCCGGTGGAGATGTTCCCGGTCCTGTTCGCCATTCCGCGGACCGTGGGGTGGCTGGCCCAGTGGGAGGAGATGCTCGAGGACCGGGAGCAGAAAATCGCCCGTCCGCGGCAGGTCTACGTCGGGGAAGGTGAACGGGACTTCGTACCGGTGGACCAGCGCGACTGACGGACGTGACAGAGCCGGAGACCCGTCCGCCCGGCGTTGGCCCGTCCGACGTACCCTCGCCCGAGTTGCGCCCACCCGACGTGCGCCCCGATGTGGAGGGCGTGGTACCCCTGGATGTGGGGTTGGACGGGATGCCCGGTGCCATCTGCACCTACTACCTGGAACGTCCCGAGCCAACGCTGGTGGACCCGGGGCCCTCCACGTCGCTGGAGGCATTGGAGGCGGGGCTGGCCGGGGTCGGGGTAGAGCTCTCCGACCTTCGACATCTCCTTTTGACCCACGTCCACCTGGATCATGCGGGGGCGGCCGGCCACCTGGCCCGGACGAACCCCCGCCTTCTGGTCCACGTCCACCAGGACGGGGCAGCGCACCTGGCGGATCCGGAACGGCTGGTGGCCTCTACCCGGCGTACCTTCGGTGACGACCACGACCGACTCTGGGGCGAGGTCGTGCCGGTTCCCCGGGATCGGCTCCGGGGATGGCGCCCCGGTGATCCTCGCCCGCTTCCCGGGATTCGTCCCCTTCCCACCCCGGGTCACATCGCCCATCACCTGGCCTGGGAGGTGGAGCGTTCGGGGGTCCTCCTGGCCGGTGACGCCCTGGGACTGAACCTTCACGCTCAGGCTCCGTCCCACCCCGCCACCCCTCCCCCTGCCGTAGATCTGCCCGAGTGGTATCGCACGCTGGACCGGCGGCTGGCTCCGGTGGAGGTAGACGCCTTCGGTTCCACTCACTTCGGATTGCACCCGGACCTCCACCAGCGACGGGTCCGGCTGCGGGTGGCCCTGGACGCCCTGGCCCGGCGCGTGGCCAAGGCCATGGCCGAGGGACCCGAGGCAGAGGAGGCGGACGCGGAGGCCTTTCAGCGGGAGTCGGTGGAGCTCCAGGGCCCGTTCCTTTCGCCGGAGCGCGCGAAGGGCTATTTCTCCTGCTTTCCTGCTCGGACGGACTGGGAGGGGATGCGGTTCTTCCTCTCGCGGAATCCGAACGTGCTATCTGAACTCCAGAGTTGAGGTGCGAGGAATGAAGCGGAGATCGTGGTTGGGGGGAGAGGTTCGAGGTGGGGCGTTCGCCTTCTTGCTGGCAGGGCTCCTGGTGGCGCTCGTTGCGTGCCAGGAGGCGCCAACGCCGGAGCCGGAGGCTGAAGAGGAGACGGCGGGACGCCTGGTGAGCATCGGGGGCGGGCTGTCCGCCGACAACGAGCCGGTCTACCGGGAGATCCTGGAGGGGCGCCAGGGCGACGGTCCTCTCTGCGTGATCCCCACCGCCGGCGCCAACCCCGAGAGCTCGATGGAGGGGGCCGTGGGCCGGATCGATCGATGGGGAGGCGAGGGGACGGCCAGGGGGATCCTCATCTCCACCGACGCACCGGAGCGAGCCCGGGACCCGGAGGTGGCCGCCGAGATCCGGGAGTGCAGCGGGTTCTTCTTCACCGGAGGGGTCCAATCGCGGATCGTGGACGTCTTCCGGCCCGACGGGGAGGCGACCCCGGCCTACGAGGCGCTGATGGAGCGCTTCGGTGACGGGGCGGTGGTGGCGGGCTCATCGGCCGGCGCCGCCATGATGTCGGACCCCATGATCGCCGGTGGGAGCTCCGAGGGAGCGTTCCAGGAAGGGGCCGGCCCCGAGGGCGGCGTCCGGATCGCGCCCGGAATGGGCTTCATCACCACGGCGGTGATGGACCAGCATTTCCTGGCCCGAGGACGAATCGGGCGCCTCCTGGTGGCGGTCCTGGACGACCCGGAGATCACCGTGGGATTCGGGATCGACGAGGACACGGCGCTGATCCTGGAGGGGCCGCTGGCTTGGGTTTCCGGGGCCTCGGGAGTCGTCCTGGTGGATGGAACCGAAAGTGCGCCCGGGGGCCAGACCCCGGCCCACGGTGGGGGGCTGAGGGTGGAGCTCCTGGGGGCCGGCGACACGCTGGATCTGAGGGACCTTTCGGTGGCGTCTGGAGCTCGGAAGACCGCCGTGGCCGACCTGGCCCTGGAGCCGGATGAAGGGGCGGCGCCGTACGAGCCGGTGTCGCCTGCCGACGGCCTCTTTGAGCGCTGGATCTTCCTCCACCGGCTCCACGCCATGGCCGGAGACGGTTCAGGCGAGGTGGTCTCCGAGGAAGAGGGACACCGGATCCGGATCCGTGCGGGGTCCGATCTGCGAGCCGTGGCCTACCCCGAGGTCGGCGTTCGGGGAACGCCGTTCGGATTGTCGGTGGGGCCCCTCATGGTGGAGATCGAGCCGGTGGAAGGCCGCTGAAGAACGGCGGGACGCCGGGGCCGTGACGGGAGCGTAAAGGGTGGCGCCTGCGTGGCCAGCCAGTTGACGCGGCGCCCCCGATGCGTAGCTTTATGGAGCATACAATCTGTCGAAGTGAGGGCTGGAAGGCCCTCCACCTTTCGGCCCATCCCCTCCGACCTTCGGTTCCGTGGTCGGGGATGGCGACGCCGCCGGGTCCGATCCAGTTGACGGTCACACCGCCCATGGTGGACGTGCCTTCAGCGATTTCGGCCCGGACCTGTGTCCGGGCCGATCTTCGTTTATGGCGCCGTTGCGCCCGCCAGTTCGGAGGAAGGAGCCATCAAGGAACAGAGGGTCCGTGTCAACGACCAGATCCGGATCAGTCCGATCCGGCTCATCGATGCCGATGGAGAGCAGGTGGGAGTCGTTGATCTGGACGACGCAAAGGAGCGCGCCGCCAACGCCGGGTTGGATCTAGTGGAGGTGGCGCCGGATGCCCGGCCTCCCGTGTGCCGTCTGATGGACTACGGGAAGTACAAGTACGAGGAGGCCCGGAAGGCTCGAGCAGCCAAGAAGAAGCAGCACACGGTCCAGATCAAGGAGGTGAAGTTCCGCCCCGGGATCGAGGATCACGACTACAAGTTCAAGACGCGTCACGTGCGCCGGTTTCTGGAAGACGGCGACAGGGTAAAGGTCACAATGATGTTTCGGGGCCGGCAGATGGCTCATCCCGAGCTGGGGATGGAGGTCCTGGAGCAGGTCGTGGAAGACGTGGCGGACGTGGGCCGCATCGAGAGTCAGCCGACCCGTGAGGGCCGGACGCTCATCATGATGCTGGCTCCGAACAAGAGCGGCTGAGGCAGGTAGCGCTCAGCCGAGAGCACGTCAAGACGGGCGGATCGTCCGCCCCGATACATATCGAACCGGCGCTCCGGGTCACCCCGGAGGGCGTGAACGCGCCGTGCCGCCGGTGATCGAAGGAGCAGACCATGCCGAAGATGAAGACGAACCGGGCCGCAGCCAAGCGCTTGAAGCGCACCGCCAAGGGGAAGCTGCGCCGGATGAAAGCGAACAAGAGCCACATCCTCACCAAGAAGAGGAGCAAGCGGAAGCGCAATCTGCGGAAGCCGACCCTGGTGTCGAAGGCCGACGAGAAGCGCATGAACCGACTCCTGCCTGGCTCCTAAGGAGGCCCTGCAATGCCACGCACAACAGGCACACCGGCCCGGAAGGACCGGAAGAAGAAGATTCTGAAGGAAGCCAAGGGCTACTTCGGAGGCCGCAAGAACCTCTACCGCACCGCAAAGGATGCGGTGGAGAAGGGGTGGGAGCACGCCTACCGGGATCGGAAAAAGAAGAAGCGGAACTTCCGCCGCCTCTGGATCACCCGGATCAATGCCGCCGCTCGGCAGCACGAAATCTCCTACTCCCGGTTCATGAACGGGCTGAAGGAGTCGGGGATCGAGCTGGATCGGAAGGCGCTGGCGGATCTGGCTGTTCGGGATCCGCAGGCCTTCGAGGCGCTGGCGGTCCAGGCCAAGGAAGCGCTGGAGATCTGATCGGGAAGGGGGCGAGCCGAGGTTCGGCATGCGTCCAGTCTGGCTTGAACCCCGGCCCGGACAGGTCAGGAAAGACCGGGACACGAAACCCCGGATGGGCCGCTCGGCCTGTCCGGGGTTTTCCCATTTGGCTGCCAGGTATAGCTTACGGCGTTTCGTGACCAATGTCCCCAACCACCCCCCGTCACCGCGTCTATGAGTCAGAACGGATCTCTGGTAGAGGACCTCCAGCGGCTGGAGTCCCAGGCGCTCCAGGCCGTAGCGGAGGCCGCCACCCCGGACGCACTGGAGGAGGTTCGGATCACTTTCCTGGGAAGGAAGGACGGTCGGATCTCGAGCATCCTCAGGAGGCTCGGAGAGCTGGATCCGGAAGAGCGTCCCCGGGTGGGCGCCGAAGCGAACCGGATCAAGTCCCGGCTGCAGGACGCGCTCTCGGAGCGGGAGGGCACGCTGGAGCGGGACGGGGAAGGAGACGAGGGCGGGCTGGACCTCACCCTGCCCGCGCGGCGTCCGTGGCAGGGGGGCCGCCATCCGGTGACCCGGGTGATCGACGAGCTGGTTGAGATCTTCCGGGGATTGGGCTTTACCCGGGCTCGGGGGCCTGAGGTGGAGACCGAGTGGTACAATTTCGAGGCCCTGAACACCCCCCTGGACCATCCCGCCGCCGACGAGCAGGACACGCTCTACCTGAAGGGAGGCCATCTCCTTCGCAGCCACACCTCTCCGGTGCAGGTCCGGGTCATGGAAGCCCACCGGCCTCCCATCCGGGTGCTGGCACCGGGGATGGTCTACCGGAGGGACTCCTACGATGCTACCCACACCCCGGGATTCGCCCAACTGGAAGGTTTGGCGGTAGACGAGGGGATCACCTTCGTAGACCTGAAGGCCACCCTGGCGGAGTTCGCCCGGCGCTACTGGGGCCCCGGGACCCGCATCCGCTTCCGCCCGTCCTTCTTTCCCTTCACCGAACCCTCGGCGGAGGTGGATGTGAAGCGGGTGGTGCGACGACCGGACGGGACGGAGGAGGAGAGCGACTGGCTCGAGATCATGGGTGCCGGCATGGTGGATCCGGCGGTGCTGGACGCCGCCGGCATCGACTCGGAGCGCTATACGGGGTTTGCCTTCGGGATGGGACCCGGACGGATCGGGCTCCTCAAGTACGGGATCCCCGATCTCCGTCTCTACCTCGACAACGACATCCGTTTCCTCCAGCAGTTTTCCGGCCCATGAAGGTATCGTACCAGTGGTTGAAGGCACTGGCGCCCGAGCTCCGGGCCTCTCCCGACGAGTTGGCCGAGCGGCTGGCGGCCCGGGGATTCCCGGTGGAGGAGATGGAGGACCTGGCCCGGGGTTTGGAGGGCCTGGTGGTGGGTCGGGTGCTCAAGGTCAGTGAGCACCCCAACGCCGACCGACTCCGGCTGTGCGACGTGGACCCCGGGAGTGGGGAGTCGGTGCAGGTGGTCTGCGGTGCGCCCGTCATCGTGGAGGGAGGACTGTATCCATTCGCCCCGGTGGGCTCGACCCTCCCGGGGGGCATGGAACTCCGGAAGGCGAAGATCCGGGGTGAGACCTCCTACGGGATGCTCTGCTCGGAGAAGGAGCTGGAGCTGGGTCCCGATGCCGGGGGGATCATGGAGCTGGAGGGCGACCTGGAGCCCGGGCTCGAGCTGGCCCGAGCGCTGGGACTGGATGACCTCCGCCTGGACGTGGAGGTGACGCCCAACCGTCCGGACCTCCTTTCCCATCGGGGCGTCGCCCGGGAGGTGGCGCCCGAGGGAGAGGACGGACTCACCCTTCCCGCCATCCCCGGCGAGGACCCGACAGTAGCCGCGAAGGTGGACGGCCTCGAGACGGTGGTGGATCGGGAGGAGGCTTCGGCTGACGGAGTCACGGTACGGATCGAGGCGCCGGAGCGCTGCGGGGCCTACCTGGGGCTGGTGGTGCGAGGCGTCGAGGTGGGCCCTTCGCCCCCGTGGCTCCAGACCCGGCTCCGGGCGGCCGGCGCCCGACCCATCAACAACGTGGTGGACGCCACCAACTACGTTCTGCTGGAGCTGGGCCATCCCCTGCACGCCTTCGACCTGGACCGGATCCAGGACCGGACCGTCGTGGTTCGCCGGGCCCGGAAGGGGGAGAAGATCCGGACCCTGGACGGGGAGGAGCGAGCCCTGACGTCGGAGATGCTGGGGATCTGCGATGCCCAGCGGCCCGTGGCGGTAGCCGGGGTGATGGGTGGGGAAGACTCGGAGGTGGGAGAGGGCACCTCGGACGTGCTCCTGGAGTGCGCCCTCTTCACCCCCGGTCCCATTCGGGCCACCCGGAAGACGTTGGGGCTGTCCACCGACGCCTCGTACCGCTTTGAGCGGGGTGTGGACCCCGAGGGCCTGAAGGAGGCGATCCTGCGGGCGGCCCGGGTGATCCTGGCCACGGCCGGAGGGAAGGTGGAGGGGCCCATCGTGGAGGTGCGGCCCAAGCCCTTCTCCCGCCCCGAGGTGCCGCTGCGACCCTCCCGGGTCGAAACGCTTCTGGGCGTGGCCTTCTCCGCCGAGACGCTGCGTGGGCTGCTGGAGCCGCTGGGGTTTCAGGTGGCGCTTCCGTCATCGACGGCGGCAAACGGCGATGGGGCCGCGGCGGGGGAGGGCGACGATGCTCTCCGGGTGACGGTGCCCGGGTTCCGGAGCTGGGATGTGGGCCGGGAGGTGGACCTCATCGAAGAGGTGGCCCGGGTTTACGGCTACGAGGCCTTTCCGGACACCCTGGGACCGTACCGGCCCGGGAGCGTGCCGGACCACCCCCTCTTCGCCCTGGAGGACGAGCTCCGGCAACGACTGGTGGCCCGGGGGCTCCTGGAGGCCCACACCCTGGCCTTCGCCCCGAAAGGGGAGGGGGAGGTGGCCCTGCTGAACCCCATCTCCGCCGAGGAGGGATTCTTGCGGCGATGGCTTCTGCCGGGGCTCCTGGGGAGGGTCGAATACAACCTGGCCCGGGGCAACCGGGATGTGCGGCTCTTCGAGCTGGGGACGGTCTTTCGCGGGGGATCCCCGGGCGAACGGCCCCGGGAGGCCACCCACCTGACGCTGGTGCTCCACGGGCGACGCCAGCCCCGGCACTGGAGCCGGAAGGACGAGCCGGTGGAGATCTGGGACCTGCAGGGGCTTCTGGACGAGGTGGTCGAGGCCGTGGCGCCCGGCGACTGGAAGGTCGTGCCCGCCCAGGAGGTCACGAACTGGAGTGAGACCCTTCCAGGATCGCTCCTGGACCCCGACGTGTCCTTGACGGTGGTGGACGGGCAGGGGCGTCCGGTGGGCCAGGCCGGTCGGGTTCGGCCGGAGAGCCTGGACCTTCCCCCGTGGGCCGGCCAGGTGTGGGGCGCTGAGCTGAGCCTTCCCCCTGAACCGGCGCCCAGGCCGGAAGTGCAGTATGTTCCCCTGTCCACCCATCCGGCGGTGGATCGGGACCTGGCGCTGGTGGTGGATCGGACCCAACCGGTGGCCCGGGTCCTGGGGCTCATGCGGCGCGAAGGGGGCGAACACCTTCGGGACCTTCAGGTCTTCGACCTCTACGAGGGCGAAGGGGTTCCCCAGGGCAAGCGCTCCGTGGCCGTAAGGCTCCGGTTTCAGGCGCCGGACCGGACCCTGAAGGACCGCGAGGTGGACGCCCGGGTGGACCACCTGGGCCAAACGCTCCACGACGAGATGGGAGTGGCGATCCGTGGCCGAGACGACTGAACCCATGGAGAGAGAGGCCCTGACCCGCCTGGATGAGGCGGTGGGCCGGATGATGGACGAGTTGGAGCTCCTCCGGGGGCGGGTCCGGCGCGCCGAAGCCCAGGCCCGGGATGCCCAGGCGCTCCTCCGGCGGTTCAGCGAAGGAGACGACGATCCAGCCCAGCAGCACGATCGCATGATGGCGCTGGAAGAGGAGAATCGCGAACTGCGGGAGCGGCTCGAGAAGGGACGGGAGGGGATCGAGCGCCTTCTGGCCCGGATCCGGTTCCTGGAGGAGGAGGGATGAGCGACGAGAACCGGAAGACCACGGTCACGGTGCGGATTGCCGGGGAGGAGCACCAGCTTCGCTCCGCGGCCGACCCCGAGTACACCCGGGAATGCGCCTCCTATCTGGACGACCAGATCCAGAAGATCCGTGAGGCCTCGGGGCTGGTGGAGGGCCACCGGGCGGTGATCCTGGCGGCCCTGGCCATGACCGACCGCTACTTCCGAGCCCGGGACGAGCTGGAGCGGGTGCGGCGGGAGGTGAGCTCCCGGTCCACCAACCTGGCCCGGCGCATCGAAGAGGAGCTGGAGGCTGCGCAGGAGCCGGCAGCGCAGGGAGAGCTGGAGGTGGAGGGTTGAGGTGCCGGTCGAACTCCTGGAAAACGCCCTCTCCATGGGCCGTAATGGGTCCGGGTTGATGCGCCCTCCCTTGCGGCGCTCCTCGAGAGATTCCTATTCTCAACTGATGGATCGTGGGATGTCCGCGGCCCGACGGGGCCGAACGGGCATCTCCTGAACTTGCCTTTCCGCGGGGGGGGCGACCCTCCGCTTCTGGAGTCTATACATGGAATCCCCCGAGGCCATCGCCCTGGCGGCGGCCGTTGTGGCCCTGCTTGCAGGCCTCGTCGTGGGGCTCCTTCTGGGCCGTGGGCGGGAGCGATCTCGCCAGGCGGCGGAGAAGGCGGAAGCCCGGGACGAGGCCACCCGGATCGTGGAACGTGCCCGAGACGAAGCCCGGAGCCTGGAGAAGGAGGGAGGGCTCAAGGGCCGGGAAGAGGCGTTCCGACTCCGGGAGGAGTGGGAAAAGGAGGAGAAGCGGCGACGGACGGAGCTGGAGAAGCTGGAGCGAAGGGTGTCGGAGCGCTCCGACTCCCTGGACCGGAAGTTCGACCGCCTGAACGAGCGCGATCAGGCTCAGGAGAAGCGGGCCGAGGAGCTTCGGGAGCGGGAGGACCTCCTGGAGGCCCGGATCCAGGAGGTGGAGCAGGCGGAACGGAAGGCGAAGGAGCGCATGGAGGAGCTGGCCGGACTCTCGGCCGAAGAGGCCCGGAGCCAGCTGGTGGAGGAGATGGAGGAAGAGGCCCGGGCCGAGGCGGCCCAGCGGATCAAGGAGATCCGGGAAGAGGCCCAGCAGGAGGCCAACCGGGAGGCCAAGGAAGTCATCGCCCTGGCGATTCAGCGTATGGCGGCCGAGGAGTCGGCCCAGACCACCGTGTCGGTGGTCCAGCTCCCCTCCGACGACATGAAGGGACGGATCATTGGCCGGGAGGGGCGGAACATCCGGGCCTTCGAGCAGGCCACCGGGATCGACGTCATCATCGACGACACCCCGGAGGCGGTGGTGCTCTCGGGGTTCGATCCCATTCGTCGGGAGGTGGCCCGGATCGCCATGGAGAAGCTCATCGAGGACGGCCGCATCCATCCGGGCCGAATCGAGGAGATGGTTGAGAAGAGCCAGGGCGAGGTGGAGGAGGGGATGCAGGAGGCGGCGCGCCAGGCCCTCTACGACCTGGAGCTTCATGACGTGCCCGCCGAGGTGGCCCGGGTGCTGGGCCGGCTCAAGTTCCGGACCTCCTACGGACAGAATCAGCTCCAGCACTCCCGGGAGGTGGCCCGCCTGGCGGGGATGATGGCCCAGGAGATGGGTCTGGACGTGCAGCTGGCCCGGCGGGCCGGGCTCCTCCACGACGTGGGCAAGGGGATGACCCATGAGCACGAGGGAACGCATGTGGAGCTGGGCTATGAGCTCTGCAAGCGCCACGGCGAGCCCGACGTGGTCCTGAACTCCATCCGGGCCCACCACGACGAGGAGCCCCACCGCTATCCCGAGTCGTTTCTGGTCACCGCCGCCGACGCCATCTCCGGTGCCCGGCCCGGTGCCCGCCGGGAGATGTTCGAGACGTACGTGAAGCGGTTGGAGCGCCTGGAGTCCATCGCCACTGAATTCGACGGAGTGGAGCGCTGCTTTGCCGTCCAGGCCGGTCGGGAGGTCCGGGTCATGGTCGAGCCGGACACGGTGGACGACCAGGAGATGGCCCGACTCTCGGAGAAGGTGGCTCGGCGCTTCGAGGAGGAGCTCCAGTATCCGGGGCAGATCAAGGTGGTGGTGATCCGAGAGACCCGGGCGGTGGACTTCGCCCGGTAGGCGGGGCTCCGGCCCTGCGTCCGCAGTACCTTCCCAACACACGTTGACTCAGAGATCAGGAGCGTTCATGGCGGCGGAGATCATCTCCGGCACGAAGATGGCCCGGGAGATCCGGGGAGAGGTGGCCCGGGAAATCGAGGAGATGACGGCACAGGGAGAGCAGGTCCCGGGACTGGCCACGGTCCTGGTGGGAGACAATCCAGCTAGCCAGTCCTACGTCCGAATGAAGAACCGGGCTGCGGCCGAGGTGGGCATCCGCTCCCGCCAGGTCGACCTTCCGGAGGATCTTCCCGAGGAGGAGCTCCTGGGCTGGATCGAGGGTCTGAACGCCGATCCGGAGATCCATGGGATCCTGGTGCAGCTCCCCCTCCCGGACCATATCCGCAGGGAGCAGATCCTGGAGGCGGTTCACCCGGCCAAGGACGTGGACGGCTTCCACCCGGTGAACGTGGGGCGCATGACGGTGGGTGACCCGGCTGCTCTGGTTCCCTGCACCCCCCAGGGCGTCATCGAGCTCCTGGTACGAAGCGGGGTGGAGACCCGGGGGCAGAATGCGGTGGTGGTGGGCCGGTCCAATATCGTGGGACGGCCCATGGGTCAGCTCCTTCTGGCGGAGGAACGCCGGGGAGGGGACGCCACCGTGACCGTGGCACATCTCTTCACCCGGGACCTGGCCGAGCACACCCGCATGGCGGACATCCTGGTGGTGGCGGCCGGGCATCCGGGGCTCATCACCGCCGACATGGTGAAGCCCGGGGCGGTGGTCATCGACGTGGGAATCAACCGGGTCGAGGACGCATCCCGGGAGAAGGGATACCGGTTGGTGGGCGACGTGGCCTTCGACGAGGTGCGGGAGGTGGCTTCCGCCATCACCCCCGTGCCGGGGGGCGTGGGACCCATGACCATCGCCATGCTCCTCTCCAACACCCTCAAGGCCGCCCGGGGGCTGGGAGCCCCCCTCCGGTGAGCTCCTCCTCTGACGAGGGCACGCTGGATCTTTTCGCCGAACCCGCCGGGGAAGGCGAGGACCAGGAGGCGGGAGGTTCGGGCCCGGAGCGTGGGGGGGTGGAGCCGGGCGAGCCCCCGCCTGGAGGGGACCTGCCCCCGGACGGGCAGGACGGGACACCACCCGAGCTGCCGGTCTGGAGCGTCTCGGAGCTGAACGCCGCCCTCCGGAGCCTCCTGGAGGACCGCTTCCCGGAGGTGAGGGTGGCCGGCGAGGTGGGGAGCTGGACCCGGGCCCGGTCGGGTCACTGCTACTTTTCCCTGAAGGACGACCGCTCCCAGCTCCGGTGTGTCATGTGGCGGCGCGACGCGGCCCGGCTGCCCATGGATCCCGAGGAGGGGATGGACCTGCAGGCGCTGGGCAGGATCACCATGTACGAGGCCCGGGGTGAGCTGCAGCTCCAGGTCCGGGAGCTGGAGGCCGAGGGGACCGAGGGGCTCTGGAAGCTGGCCTTCGAGAAGCTGCGGCGGACCCTGCAGAAGGAAGGCCTCCTGGAACCGGCCAGGAAGCGGGCTCTCCCCCGGTTCCCCCGGTCGGTGGGGATCGTCACCTCCCCCACGGGAGCCGCCATCCGGGACATCCTGACGGTGATCCGACGGCGGGCGCCGTGGACCCGGGTTGTGGTCAGGGGCGCACGGGTGCAGGGTGAGGGTGCGTCGGCAGAGGTGGCCGAGGCCCTGCGGGTGCTGGCCGCCGAAGGAGATGTGGATGTGATCATCGTGGGTCGGGGAGGCGGCTCCATCGAGGACCTCTGGGCCTTCAACGAAGAGCCGGTGGCCCGGGCCATCGCCCATTCGCCAGTGCCGGTGATCTCGGCGGTGGGCCACGAGACGGATGTGACCATCTCCGACCTGGTGGCCGACCACCGGGCGCCCACCCCCTCGGCGGCGGCGGAGGCGGCGGTGCAGGACCGGGCAGCCCTCCTGGAGGCGCTGGACCGGGTGCGTCCCCGGCTGGCCAGGGGGTTGCGGACCCAGGTGGAGCGGCGCCGGCACCGGTTGGAGTCGGGTCGGCAGCGGACCGAGGCAGGGGTCCGGCGGCTCCTGGAGCCCCGGCGACGGGCTCTGGAGCGCCGAGCCCATCGGTTGCCCTCGGCCATGCAGGGCCTGATGATCCCACGGAGCCGCCGGCTGGAGCGACAAGCCCACCGGTTGGCCCCGGCCATGAGGTCGGTTCTGGAGCCCCGGGTCCGGCGGCGAGATCAGCTGTCGGAGCGACTGAGCCGGGCGATCCGGACCTTGATCCACCGGCGGCGGGAGCGGCTGGCGGTGGCGGGAGGTCGGGTGGAAGCCCTCTCCCCCCTCTCCACCCTCAAGCGGGGGTATGCGGTGGCCCTGAACCCCGAGGGGCGTGTCCTTCGGGGCGTGGCCGAATTCGAGGAGCGGGCGCGGTTCGACCTCCGTGTGGTGGACGGTCGGATCCAATGTGAGGCACTGAACATCCAACCCGATGGAGCGAGCGAGTGAGCCAGGAAGGGGACCAGAAAGTGACGGACGATGGGGCGACGGAGAACCCTGCAGGGGGAGCCGAAGCGCCTCCGGGGGCCGATCCGCCGGCCGGCGACGGCGACGGCGAGAGCGAGATGACGCTGGAGACCCGGCTCGGGCGACTGGACGAGATCGTCTCCACCCTGGAGGGTGGGGAGGTGGAGCTGGAGCGGGGCCTGGCTCTCTTCGAGGAGGGCGTGCGTCACATCCGGGAGGCGGAGGCGCTTCTGGCCCGGGCCGAGCTCCGGGTGGAGGAGCTGGTGGGCGAGGCTGACGCGCTTCGGACCCGGGACTTCGAAGGCGACGAGGAGTGAGGCCCCCGGTGAGTTCGCCCTCTACCGAAGGCGCATTCTCGCTGGAGCGCTTCCTGGACCGGGAGCGAGTCGCGGTGGAGGGGGCCCTGGGCCAGGCGCTGGACGCCCTTCTTCCCCTCCTGGATCCCCAGGTGAGGGATGCGGTTCGGCAGGGTGTGACCTCCGGAGGCAAGCGCCTTCGGCCGATCCTGTGTGTGGCCGCCTACCGGGCCTGTGGCGGTCCGGACGAGGAGGGCGCCCGGCAGGTGGCGGCGGCGCTGGAGCTGATCCACGCGTACTCGCTCATGCACGACGACCTGCCGTGCATGGACGATGCTCCGCTGCGTCGGGGACGCCCGACCCCCCATGCGGTCCACGGGGAGGCCTCCACAGTTCTGGGAGCCGGAGCGCTCATTCCGGCGGCCCACCTGCACCTCTGGCATTCGGCATCGGAGATGGGGCTGCCCGACGGCGTTCGCCGCGACCTGGTCAGGATCCTGGCCCGGGCGGCAGGAGCCGGCGGGATGGTGGGCGGACAGGCCCTGGACCTGCTGGGCGAGGGACGGAGGCTGGAGCGGGGAGAGCTGGACGGGCTGCACCGACGGAAGACGGGGGCGCTCCTCACCGCGGCCCTCTCCATGGGCGCGGTGGCGGCCCGGGCCCAGGACGGGGTTCGGGAGGCGCTGGAGGCCTACGGCCGGGCCATCGGGATGGCGTTCCAGATCGCCGACGACGTGCTGGACGCCACCGCCGACGCCGACGCACTCGGAAAGAATCCCTCCGACGCCGAGCTGGACAAGTCCACCTACGTGGCGCTGCTGGGTGTGGGCGAGGCCCGAGGCGAGGCCCGGCGGCTGGTCCGGGAGGCCCGGGAGGCGCTGCGGGACGGCGGCATCGAGTCGCCGGCCCTGGACGGGCTGGCGGCGTACGTGGTGGACCGGGATCGCTGAGGAGGGTTCCAGGTGAAGCACCCGGGCCCGCTGGGACGCCGTGCCGGGCTGGCCGGGATTTGGTGAAGGTGACCCTCTCGCAGTACTTTTACGGATGAGCGGCGGGGACGAGTCCGACGGATGGCGCGGGATCTCCCGCAGCCCCGGCGCCGCCATCCTCCAAGTGAACCTCCGGCAGGAGTCGACGCAGGTGTCAGTTCTGGATCGAGTGAAGTGGCCGACCGACATCCGGGATCTTTCCCGGGACGAGCTGAAGGATCTGGCCCGGGAGGCCCGGGAGCGCCACATCGACGTGGTCTCGCAGATCGGGGGGCACTTTGGAGCCAGCCTGGGCGTGGCGGACCTGACGGTGGCGTTGCACCACGTCTTCGACACCCCCCGGGACCGCCTGGTCTGGGACACCGGTCACCAGGGCTACATCCACAAGATCCTCACGGGGCGCAACGAACGGTTTCCCACCATTCGACAGTACGGGGGGCTGGCCCCCTTCCTGAGCCGGAAGGAGTCGGAGTACGACACCTTCGGCGCTGGCCACGCCGCCACCTCCATCTCGGCCGCGCTGGGCATGGCCGCGGGTCGGGATCTCATGGGCCGCAAGGAGAAGGTGGTGGCCATCATCGGGGACGGGGCCATGAGCTGCGGTCTGGCCTACGAGGCGCTGAACAACGCGGGCCACACCGACCGGGACCTCATCGTGGTCCTGAACGACAACGACATGTCCATCGCCCCCAACGTGGGGGCCATGAACAAGTACCTCACCACCATGATCACCAACCCGGTCTACAACCGGGTGCGCAGCGAGGTGAAGTCACTGCTGCAGAAGGCGCCCCGGAGCCTGGGCGAGGTGATGGAGACGGTGGCGGGGAAGATGGAGGGTGGGGTGAAGGGACTGCTGGTGCCGGGCATGCTCTTCGAGGAACTGGGGTTCCGCTACGTGGGTCCGGTGGACGGGCACGACATGGACGTCCTGGTGGACACCTTCGACCGGGTGAAGGGGCTGGGGGGACCGATCCTGGTCCACGTGCTCACCCAGAAGGGGAAGGGCTACTCGCCGGCGGAGGAGAACCCGGTGAAGTGGCACGCCGCCTCACCCTTCGACAAGATCTCGGGGATCGGAAAGAAGAAGGCCGGGGGCCTGCCTCGCTATCAGAAGGTCTTCGGTGAGGGGATCACGGCACTGGGTCGTGAGGACTCGCGGATCGCAGTGATCACGGCCGCCATGCCCGGAGGGACCAGCACCGGCGTCTTCGGCGGCGTCTTCCCGGACCGCTTCTTCGACGTAGGCATCGCCGAGGGGCACGCCACCACCTTCGCTGCCGGCCTGGCCACCCAGGGCGTGCGGCCGGTGGTGGCCATCTACTCCACCTTCCTGCAGCGGGGCTTCGACGGCATCGTCCACGACGTGGCCCTCCAGGAGCTTCCGGTGGTCTTCTGTCTGGATCGGGCGGGGATCGCCGGACCCGACGGCCCCACCCACCACGGCGCCCTGGACATCAGCTACATGCTGGCGGTGCCCAACATGACGGTGACGGCGCCCAAGGACGGGTCCGAGATGCTGGGGCTGCTCCGGGCCGGGGTGAAGCACGAGGAAGGGCCCTTCTCCATCCGCTGGCCCCGGGCGGCAGTGCCCCACGAGGTGCCGCGGTTCGCCGAGATCGCCGAGGTGCCGTACGGACGCTGGGAGGTGGTGCGGGAGGGCCGGGACCTGGTGGTCCTGGCCGTGGGGACCATGGTGCTCGAGGCGGTAGAGGCCGCCGAGACGCTGAGCCGTCAGGAGGGAATCGAGGCCACGGTGGTCAACTGCCGCTTTCTCAAGCCCTACGATCGGGGCGTTCTGGCTCGGGTCCTCTCGGAGCACGACGCCCTCCTCACGGTGGAGGAGGGAACGGTGGTCAACGGGTTCGGTGCCTTCATCAGCCGGGAGATCCTGGACGATCCGGGCCTCCCGGTACCGGCGCGGATGGAGACCCACGGGATTCCCGATCGCTTCGTGGAGCACGGCTCCCGAGGCGAGCTCCTGGCTGAGATCGGCCTGGATGCTGCCGGGATCGCCGAACGTATGCGCCGGATGGTGAGCCGCGACCTGACGGCGTCGCGGGAATCGGCATGAGCCAGGGGGATGGGGGGTCCGGTCCTCCTCTCAAGACCCCCGTCAGAACGGTGGGTCTGGTGGGACGCGTGGGGTCGGAGGGGCTCGGCGAGCTGGTCCGGGTGGTGACCCGGCTGGCGAAGGACCACGATCTGGAGCTCCTCCCCGAAGAGGCTCTCCGGACGGGTGCCCTGGCCGACCGGCGCGTCCTGGCGCCGGAGGAGGACGGAGCGCCGGACCTTCTCCTGACGCTGGGGGGCGACGGGACGCTCCTGCGGGGGGCCAGCATGGTACCCCGGGGTACCCCGGTCCTGGGGGTGAACCTGGGCCACCTGGGATTTCTGACCTCCCTTCCGGCCGACGAGCTGGAATCGGGCCTGGCGGAGCTTCTGGAGGGGGCGTGCTGGCTGGATATGCGGGCCACCGTCGAGGCGTCGGTGATCCACGAGAAAAACGGAGAGGGGCCCCAGATCTGGGCCCTGAACGACCTGGTCCTCCACAAGAAGGGACTGGCACGGGTCGTGCGCCTGGGCCTCTGGATCGGGTGGGACGGGGGCCAGGAGGAGATCGGGCGCTTTTCCGGCGACGGGGTCATCGTGGCCACGCCCACCGGCTCCACGGCCTATTCGCTGTCGGCAGGGGGGCCGATCTTGACACCCGAGCTGACCTCGCTGGTGGTGACCCCTATCGCGGCCCACACCATGGCCATGCGTCCCCTGGTCCTCCAGGCACGGGGGAGCCTCACCATCCAGGCGCTGGATCGGGCCGAACAACTGGTGCTCACCGCCGACGGGCAGTCCGCCGTCCCCATCGGCCTTCGGGACCGGGTGGTCATTCGCCCGGGATCTGAGCGGGTAGCAGTGGTGCGGTTCCCGGGGCAGACCTTCTTCGATACCCTGCGCCGGAAGCTGAACTGGGCCGTGTGAAGGCCGCGAGACCGGAAGGTCGGGCGGTGCCGATACCGTCCCACCGGGCCATTGCACGGGCCCATCCGACTCACCACCGTATTCCACCATGCTCATAGAACTCCGCATCCGGGACTTTGCCGTCATCCGGGACCTCTCCGTGGAGCTGGGTCCAGGCCTGAACACCCTCACCGGGGAGACCGGGGCAGGGAAGTCCATCCTCATCGGCGCCCTCTCGCTCCTGCTGGGGGAGCGGGCGTCGTCGGACTCGGTGCGGGCGGGTACCGACCGGGCGGTGGTGGAGGCGGTCTTCGATCTGTCGGGGCGTCCGGAGATCCTGCAGCGGCTGCCCGAGCTGGGCCTTCCCACCGAGGACGAGTTTCTGCTTCTTCGAAGGGAGGTGCAGGCCCAGGGCCGGAACCGGGCCTGGATCAACGGGTCGCCGGCTACCGCCGGGGCGGTGGGGGAGTTCGGCCGGGCCCTGGTGGACCTCCACGGGCAGCACGAGCACCAGACGCTCCTGCGTCCCGATGAGCAGAGGCGGATCTTGGACGACTTCGCCGAGGCCGATGGTCTGGCCGGCGAGGTGGAGGGGCTCTACCGGGAGCTCCAGGAACTGGTTGGCGAACGGAGGGCCCGTGAGGAGCGGATGCGGGAGCTGGAGGCCCGGGCCGACTTCCTTCGCTTTCAGCTCCAGGAGATCGAGGATGCGGAGATCCGTCCCGGAGAAGACGAGGAGCTGGAGCTGGAGTTGAAACGGCTGGACCATGCCGAGGATCTGGCCCGGGACGCCGAGGAGGCCTACGTGCTCCTCTATGCCGAGGAAGGTTCGGCCTCGGAGCGACTCTCCCGGGTGCGGGAGCTGGTGGCTCGGCTGGCCCGGGTGGACCCGTCGCTGGCACCACACGGCGAGGAGGTCGAGAACGCCTACCACCTGGTGACCGAGCTGGGGCGAACGCTGGGGGACTATGCCTCGGGGATCGAGGTGAACCCCGGCCGCGCCGAAGAGGTGCGTCGGCGCTCCGACCTTCTCTTCCGGCTCAAGCGGAAGTACGGCCCCGACCTTGACGATGTACTGGCCACCGGCCGGCGACTGCAGGAGGAGTTGGCGGAGCTGGAGTCCGGGGAGTTGGAGGTGGAGGCGCTGGAGGGGAAGATGGCCCGGGTACGGACCCTGCTGGACGAGCGTGCTGTTGAGCTGGGCCGGATGCGCCGGGAAGGCGCCCACCGCCTCACCGAGCGGGTGGAGGAGCTGCTGCCCGAGCTGGGGATGCCCGGGGCCGTCTTCCAGGTGGCCCTGGAGCCCCTGGACGAGCCGGGACCGCACGGAGGGGAGCGGGTGGCGTTCCAGGCCTCCCTGAACCCCGGATTCGAACCCCGCCCGCTGGCCCGAATCGCGTCTGGTGGCGAGCTGTCACGGGTCATGCTGGCCCTGAAGACGATCCTGGCCCGGGTGGACCGGGTCCCCACCCTCATCTTCGACGAGATCGACGCCGGGATCGGCGGGACGGTGGCCCACGCCGTTTCGGCGAAGCTCCGGGAGGTGTCGGACCATCACCAGGTGCTGGTGATCACGCACCTTCCCCAACTGGCCTCCCGGGGACACCGGCATCTTCGGGTGGAGAAGGAGACCCGGGACGGCGTGGCGGCCACCACCGTGGTCTTCCTGGACGGAGAGGCCCGGGTCCGGGAGATCGCCCGCATGCTGGGAGGCGACCCGGAGTCGGAGACCTCCCGGGACCATGCACGGGAGTTGCTCTCGGCCGGTTGAGTCCCGAGGGTGGGCGTGGGCCGAGGGTGGCAGTGGCGCCCGTCAGCGGCTCCGGAAGACCCGGGCGCCCATCTGGATCCGACGCTCGGCCACCGGGAGGTCCCCGTTTCCGGCCACCGTGCCCTCGTAGGTCAGGTGGAGCTCCATCCGGAAGGGGAGCGCCTGGGCCACGGGCCCTTCGAATCCGTGGTGCCGGAGTTCGCCCCGGAGGCGGTGGAGGGTGGAGCCGGAGCCATCGGCGGGGGCCGGGACGGATCCCTCCTCCCGGGCCGTCATGGAGTGGTCGCCCCGGCGATCGAACTGGTACCCCAGCCCCAGGGATATCCCCGGGGTGACGTGGAATCGGGGGGTCACCGCCACCTGGAGGGTGGAGCCCGGCTGCCAGTCCACCGGGAGGCGGGCCACGCCGGTTTCGCCCAGGAGGCGGTTCGGATCCGGGGCCAGGATCACGGCCTCACCTTCGGAAAACCACCAACCGTCCACCACGGTGAGGAGCGCGAGCCTGCGGTGGGCCGAGACGATGTCGGTGACCAGGCGAAGCCCACCTCCCCCCACGCCCCGGGGTGGAGCCATGGGAGCGATGGTCTGGAGCGAGTCGGCCACCCCCGTCGGGAAACGGAGACTGGCCACCAGCGAGGAGCGGATTCGGAGGGATTCGGCCCGTCGGCCCAGGTCCAGCAGACCCACCACCGCATGGACCTCCACGTCACCCAGCTCCATGTACTCCCTGACGCGTTCCCGAGGAAAGCCGTCCACGCCCCACACCGGATCCACGAAGGTGGAGGCGAAGGTCTCGTCCGCCAGGGGCCCTTCCGCCACCGGAAAGTCCTCCGGCGCGGTGACGTCCCATTCGCCGAGCTCGGTGCGGATCCCGCTCCAGCGGTCCAGGAGCTGACCGGCTCCACCGGTTCCCCGGAGGGGGAAGACCAGGGCTTCCTCGTAGGCCGCCTCCAGCGCCGCCACGAAGCCGGAAGCCCGCTCCAGGAGCTCCTGCCCCTGCTGGCACCGGCTCGACGAGCCCTCGGCGCATTCCGCCTCCACCTGCTGCTGCAGCTGGGCCAGCGCCGCCTCCGAGCCTGAGAGGAAGTCGTTCACATCGCCCGCTGCGACCGCGCCAGGATTGCCGCCCACAGTGGCGCCTTCTCCCGCCAGGCGAACGAAGGGGTGAATGCGCCGGCGGAAGAAGGGAAGGGTGACACCCACGGTGAGGCGGTCCAGGACGCCGTAGCCCACCTGCACCGGCACGCTCTGCTCCTGAGCCAGGAATCGTCCGCGAACACTTCCCAGATTCAGAGTCCAGTCCGAGCCCGGACCCATGAGGTCCCGAAATCGGAGCTCGGTGTCACCCATCTCCGGCAACTGGTCGACGCCCAGGGCCGGGGCCAGGAAGGGCCCGCCCAGGGGGAGCCGGCCGTCGTCGCCGTGGACACTCCGGATGGTGGTGCTCGCCAGCGACGTGCCGAGGTGGAAGGTTCCCCGAGGGAGGAGGGGGTTCTCCACACCCTCGGCCACCGCAGGGAGGTCCTCCAGATCCGGGATGGTGTCGGCCACCTGTTGGAGTCCCGCCGTGGCAGGTGCCGGGGAGCCGGCGGGCTCGAGCCATTCGGTCCCGGACACGGAAGCGGCCGCCGGAGAGGTCCCGGTGATGAAGAGGAGCCCCAGGAGGGCGATGGAGGCGGGCTGGAGCATGGGCAGGGGTCGAGGGGTAAGGCAATGAGGCCGGCGAAAGATACACAGGACTGCGGCCAGATCAAATCCGTTGATGGAAACCGACCTGACGCGGTCATTGTGCGGGCTCCGGCGCCGGGCTCGGAACCACGCGAGCCCGGAGGCAACACCCGTTGACAGAGAGGGGGTTTCGGGGTAGTTTCTCCTTCCACAATGCGATGTGTGGCAGGGTGCGCAGGGGACCGCCAGCCGACGTACACATTGCGAGACCCGCGGGAATAGCTCAGTTGGTAGAGCACCACCTTGCCAAGGTGGGGGTCGCCGGTTCGAGTCCGGTTTCCCGCTCTCCCTCCACGGGGAGGCTCATCGCGACGAACGCGGAGTCTCCCCGTGGGCGTTTCTGGCGCCGTGGCCAAGTGGTAAGGCAGAGGACTGCAAATCCTTTATCCCCGGTTCGAATCCGGGCGGCGCCTCTTACTCGCCTCTTCTGCGCACCCGGGCCGTCGGACCTGCCGGCCCCTCCCCTGCGCAGTCCCGCCCGGATGAGAACCGCAGGTTCGAGCCGAGGCGGCCAACCTCCAATCCCGCGAAGCGGGCCGAGGGGGTGACCCGCCGACGCGGCCGAGGATCGCCGCAGGCGACCGGAGGCCCATCCGGGCGGCGCCTCTTACTCGCCTCTTCTGCGCACCCGGGCCGTCGGACCTGCCGGCCCCTCCCCTGCGCAGTCCCGCCCGGATGAGAACCGCAGGTTCGAGCCGAGGCGACCGAAGGAGTCATCGCGCACCAGTGCCGCCGTCCACCCCGGCTACGGATTGTAGGGAACTCATGGAGGTCCTTTCGCTCTGCCGTGTTCAGCCCATCGGTCCGGTGGCCCTCCCCAATCTCCGCTTGCTTCGCCCACTTTCGGATCGTGTTCGGCGACGGCTCGAACTCCTTGGTCAGTTTCTGCGGGCTTTGTCCTGAGGGGACCAACTCGAGCATGCGGCGCTCGAATTCGGCCGCCTGCATTTTCTTCTGTCTTGCCCTTCGGACACCTAGTGTGCCTCGATAATCGGATATCCACCGAGATCGGGGGAACACCAGTACGGGCCGGGAGGGTCGCGCTGGCCATTGGGAATCCAGCTTGACGTGCCCGGGTGGGCGGGAATACTTTGCGGTAAGTGACTGTTGCGTCCCTTCCGCCTTCACCCTGAGCGTCCCCCATCGGAACCGACCCGGAATGCAGAATCTGTCCCTCTATATCGTATTCGCCCCCCCCCTCTTAGACTCATAGTAGGTGGGTCGGCCCTTCGCCCATCCCCCAGGGGATGGTTCGGCGCGATCCTTCTCGCTTCCTTTATGGTCCTGGGCGGTTGCGGGGACTTGACGGAACCGCGCTCGGTGGGCCTGGACCAAGTGGAGGAAGGAAGGCCGCTTCCGGACGCGATCATGGCATTCTCCGGCGGCACGGGCGAGAACTGCCCCGTAAGCAACGCCGCGTGTCGCATGGAGGATGACAAGTGCCTCTGCACCCTTGAAGGCGTATCAAGCGCTCCTACGCCGGACCCTCCCACCCCGCCTCCGCCCTCGATGCCCACCCCCCCGGGCTGGGCAGCGGAACCAGATCCTTCGGGAGGTGGAGACGGAGGAGGAGGGGATGGGAGCGACTGTCACCGTTTCGGGAACTGCGGTGCGACGGTGGAACTCGGGTGCGATGCGGGGGTGATGCGCGGTCAGGTCGGCGGATGTGAGTTGACGGTGGATCCTCCGGCGACTCCCCTGCAGATAGACCGGTGGTGGTTCGCCGGAGCCGGCGCGGTGGTGGACGGTGGGAGCTGGACCGGGATGACCTGGGAGGGGCCGCTCGTCCGTTCCGGACAGGTAAGAGTGGAGGGGAAAGCTGCCGGGGTGGAGTTCCAGGCCACCTCCTTCATCCAGGTGGGTCCTCGGACTGGGAGCGAGTGGAGCTGGTCGCTCGGCAGTGGGATCACTTACGCTCAAGGGGGCGTACCGTTTCCTTCCGGATCTGAGTCGATCGGTCGGCTCTGTCGGGCCGACGTAGGGTGCTCCGTGGGAGGGATGTCGGAACCTTACTGGCTCATGCAGCCGTTGGAGGACCCGCTTTCGGCGACGGGGTATACCCGGACCCAGGTAGACCAGGGCGGTCCGAATCATGGACTTTGGTTCGTGACCTCGGTGAGCACGGATGTTCAGATGGCCTCCACCATAAACCCCGACTACCTGCAGGGCGGGACCGAACACCCGGACAGCTGCGCCCAGTCGGGTCTTGTCAGTTTCTGGGAGTTCAACCAGAAGGCCGCCTGCTCGGGTGGTGGTCCCAGTTGGGCGGTCTGGTGGCACGACTGGGTGTGGGGGCATGAGGGTGAACATGCCCTGAACGTTCAGACCTTTGTGGCCAATCATTCACAGCACGTCGTTCCTGCAGCCCTGGAGTCGGCAGTCGCTTCCTCTTGGACCGGACTGCATGAACAAGCTAAGCAACTGGTTGAACAGGCGGGCGAATGTATCAATGCCGCCGCGGCCACCCACGCCGGATTTTCCGGCCCATCTTTCGACATCTGGGACTGGGTTGGATCCTCCTTCACACTGATCCACTCTGGCGGCCAACCGGGGTGGTGGCCCTCGCATCCGGTGCCAGGGGAGTGCCTGTAATGAACGCTGACGGCAGAACGACACGAGTGCCCGGTTTCCGGTGCGCAGCCATCCTACTCGGTCTCCTGCTGATGGGAGGGCTGCCGGAGGTCCTGCAGGGCCAGGAGCCGGAATGCCATCAACCCAGCATGACGCTTGAGGAGGTCAAGGACTGGTTGGTGGCACGGATCGACCAGCCGGAGGGGGAGGCCGTGGTAGTCCAGTTTATGTCGTCAGCGGTCCTCGCCCCTTGTTCCGTCCTTTCGGACGCCGATCTGAACGCGGTGATCGATGCGTTGCTCCGGTGGGTGGCCATTGCCCCGCCGCCACCCGTCCTCGGACGCGCACTGCACCGAGGTTTCCTGGTGGCCAGGGCTGAGCACGGGGCTGAACTGGCCCTGGAGACCCCCCTTCCCGCCCTCGTGTTTTCCGTAGAAGAGGGAAGGACCAAGGCCCACCGGGGCAATGCCCTCACAACCCTCCGACGTCTGGGGGAGGAACCGGAGGTCCGGCAAACCCTGCTCTCCTGGGTCCGGGCTCCGACAGGTCCGCCGGGATTCGAGGACCTACCGGAGCACATTGCTCGCAACTATCTGTATTTGATGGAGGCGATTCCGGATGCCGCTGGCTTCCGGGCAGAGCTGGAGGGCGATCCATCGCGGATCGCCAACCCCAGGGTTCGCTGCTGGGCCGAGGGTCGTGGGCGGCCTGGGCAGACGGGCCCGCCCGGCCGAGCTTCCCCCTGCCCATAGGTGACGAGCCGATCCGCCGGGGGCAGGGAACCCTCGTGCTCCTCCAACGAGCCCCTCCTCCACGCACCGACGCTGCCTCTTCCGTACTTCCGAGCTGAACATCGACGAGGCCTTGGAGCAGTCGCCGGTAGGGAACTTTCTGCAAACTCAGGGCGTGGGCCCGATAGGAAAAATGTCGAACATGCCTGTCGCAATCCCTCCTGAGTCGCAAGCTGACCGACACTCGAGGCATTCGCAGTCCAGGGGTGCGAAGGAACTCTCGCACTGGGTCGTTTCCGCAGGTGTGGCCCCCACCAATCCCGTTGGCCGCCGGATCTTGGAGTTGTCGAGCCGGAGGTCGATTGAGAGGTCCCGCGGCCGATAGCTGTCCAGGGGCACAACGTGGGCACAACCCCGCCGAAAGGATCCGAAACGGACCGAACGATTCCGAAGTCTGATAGCCCGAAGAGCCCCGTTTCCCGAAAGGATCCGAACGATTCCGAAAGAATCCGAAATCCCAGAGGATTACTGCAAATCCTTTATCCCCGGTTCGAATCCGGGCGGCGCCTCTATCCTGCCCCCCCCAAAGACAAGAACTCCGGCGGAAGACCTTGAATCCGCCATGAACACTCCCGCCCGGATGAGAACCGCAGGTTCGAGCCGAG